>SCTM01000026.1 GCA_004297485.1 Rhodospirillaceae bacterium
TGCATTGGTCGTGAAGGAAATAGTATCCGCCGCGCTCCATGATGTGGCCCATGAGAAAGATGCATTTTTCCGTCGCTTCGATCAAAGCGGCTATCGCATCCTGAGGACCGTGGAAGATATGCCCGAATTTCTGGATCAGACAGAAATCCTTTGATCCGCGCGCCAGGGCTTCATCGTGGGACTGGGCAAAGCTCAGTTCATGGAGTTGCAGGCCGAAGGTCGACATGGTGAAGCAGGCCGTCAATTCGGCCAGACGCAGATCAAGTTCCGGAATCGGCCGATCGCCGTTGATGGCGTCGAACGGCGGCACGTTGATCAGCACAAAATCGATGCGATCACGAAGAAGATGCGAAGGATCGGCCGTCACTGTGTTCATGGTAACCCGCCTAGCCCGCAAGCCAGAGGGCCGGCGCGCCGCCGAGAAGCAGGGATGAGTCGGTTCGTTCAGCGAGTGAATCCGCGAAGTCGGAGTAGGCGTTGTGGCGATGTCGCCACGAAAACTTGGCGACGGCGTAGGGCGCGTTGAAGGCGTCACTGATCCACATGACGCTGTGGCCTTTGGCGTGTCGGCCGATCATGGCGCGGATCTCATCAGGTTGGCGCAAAAGATCTAACTGCACGTATGAATGTTTGAGAGCTTTGAATCTCCACCAATGGGTCATCCAGTGGTCGAAGGATTCAAACGTGCCGCGCAGTTCGTCCTGAAATTCCTTGTTGATCGTGCCCGCAGTATTCAAAGCATCGGACTGGAGGTAGGCGAGCTTTTCGGGGAACATGGCCTCTAGGCGGGGGCGCACCGCCATGAAGAAGGCGCCGAAATCCACGCCGTCCCATTCCTCCAGCGTCATGCGCTTCAGGGCGAGGGTGGGCGCGTTGTAGTCGTAATAGACCACCTCGGTGTTTTCGGTGAAGCCGATACGTTCCAGGATGCGGTTAGACTTAAATCCCGCCGCAAGCATAAATGCGGTGTCGAGCCCTGGATTGATACCCATAACGGGGATGTCGGCGTCGGCCTCGGAATTGAAGACGAAAATCGGCTTGGAGGTCTCGTCATTGCCAAGGGTGACGCTTAGGAAATGCAGATAGTCGCGCAATGGCGGCGGCGCAGTTGGCCGCGGTGCGACGACGTTCTCCAGCAGTGATTCGCGCCATGTTCCCAGATCGCTGCGATAGGCGCCACAGTCGACCATCCACTTGTTCATGAAAACCGGCCATTGGCGTACGGTATATTCCGCCGTCAGGCTCGCGGATATGGCGTTCCAGCCATAGCCGAAACGCCCATTGATGGCGAGTTCGCCTCGGCCGGATGGATTGAGATCGGTGGGCGTGAAAACGGGGACGGCGACGGAGCGGGTTCCCACATGCGGAACGCCGAATGCGGGACGACCGGCGGCTTTCCAGGCGTGGCGGTTCACCAGGAAACACTGGTCGTGGAGATAGAAGTACCCGCCGCGATCCACCACCCGGCCGGTCAGGAACTGGCATTGATCGAGAACCTTCAGCAGGTCGGCCGCCAATCCGCCGTGGCCATAGAAGATGTGTCCGGCATTCTGGATCAGACAGAAGTCTTTGTCTCCCGCGGCCAAGGCGTCATCGACCGACGGTGCGAGAAGAATTTGGTTACGCGGCGTGTTGAAGGAAAAAACCGTGAAGTAGGTGGTCAGCTCTTCAAGGCGGATGTCGAGGGCGGTATCCCGCAGGCTTGTCCCAAGCTGTGGGTCGAACACAGGGAGCTTGACGACGTAAAAGTCTACGCGGCTCCTGACGGCGGCTTGGTCAGCGTCGAGGGAGAACGCCATGGGTTATGACTTTGTCTACCGTTGTCCGAGCCGGCCATGATGGGCTTGGAAGCGGAGGATGACCTCCCGTTCCGTGGCGATGGATTCGTAGATCGCGCTGATGAGTTCAAGGGATTTCCGCCCCTCAAGGCCATCCACCAGAGCTGAGCCGTCGCCGTTAATCGTCTGAACCACATTGTTAAGGTAGGCCGCGTGGCCGAAGCCGTAGACGTTGGGGGGGGCCTCGCGCATGCGCGCCAGCATGCCCGCGTCGTCGGCACTCGCGTCGGCGAACTGCCAGACTTTCATTTCGTTGACGGCGAAGCCACCGATTTCCACGGTGCCATTGGCGCCAAGGATCGAGAGGGACCCTTCCAGGTCCTTGGGCCGGGTGGCCGTGGTCGCTTCCACCAGGCCGATGGCGCCGGACCGGAAGGTGATGACGGCGACGCCGGTATCCTCGGCCTCGATCTCCACCAAGGCGCGGCGGGATTTGGCGAACACCGCTACCGGCTCGCCGAGGAACCATTCCAGCAGGTCCACATGATGGCTGGCCTGGTTGGCGAACACGCCGCCATCCAGGGCCCAGGTGCCGCGCCACGGGTCCTGATCGTAGTAGGCTTGGGTGCGGCACCAGCGGACGCGCACGGTGCCCATGACCAGTTTGCCGAAGCGGCCGCTGTCCAAGGCGGCGCGGGCGGCTTGTACGGGTAAATTGTAGCGGTTCTGTTTGACGACGAAAAGTTTGATGCCGTTGGCGTCGCAGGCGCGGATCATGGCGTCGGCGTCGTCCAGGGTCAGGGCCATGGGCTTTTCGACGACGATGTCTTTCTTGTAGGCCGCCAGTTCCAGGCAATGGCGGCCGTGGAGTCCGCTCTCGGTCAGGATTGCCACAACATCGATATTGCGGCCGAGCTTGGCCATCATCTCGTGCATGTCGCGGAAGTGGGGCACGCCGCAGCGCGCGCCGAGGGCTTCGGCCCGTTCGGGTTTGATGTCACAGACCGCGACCAGCCGCGCGCCAGATATATGTTTGCCGTGGAGCAGATCGGCATGCTTTTGCGCGATCCGTCCACAGCCGACCAAAGCGAACCCGAGCACCGGGGCCTCCCGTCATTCAGACAGAGTTTTACCCGTGGAGTAGGCCAGGAATGCCGTTAAGAAACCGTCAAATATGGTTTGTAGGCCCGAAGGTTAACGAAGGCGGGCGTATACCTTGTCGAGCAGGGCCTCGGGCGTACTGAACAGGGCGTCGGCGGGAAGCACGTCGCGCGCGGCGGGACCGTTCTCTGCGAGGATTTGAGCGCCGGCTTGTTTCAGTGCTGTGAGCCGCGCGATGCGCGTGGCGGCATCGGCCCCGTCCTCCAGGTCCACAATGATGCGCGCCTTGGCCGCCGCGGCTAGATAGGCCGGGCCCGACAAGGGGCCACGGTCGTGCATGGCAAGGCCCGCTGGCAGAACCGCGGGATTGTCGGCTGTGAGATGGTAGATGACCGAGAAGTCGCCGCGTAGGCCCAGGGGCGCCTTGGCAAGGGCCAGCAGGTGACGGCGCACGTTCTCCGTGGCGGCGGTTACGGTTGCACAGCAGATGACGTCGCAGGTTTCGGGCACGGTCTGGCTCATGGGGCGATTTCTTAACGCTGCAAATATACCGCTTAACTTATGGTCAGCTTAACTTACGCTATCATCCGTTAACATCTTATCCGTGGCGAAGGTCCCAGCAGCGTGTGCGGCATTGTCGGTATCTATGATCTGCGCGTGCCGTGCGACCCGGATGTGCTGGACCGTTTCACGGACTCCCTGATCCATCGCGGGCCGGACGGGCGCGGTACCCATATCGACGGTGGTCTCGGTCTGGGCCACCGGCGGCTGGCGATCCTGGACTTGAGTCCGGCGGGCGCCAATCCCATGAGCTACGGCGGCGCGGACGGGAAGCGTTATTGGATCACCTATAACGGCGAGGTTTATAACTTCCTCGAACTGCGCGCGGAGCTGGAAACCAAGGGCCACCGGTTCCGGAGCCAAACCGACACGGAGGTCGTGCTCGCCGCTTATGCAGAATGGGGACCGTCGTGCCTCGCGCGCTTCAACGGCATGTGGGCGTTCGCGATCTGGGACAGCGAGACACGGAACCTGTTCCTCGCCCGCGACCGGTTCGGCGTGAAGCCGCTTTATTTTCAGACTGCTCACGGCCGTGTCTCGTTCGCGTCGGAGATCAAGGCGTTCCTCGCGTTGCCGGACTTCAAGGCCGCGATCAATCCGCGCATCGCGGGCATCGTGGCCCATGACTCCCAGTCCTACGAGGGCACGGAACTTGAGACCGTTATGGCGGGCGTTCGACGCGTGCCGGGCGGTCATTACATGACCGTCGCGGCCAACGGCGACATGAAGCTGGAACGGTGGTGGGACACGGCACTCCATCTGCCTCAAGTACCGGCACGGTACGAGGATCAGGTGGATGGGTTCCGCGAGTTGTTCCTGGATGCGGTGCGTTTGCGCCTGCGTAGCGATGTGCCGGTGGGGACGTGTTTGAGCGGCGGCGTGGATTCCAGCAGCGTCGCCGCGGCCATGGCGCGGGTGGCACGAAGCAATCCGGGATCGCCGGAGCATGCGCGGGCGGCGGGCGATTGGCGGCGGGCCTTCATCGCCAGTTTCCCCGGCACGCTCATCGATGAAACCGTTCATGCAACGGAAGTGGCCGCGCACGTGGGCGCGCAGCCGCACCTTTGGGTGTTCGATCCGAAGGAGGCCGTGCACCATATCGCCGACACCGTGTGGTCCATGGAGGAGATCTATAGCGGCATCGCCGTGCCGGTGTGGGCGCTCTATCGGGAGTTGCGCCGACAGGGCGTGGTGGTGTCCCTGGACGGGCACGGCAGCGACGAGTTGCTGGGCGGCTATTCCTGGTATCTGGACTGGCCGGTGAATCAGGTGAACCAGCGGCTATCTCACGAGTTTCATGCGCGGCTGTTGCCGGCGATCCTGCGCAACTACGACCGCTGCGCCATGGCCCACGGCATCGAGGTGCGCATGCCGTTCATGGACTGGAGGCTGGTGTCCTATGCCATGGCCCTGCCGCCCACGTCCAAGATCGGCGCGGGATATACCAAGCGCGTGCTGCGTGACGCCATGAAGGGCTTCCTGCCGGAAGGCATACGGCTGCGGCGGCAGAAGATCGGCTTCAACTCGCCCATGATCGAATGGTTCAACGGCGACTTCGCCCCGACCATCCGCAAGATCATCGCGCATCCATTATGGCGCGAGAGCCCCTACTGGGACCCCAAACCCTTCACCGACATTGTCGTGGCCAAGACCGAGGGCAAGTCATGGACCGCCGACGATTTCGGCCTGGCGACGCGCATGTGGAATCCCATGAACATCGTGCTGTGGCACATGCTGTTCGTGGAGGGCGAGGGAAGGCCGGGGTCGAATCAATAAGATACTTATTGTAGGCGGGGCCCTAAGACACCAGCCCAATCGCGACGTAGCTTGGCGGCGGATATTTGCTCGATCACTTTCCAGGATGTAACCGAGATACGGAACGCCTTGACCGCCCCCATGTTGCGGCAAGGCGAATGACCAGGAACCTCCGCCGCAACCAACAATTCCTTGCCATCATTTAGCCACGCCACCGCCCCCAAGTTTGTGTAGGGTGCATCGCCGTCGCACTGCGGGAAGTCCCGCACTAACGGCACGATGAGGTTGGCAAGGTCGCGCGCAACGGGCCTGTCTTCGTCATCGACCGTATAGAAGTGTACTCCCCACTTCCCGACCTGACCACCATCACTACCGTTTACGACAAATGATTTTGAATCGGGTGCCCAAAGAACTTCTAAGAACGGCGACAACGCAAGAATATCCTGAAGCAAAGTTGCGTGCTTACCGACGAGAGCTAACGCATCAGAACCCTTCGGAGGATAAACACCTTCCTGCACCACAAGCTTGTGGTCGGGCGACCATGCGTCTTTCCTCTGTGCATTGCCGTAATCATTCGGCATCTGCCCAGCCGCCGCCCATATGCCGTCGTGCGCCGGGGCTTCGACGTTCTGAGGCAGATGAGATATTCTTTGTACGGCTGCTAGAATATTTTTTGATTTGCTTAAGTAATCGGAGTCTCCACAGTTGGAGACCATGAGCCGCCCATGTTCCTGTTCTATAAAGAGGACGTAGGGTACGCTTAGATCAAGCGGGAACATCCCTGAACTTCGCTCACTAAATAGCGTTAAATAAGGGGGAGGCGAGCCTTTAAGGACTTTGTCCACGTGAACTTTAAGTTCGTCCCCCGGCATAAAATAATCATCCGGGCTACCCTCTATATACTTTTCTGAAACCGCAGTTCCCGTGATGATATATAACGCTGTGGTGTATTGCTGCGGTAGTGAGGGGAATTCAAGACAGGCTGCTTGCGCTGCGTCCGGACTGAGCGCGCCCATCAACGTAGATACAAGAATTGCAGCCACATATGTGCGCCCCGGAATTATTCTTCTCAGTAACATCGACAGGATTCTCCGGAGCATTCGATCACGTTCACGCCCTTGATCTTACCCACACGAAATTACGGCCGCGGGCACCCCATTGCCCACGGTAGGCGAAATTGCATTCCAGGAACTTCTTCATAATTTTGACCACCGGGAAGTTCAAATAGAACACGGCCAGGGTATGTATTTTCTAACTTCGTTCTGTTTGCAAGCCCACCGATATTATCACTTACTCCATTGAAAACCTGAGTATACCCGCCTTGGCCGTTGGGAACGTAGCCGGAAATTTGATTCCGATATTGATTGAGATAGGCGTTGCGTTGAGGAGCACTCCAGCTGTTTGCCCCCGGCGGCAAGAATTGTTCACGGTCGATAACGCCAGTGCCAGGTGTTTCTGGCACTTTGTATGCGCCGGGCCTGGTCGGATCGCGCGTCGGTAGATTGTTGACGACGCCATGTGCATCCACTGTGCAGATTCTCAACAGCGGGTTCGAATCTGAATGCGCTGGTTGAGTTGTAGACGCGTCACTGACCTGATATTCCGGCGCACCTGCATCGTCCTCGTTCCAATCGTAGCCCGATCCAGTTTGTCTGTCCCCATCGGGAGTATCGTCATCCTCCCCCCCAATCATCGTCAAACTCCATCTGCCCGGTGTTTGGATTGATGGCGTTGCGACCGCTGCCGACGATAAAGCGTGACGGGTCGATGCCTTTCTCCTTCGCTGCGCGGTGCAGGATCGCGACAACGTCCGGAGTCAGTAAACTTTCCGGGACCACCACCTCGCCCGGCGTCACATGGGCGATGCGGGTGTCGCCGCCGCGTCCGCCCATGGCCACGACATGAGCTTGAAGATGTTGCATCAAGGTGCCGTGGCGCATCGGGTCGAGACCGGCAATATGTCGCTGTGCCTGAACCAGATGGTGGCCACGCAGGTTGCCGCCACCCGCATCGCGCGCGCGCTTCAATTCTATCATGGCGTATACGGCAGGCTCGCCGCCGGAAACCGCCAGATCGGCGGGAACGCCGACAGCGGTGGCTAATCCGCGCGCAGTGCCGGGAGAGAATGAGGAGCGGGAAGGCGCGGGCATGGT
>SCTM01000327.1 GCA_004297485.1 Rhodospirillaceae bacterium
TCTATTGATAGCAATACCCCTAGTGTAAATGATAGAGTTCTTATAAAAGATCAGGCCGCTCCTGCACAAAATGGTATTTATACGGTTACAACTGTTGGGGACGGTTCGCATAATTGGGTTTTAACTCGTGCAACTGATTATGATACTACGGCAAAAATAAAGACCGGAACTTATACAGTGGCTTCCGCCGGTACGGTTAATGCTGGCAATCTATTTATAATGACTACTTCCGGTACTATAACCGTAGGAACTACTGCAATTGTGTGGTCATTATTTAGCAGTGCTTCAAGTATTTCTGTAACTGCACCTCTTACAAAAGTAGGAAATGTTATAGGCTTAACTACGCCTTTAGCGGCAACATATGGTGGTACAGGTGTTTCTAATTCCAATAATATTACTTTGGGTGGTGATCTCACAACTGGAGGGGCTTTTACCACTACTCCAGCGAATCCACTTACATTTACAACTACTGGCGCAACAAATGTCACTTTGCCAACAACTGGTACTCTTGTTAATACTGCGGTTACAACTTTATCTAGTCTGGCAAGCATCGGAATTATAACTACCGCAGTATGGAATGCAAGTCTTATTAGCCCTACATATGGCGGGACTGGGATTAATAATGGTTCTAGCACTATTACTTTGGGTGGCAACTTAACTTTTAGTGGTGCGCATACAACTACTTTTACAGTCACAGGAAACACAGCATTAACTTTGCCAACTAGCGGAACTGTTATGGTGGGTTCTAATAACCTTTCCGAGCTTACAAATACAACTACTGCTAGATCGAATCTCGGTCTAGGCACGGCAGCGACTCATGCAGCTACAGATTTTCTTCTGGCAGCCAATAATCTATCTGACGTAGCTAATGCATCAACAAGTCGCACTAACCTAGGTCTAGGCACAATGGCGACTCAAAATGCTAGTGCTGTAGCTATTACCGGCGGGACATTATCAGGCGTTACTATTACATCACCAAGGATTGTAACTGGATTGTTAGATGCTAATGGAAATAATATGATTACTTTCGGGCCTACTGGGGGCGCTACAAGTTATATAGAAATAGATAATAGTGTGGGCGGTGGAACTGCTATTGTAGCTAGAGGGCCTGGAAATGGTAATCTAACTCTTTATGGGCAAAATGGTGGCGTAGTAAATGCTATTTCGCAAGGTACCGTACCTTTTGCTATTACACCTAGTTCTGGAAGTCAACCTAATGGAATATTATTTAGCGTTCCAACTATAACTGCCGAAAGAACGCTTACTTTTCAAGATGCTTCAGGAACAGTAGCGCTTGTAGCAACTAGCCTTCAAACAGGAAATAATCTTTCTGATTTAAGTAATGCAGATACAGCTCGAATGAATTTAGCTTTAGATGTATGTTTTTATCAAATTGTAAGACAAGTTTTTACTACAAGCGGTACTTACACGCCTACTTCTGGAATGGTATTTTGTGATGTTGAATTATTGGGAGGGGGCGCCGCTGCGGGCGGCGTTGCTACTGCTAGTGCAGGTCAGTGTGCTGTTTCGGGTGGAGGAGGCGTAGGAGGTTATTCAAGAAAAATTTTAACCGCGGCTCAAATTGGAGTATCGCAAACTATAACAATCGGTAGTGGCGGCACAAGTACGGCTGGGTTTGTTAATGGAGGGGATGGAGGAATAACTTCACTTGGAAGTTTATTTTCTGCCAATGGTGGGCATGGAGGAGGAGGTTCTCCTTCATCAATTAGTCCCGCTACAAATGGAGGATTAGGAGGCGTTGGTGTTGGAGGGGATTTTAATACTAACGGAGCGCTTGGATTTAGCGGTTTTGGCTTTGGTGCTACAAACTTTGCTGCTAGTGGCCAAGGCGGCTCCTCATTATATGGTTGTGGTGGAACTGATAGAATATGGACTAGTGCAGGTGGCAGCCTTGCAGGGCTTGATGCTTTGAATTATGGGTCAGGAGGTGGAGGCGCTATTACAACTTCAGGCGGAACACAACAAGCTGGCGGTAATGGTTCTCCAGGTTTATGTATAATCACCGAATATATTAAGAGAGGCTAATAATGGCCAAATATCAATTATTTGATAAAGATGGAAATATTACAAATATCATTGAGGCTGAAGAAGATTTTGTTCGAACCTTAAAAGACGATGGCGATATAGGTGATTTCAAAGATGTTTCAAAAATGCCAAATCCTGTTTCATTAATGCGCAATGAAGAAGGCTATTTTGTGCCTAATTTGCCGCGTCCAGCTTTTATATTACCTGATATGCCCAAACAAATAACAGCAGAGGAAGTTATGAAAGAAGTTGATAATCTTAAAGAGAAAATTTCTGCTATGGAAAAGCAAGCTAATCAACAAATTAGCGATGTAAATGGCGCTATTCTAGCTATTAAAGGTTTTATGAT
>SCTM01000247.1 GCA_004297485.1 Rhodospirillaceae bacterium
CAACCTTCACACCGGGATAGGTTCTCAATGCGATGTCGACCTCTACCGGCGACACATTGGCGCCCCCGGTCTTGATCATGTCGGTCAGGCGCCCTTCCCAGCACAGGCGTCCTTTCTCATCGATATAGCCGCCATCGCCGGTGCGGAAGAACCCCGCCTCGTCCAGGGTCTCGTCGATCGGCGTGCCGATATAGCCCAGCATGAGGGTCGGGCCCTTGACCGCGATCTCGCCGAGATCGCCGCGCGGTAGAGTGGCACCCGTATCCTGATCGACAATTTTGATCGTGTTACCGGGCAATGCCTCGCCGTGGCTTTCTCCCGCCACCTCAAAGGGCGTATTGGACGGAAACACCGCACTGATCGTGAAAGTCTCGGTATTACCATAAGCCCATCGCGGATCGCCCCATGGGGGAGCCGCAAATGTCGGATGTCGGGCGGCGGGTCTGGAAGGGTCGACGTAGCGCAAACTGCTGAGATCAACGGTCTTCCAGTTGGGCGCGGCTTCCAACTGCGCCCACTGGTGCGGCCACGCGTGCGGTATGGTCACGCGCTCGGCCTGCAACAACTCCAGCGCCTCGGCGGGATCGAAAGTCCGCTGCAGTACGATGGCCCCGCCGGCGGCGAACGTGGCACCAAGTGCCATGCCAAAGTTGCCGGACCAAAAAAAGCCGTTTGACGTCCAGGTGCGGACATCATCTCCGAGAGCAAAAACCCGGCGCCAGCGCCAACACTGGATCGCGACGCCACGGTGAGCACTCAGGATACCCTTCGCCTTACCGGTCGAGCCTGAGGAGAAGAACAGCACGCCGGGATCGGCAGGCGTTACCGTCGCTGCCGTCGCATCCACCAGCGCGCGGGCTGTCGCGTTGCCGTGCGCGAGAAACTCGGACCAAGTTTCGATCGCGCCTTCGCCCGACGCGGCGTCGACCGCCACCAATCGACGCAGGAACGGAAACTGGATCGATCCCAGCTGACCCGGCTTCGCAGTGAGAATCTCAGGCTCCAGTTCACAGAGGACTGCGGCAAAGTCCTTCTTGAGGACGGTATGCTCGAACAGCAGGATCGAGATACCGGAAGCCTGCAGCAGATACTCGAGCTCCGGCGGCGTCGAAAAGGTGCTGATCGTGACCGCTACGCCACCGGCGAGCCCCGTGCCAAACACGGCGGCGATCCATTCCGGCCGATTGGTCATCATCACGCCGACGCGGCTGTCCTTGCCGACACCGCAGGCCAGCAAGGCACGCGCGACTTCGACCGCACGCTCCCACAAGGTCGCGTAGGTCCAGCGCACGGCACCATCCGGCGTGTGCATGACCAGCGCCTCGCGGTCGGCGAAACGGGTCGTCACCTCGCGCAGGAAACCGGGCAGCGTCAGAGCGCCGAGACCCGGCTCCTCACTCAGCGGCCCCCCCCTGATAATCGAAAGGGCGATCTCGTTCTGAATATCCTTATCCTTGCTCACGATTCCCGCGACCCGTACCGCATAACCGTTCCCTAAAGAGGAAGTTCCACCTCGGCAGTCCCATCCACCAGCACCACCCCATCTTGGTTGGTCATGCGCACCTTGATCGAGACCAGCGGAACACCCCACGCAGAATCGGCTTCCCTGGCGGTGACCTCGCCATCGATGTAGGTGACGTCACCCTCGAACGATGGTCCACGGAACCCCATCTTCGTGTGCCGCACCATACCATCGTGGCCAGCCCAATAGGCGAGATAATCGGTCGCCCAGGCCCCCATGGTCGCGCCATAGCCATAGGCGCGGGGAATGCCGATTTCCGCGCCCTTCTCGCCGTCAACATGGCCGCGCGATGGTCCGATATAGAGCCCATCGCGCTTGCGCGGATCGATCTTGGCGCCTTCCTCGTCGAAGCCAAACCCCTCGATCCAGCCTGGATCCTGATTGATCCAACAATCCTTCATGCCCGGCACGGTCACCCAGTGTGTGGCACCCCAAATGTTGAACAAGAATGCGCGATACTCGGTGGAGAAAGACGCGATCGTATGCGGGCCCAACACGCGGCGCGGCAGCTTGTCGCCAACTTTGACTTCCTCGAAATGCGGTGAAATGCCAAGCCGTCCGGACATGATCCAGTCGTGCCGCACCTTCTCGACCTCCTTTAGTGCCGCAACCGTCCAGATGGGCATCTTCGTCATGTTGTTATTTTCAAACATCTTGCGCTTCTCGGCTTCCGCCGCGAGATAACGGATCGAGGTAGCACGCTCTTTGGCGACCAACGTGCCGTCTTGAGTCCGATGAATGGTATCCCCACGCGCAAACATGGTGGGCCCAGCGAATTTTGTGTCCGTGACCTTGTAATCGTGGAACCGCCGCTCCTGGAACAGTTTGTCGCCCGGACGGACACGGTGCCCGTAGAACCACCATTCCTCGCCGCCGAAGATCAGGTGTGATTCCGGAATGCGGCCGACGCAGGCGGGCTGCACGCCATGGCCGAAGTCCAATGCCACCGGCATGGATTGCGGCGCCACGATCCCGCCGAACTTGGAAGCCCGCGCAAATTCCTCGTCCCAATGGATCGGATTGGGATAATCCATCGCCATGACCCAGCGACGGATATCGATCGCCGCGCACGGCTCCCAAAGCTGCGCGCCGCCGCACGGCTTTCCCACCCGAGGCTCGACGTCACTCAGATCTAGCGTAACCTGCGCCTTTTCGGCAGTACGATTGGACATGACACTCTCCCTCTCCCACTCTTCAGATATCTTGCGATCGACGTCAGCCACAATGTGCCCCGCTCACCGCGCGGTAAGACCCGGACTGGACAACAAGAACCGCACCTATTCACGCTTCGCCTAATAACTGTCTGAAAACAATTGCGACGGCCAGTTGTCAGGGAGGCGCCGTTTCAATTCCGCGACATGCTCTCCCCATTTTTCGATCCTGGACCAGAAAACCTCGCGCGTGCTCGCGAAGTTATGCATGTGTGCCATACGTGGGCAGATGAACATGGAGAAATCCACCGCATTGCGATAAGCCTTGCATTCCAGGCGCGGGTCATCAAGGACATCCCGTTCGCCGAACGCCGCAAGGACAGGCACCGTGATAGATGCCGCCTCCGCCGCTATCGTACCTGGCGCGGTGACCCAATATACGAGACCCGGCATCGTCGCACTTCGCCAGGCTGGAAGATTTCCCGCGGCGTCCATGTCCCACTTGACGATTTCCGCCGGCTCGTCGTCAAAGTGATACGACCATCCGACCGGCGTTGGCGTCGCACTCCAATATTTGGCGCGATCTTTCTCAAACTGCAGCAGCGTGGCATTGACCGCGGCGGCCAGACGGTTTTCGCGTGACATGAAATCAGGTCCGCTGGGAAATGTGTCCCTGGTGACAAACGTGTTCTGACCACGAGGCGTGCCGGGCAGTGTGCTGGACCTTGTGTAAATCGCGCTATAGCCGAGCACGCCGATGCCGTCGAAGGAGTTGTGACGCGCTTGCTGAACGACCGTAAGACAGCCACCCATGGATTGCCCGATGCCAAGAACCACCGGATTCTTGATGACGGGAAAATCTTGCGCAAACGTGCCTGAAGCCAAACGCATGAGCACCTCTTGCACAGTCGCGTGGTTGGCAGCGGAGACGTTATTGTAAAGGAGCTTTACCGGATCCGGCAGACTACTCTCGCCGACGCCGAGGTGATCGATTGCAACAAAGATCCATCCTCGATGCGCATGCCAACCCGCTTGGCCACCGTCGTGTGAACCCGGCATATCAAAGGTGAAATACCCGCGGCTGAATCCCGCGCCCGGCAATGCAAAACAAACGATGGGCGTTGCCGGGAGATCCGAAGATTTCGGCAGTGCGACGGTCACTTGCGTATGCACGTTCTCGCCGAGTGCGGCGGCCGCCGTGACATCAATCTCCATGTTCAGAAAACGCACGCTACCTGCCGCGTCTGCCATCTTCGCCTCGCCTTAATAAGAGTCCCGCATTTCCGGGCCATGGCAGGTGGACTGTCTTGCGTGCGAACGCATTGCTAACGGGACGGCTTGGTGCGCTTGGCGGGCAAAGCACCATCGCGCAAACGCTTGTCGACCTCAGGATAACTTTCGGGCCGAAGACTGCCATACATGGATAGCCGCAGGCATTCCTGGGTAAAGCGCCGCGCCAGGTGGCGCCTGTCTTTTCCGGTCTTCGCGTGGGCCCGCGCCCAGATTGGCCAGAGGAATGTGCCGGACAGCATGATGACCGACATCACCTCGCAGTCGATGTTCTCCTGCGCCAGATCGGGCGTGCGCACAAACTTTTCTATGGAGCCTTCATACTCTTTCCAGAAAGGGTCGCTTAAAGGATTCGGCGAAGACAGCACCTGTACGAGCCAGGCTTGGCATTGCTCGGGGTTTTCCATGGCGAAATCGGCCAGCCGGTCCGTTAGATCGGCCGGATCGACCTGATCGATGCGCCGCTCACCGATTGTTGCAGGATCGCCAAATACGGCGCGAAACATCTTATCGGAAATCCATTCGGTGGTCGCCTTGATCAGCTTCTCGCGGGTCTCGAAATGCTGATAGGCCGTGCCGCGGTTGACACCGGCAAGGTGCGCGACTTCAGACAAACTCAGCCCCTCGGGTCCATCCTTGGCGAGACGCGCACCCGCAGCCTCCAGAATGGCCTCACGGGTGCCCTCGGGATCGCGCGGACGCCGCTCTCTTTTCTCAGCCAAACGCTCACCATTCCTGCTGCAGCGCCAAGACGCTGAACCGCGCGGCTGCGCCTTGGTCGCTGGTCACGCCGTCAGGCGGGAGGCCCGCCGCCGCCAAGAACAAGGCGAACAGGCTCCCAGCCGGTGACTTTGGGCATTATGGCGCGCGTCCACATATCAATCAACACTGTTGATCATTGACGACGGTCCTGCCGGCGACGGGACGCAACTCAACCACTTAAGCCGAGTTTCTGTACCGCTCACGCAGGGCGACCTTGTTGATCTTGCCGGTTGCCGTATGCGGCATGGTATCGATGAAGAGTACGGCGTCCGGCAGCCACCACCGCGCCACCTTCGGACGCAGAAAGTCCACCAACGCCTCCTCAGTCAGCGTACTGCCCGGGACCCGCACCGCGAGCAGCATCGGCCGTTCGCCCCACTTGTCGTGGGCGATACCGATTGCCGCCACCTCAATCAGATCGGGGTGGCAGACAGCATGGTTTTCCAGTTCGATCGAGGAAATCCATTCGCCGCCGGACTTTATTACGTCTTTCGTCCGATCGGTGATCTGCATATAGCCAAATGGGTCAAGTGTCGCGCGGTCGCCGGTGTCGAAGAAGCCGTCGGCGTCTAGGATTGCGCCGCCGGCACCGTGCAGATATTCCGCCACAACACATGGCCCTTTCACCTGCAGCCGGCCCGGTGTCACACCGTCCCACGGAACCTCCTGCCCGGCATCGTCGAGAATCCGCATCTCGACCCCATAAAATGGCGCGCCTTGCTTGAGCTTAAGGCGCATCCGCGTTTCCGAATCGAGCGCCTCCATGCCAGGGCGCGGCGCAGCAAAGGTACCGAGCGGACTCATCTCGGTCATGCCCCAGGCGTGCAACACAGTGACCCCGAATTCCTGCTCGAAGGCTTCAATAATCCAACGCGGACAGGCCGAGCCGCCGGTCACTATCCGCTCCAACCGCTTGAACCGCGTTCCACGTTTGCGCATTTCCGCGATCATGTCGATCCAAACGGTCGGTACCGCGCCGGTGAAAGTAACATCCTCGGCCTCGATCAAGTCGCAAAGGCTTGCGCCGTCCAGCTTCGGGCCAGGTAGCACCAGCTTGGCGCCGGTCATCGGTGCGGAAAAAGCGATCGACCAGGCATTGGCGTGATACATGGGAACCACCGGCAGCACACTGCTGGTGCTGCGGAAGCCCAGACCGTCCGCGTTATTTGCGATCAGGGCCTGCAACACGTTGGAACGGTGGGTGTAGACCACGCCTTTGGGTGCCCCAGTGGTGCCCGACGTGTAGCAGAGTCCAACCGGCGCATCCTCCGGCCCGTCGCGCCAGGGATAGTCAGAAGATTCATGGGCAATCAGATCCTCATAGCAATCGAGCTCGAGCAGAGAATTCGGCATATGTGATCGGTCGGTCAGCACCACCAGGCGCCGGCCCGCAAGGCAACGGTCGCGCACGCGCTCCAGCAGGGGTACGAACGTGAGATCAGCGAAGATTATCTTGTCGTCGGCGTCGCCAATGATATGGGCGATCTGGTCGTCAAAGAGACGCGGGTTTATCGTATGATAAATGGCGCCGATACCTGCAGCGCCGTACCACAACTCCATATGCCGGTATGTATTCCAGGCAAGCGTGCCGACCCGGTCGCCGGTGGCGATACCGGCGCGTTCCAGCGCAGCGGCACATTGCCGGGCACGAGCTGCCAGTTGGCCGTAGGTGCAGCGATGGATCGGTCCCTCGACCGTTCGCGTGACGACCTCCTGCCCAGCATGAAACCGGGCCGCATGATCGAGGATAGATGTTACCCTTAGCGGCCAAGCCTGCATTCCACCGCGTAACATGGGCATTAGCCGAGATGAAACGTCGGATATGAGGCCGCCTTGGCCTTGGGTATGCACGGCGATAGACCGGCATTGGGCATCACAGGAAAATAAAGTATCTTCATCGTAAGAGCCCTCCGTGCGAGAAGCACCGGTCTGTTGAACAACAGTCCGCCTATATCGTCAAAATTGTCAAGAACCTCAACGGACGCATTCAATGACTTCACACCGAATCCGAACTCATTGACGGACCCATCCTCAAAATACAGTCGGAATGGCCTTAAAAACATAATCGAAGGATCGATAACGTGACCGACCTTTCTTCCAAGACCGCACTGGTGACCGGCGCCTCCAGTGGCCTCGGGCGCCACTTCGCCCTGACACTCGCTCGCCACGGCGCCCGGGTGGGGCTGGCGGCGCGGCGCATGGATGCGCTGCAGACGCTCGCCCGCGAGATCAAGCAACTCGGCGGTACCGCCCTTGCCGTCGCTCTCGACGTCACGGACGAAGATTCCGTGCGCACGGCTGTGGCGACGATTGAGCGGGATCTCGGCGGCATCGACATCCTTGTGAACAATTCCGGCGTATCCATCGCCAAGCCCGCGCTGGAACAAACAGGCGCCGATTGGGATACGGTTATGGATACCAACCTCAAAGGCGCATTTCTCGTCGCCATGGAGGTCGGACGCGCGATGGTCGCGGCCAAACGCGGCGGCAGCATCGTGAATATCGCATCGATTGTCGGCTTTCGGCCGGTGAGTCACCTCGCCGTCTACGCGGCTTCGAAAGGCGGCCTGATCCAACTTACCCATGCGCTCGGCTTGGAGTTGGCGCGGCACGGTATTCGCGTGAACGCAATCGCCCCCGGCTATATCTCAACCGAAATGAATGAAACATTTTGGGAGACTGAGCCAGGCCGCGCCATGATCCGCCGCATTCCGCAGCGTCGGCTGGGCGTTCCGGCTGACTTGGATGGACCGCTGCTATTGCTCGCCTCCGACGCCAGCGCCTACATGACGGGCGCCGTCATTCCCGTCGATGGCGGGCACCTTATCAGCGCACTATAAACATCCGGTTTTGATACATGTTGCTTTCCTTGAGGATGTCGTAGTGGCCACCGACTCAATCGCGAATGGTGTTGATTTACGTGATCTCGACCTTATGATCTTTTCCCGAGCCGCGCGCGAGCCATACGGCCACTTCTGCCATGGCGGAGGATATCTTGCCCCATTCGATCAGCGAGCGCGCGAAGAAGAACATGCGCGGCGATCTGGGCCGTGAAGCATGACGGCAACCGGCGGTACCACAGCGATCCGCCAGGGTCATGGCTTTGACCAAGAAGCCCTGACACGTTGGATGGCGAAGCACGTCGCCGATTTTGCGGGGCCCGCGACGATCACACAGTTCGCGGGTGGCCAATCCAACCCCACCTACCATCTGCATACGGCGCGCAAGAATTATGTCTTGCGCCGCAAGCCGCCGGGAAAACTGTTGCCGGGAGCACACGCCGTTGAGCGTGAGGTTCGGATACTGAAAGCCCTCGAAACCGTCGTCTTTCCGGTGCCGCATGTATACGGTTTGTGCAGCGACGACAGCGTGATCGGAACCGCGTTCTATGTCATGGACATGCTGCAGGGCCGCATCTTCTGGGATGCCGCACTGGGCGATACCGCGTATGCCGACCGAGCCCCATATTACGACGCGATGAACGAGGTCATCGCACGGCTCCATCTCATCGACCATCAGTCGATCGGCCTCGGTGATTTCGGCAAACCCGGAAATTATTTTGCGCGCCAGATTGTCCGCTGGTCGAAGCAATATCTTGAGGACACCGAGGCCGGACGCGACCCAAATCTCGATCGTCTTGTGGCGTGGCTGCCGGAGAATATTCCGCCCGGCGACGAAACATCGATCGTCCATGGCGATTTCCGCATCGACAACCTGATCTTTCATCCAACCAAGCCGCGCGTCATCGGCGTGCTGGATTGGGAACTGTCCACTCTCGGCCATCCGCTGGCGGATTTCTCCTACCACACGATGGCATATCGCATGCCGCCGGACATCTACACCGGAGGCTTGGCCGGGCTCGACCTCGCCGCCATGAACATCCCAAGCGAAGCGAGCTACACCGCCGCCTACTGCCGTCGCACGGGACGGGACAGCATTCCCGATCTCGACTTCTACATCGCATTCAACATGTTCCGGTACGCCGCTATTTTGCATGGCATAAAAGGCCGGATCACTCGCGGTACAGCGGCGTCGGCGGGCGCGCGTGCGAAGGCCGCCGCAATGACAGTCGTGGCGGAGCTTGCCTGGCGGCAGGTCGCATCCGGCATGCGCTAAGATGATTTCGATCCAACAGGGAGGTTTCCGTGGCAAAAATAAGCGTCGACGGCATCGACATCGCATATGAAATCATAGGCGACGGAAAGCGGACTGCGATCATCACACCGGGTGGGCGGTTCCCTAAGGACACGCCCGGCCTGAAACCGCTTGCCGAAAAACTTGCCGAGGGTGGATTTCGGGTCGTGATCTGGGATCGCCCGAATTGTGGCGAGTCCGATATTTCCTTTGCCGGACAGACCGAGTCAGTGATGAACGCCGATGCGCTGGCCGGGTTGTTACGGGCCCTGAAATTTGGACCCACGCTGTTGATCGGCGGCTCCGCGGGTTCGCGCGTGTCGCTGCTCGCGGCGATACGCCACCCTGATATGGTCGAGCGGCTCTTCCTGCTGTGGATCAGCGGCGGCGCAGCCGGACTAGCGGCCTTGGCCTACTATTACTGCCACGATTTGCTTGCCGCGGCGGCAATCGGCGGCATGGAAGCTGTCGCAGCTCTGCCATGCTGGACGGAATCTCTGGCTCGCAACCCTGGCAACCGGGACCGGCTGCTGCGTCAGAATGTGCCTGCTTTCATTGATAAGATGCAGGCATGGGCTGCGTCGTTCTTCCCGGAAAAAAACTCACCCGTCCCTGGCCTCGTCCCATCAGATTTGAGCGCGCTTAAGATGCCGGTCATGGTACTGCGAAGCGGTCAATCGGATTTCAGCCATCCGCGTGCTACAAGCGACGCCGTGCACGCAATGATCCCTGGTTCGCAAATCGCCGAACCACCCTGGGGCGACCGTGAATGGATCGACCGTATGCAGGCTCAGGCCAAAGGCGAAGGATTGTTTGCACGCTGGCCGTTGCTGGCGCCGCAGATCCTGGAGTTTGCGCGCCGCTGAGGCCCGCGACCATTCTCTCGAACGACGAGCCGCCAGGTCCGGCTTCGGTCAGAGGGTAGCGCGCCAAGTCTGTAGCGCCGCCGCCATCCGGGCCGCGACCTCGTCCATGGGGAGATCGCGGAGTTCCGCGTTAAGCACCTCGATATCGGCGGTGGCGTTGGGGCTGTTTGCAAGCGCGGCTTCCATCAGTTCGCGCAAGGGCAACATGCCCTCACCCGGCATCAGGCGGCCGCTCATCGGGACGTAGACACTTCCCGGCGGCTGCGGCATATGGTCGCTGATCTGAATATTCGCTATGGCGCCCGGCGGCAGCCGGCGCACGTCCTCGACCGTGCCGCCGGAGCGGTCCAGATGACAAAAATCGAGCGTGAGGGCGCAGTTCGGCTCGCCGCAGGCCTCGGTCACGGCTTGTGCAAAAGGCAGGTTTGGCAGACCCGTACCGGCGACGAACTCCAGCGCCATCTGCAAGCCGCGCGCGCTTGCCCTCCGGCAAATCTTGCCGACGGCTTCTGCCATCTCTTCCAACGGCAAGCGTTGACCCCTGTAGTGGATGAGATTGACGACGCCCGCCTCGAGCGCCTCTGCCGCACGAAAGCACGTTTCCTCGTCCGCCGGATTAAGGGCGTCCGCCGGCAAAGCCGCGCGCGTGGCCGGATCGATCGTCTCCACCGGGGGGACGCCCGGCAGGCCCCTGGTGAGGCCGTCGATCATGGTCACCTGAATACTCGCATCGGCAAGACGGCGGCGCAGCGCCTTTTCCGTGAAGCCCGCCTCAAGTGCCGCTGCAAAGGCGAGCGGTCGCGCGGTGATCCTGCGAAATCCGTGACGCGCGGCTATCTCGATCAGTTCTGGAAGGCTGGCCTTCATCACGTTGGCGCAGCCAAGTCCGATCCGGTGTGTCCACCGCACCCTCCATGCTCAGCCGGCTTGGACCATCTACGATACGATGATCATAGAATGCAATCGGCGCAAGAGCTGCGTGGCTTATCGCGTTGCGAAGGAAGACGCGGTATCGAATATCTCAAGCAACCGCTGTGCTTGCTTAAGATGTGGCGCGTCGACCATCTTGCCATCGAGGGCGATTGTTCCCACGCCAGGATTGGCAGCAAACAGGGCGACGACACGGCGCGCGTGCTCGACTTCCGTTTCCGTCGGGGTAAACACTGCATTGATGATTGGAACCTGTGCGGGATGAATTGCCATCATCCCGGCGAACCCTTCGCGCCGACCCAGTGCAGCGTACGCACGCAGACCATCGATATCCTGAAACGCCGGGTATACCGTTTCGATGGCCGGCACGCCGGCAGCCGCCGCCCCAGCCAGGCAAAGCGCTCGCCCGAGACGGCAGATATCCGTGAACTGGCCCGTGTCGGTCCGGTTGATACTCGCGCCGAGCGCGGCCGGCAGATCCTCGGCACCCCACGTAAGACCGGCAAGTCTCGGATGGACCGGTGTTGCATAGGTCCCCAAAGAGAACACGGCCGCAGGCGTTTCGGTCGCAATCGGCAAAATGCGGATCGCACCGATCTCGAGCCCGGCACTCGATTCAAGGGCGGCGAGATAGTGTCCCAGTTCCGCGACATGCGCGGCCGAATCCGGTTTAGGCAGTACGATTCCGTCGGGGCGCGCCGAGACTACGGCGCTGAGATCCATCAAGGCGTGAGGCGTCGAAAGCGGATTGATCCGCACCCAAAGCTGCGGCGTACGCACGCCGGCATGAGCGCGTAGAAATTCCGCCGCGTTAACCCGCGCCGCCGGCTTCGCCGGTTCCGCGACGGAGTCTTCCAGATCAATGATCAGCGCATCGGCGCCGCGACCATGAGCCTTGGCAAGCATGGCCGCATTGGCGGCCGGCACAAACAACCAGGAGCGCATCATCCCTGCGGATTCCTGTGCACGAGAGCAGTGCGACGGCACTGACACACAATCTCGCCGCGCTGGTTGAACATGCGATGTTCAAACACGACCAGCCCGGCGGTCGGGCGCGATTTACTCTCGCGCTTCTCGATAACGGTGGTTTCGGCATGAAGGGTGTCGCCAATAAAGACCGGCTTTGGCATCACCACCGCATCGTAGCCCAGGTTGGCGACCAACGTTCCAAGTGTCGTGTCGGCGACGGATATCCCTATCATCAGGCCAAAAGTAAAAATGCCATTGACAACGATGCGACCGAACTCGGTGCCGGCCGCATATTCAGCATCGAGATGCAGCGGCTGGGGATTATGGGTGAGTGTGCAGATGAGCAGATTGTCGGTCTCCGTCACGGTGCGGCGCAGCGCGTGAGGGATGAGGTCGCCGACGGCGAATTCTTCGTAGTTACGTCCACTCATGACGCTTGCGTTTCCTGACCAACGAGTTTGACCAACGTAGCGCCCTCACTCACCGTATCAGCTTCCTTCACCATAAGGGCCTCCACGGTAGCGGCAAAGGGCGCGGTCAATGTGTGCTCCATCTTCATGGCCTCCACCGTAACCAACGACTGTCCCTTGGTCACGGTGTCGCCCGCTTTGACTGCGACAGCGATAATTCGACCCGGCATAGGCGATACAATCGTACCGCTCGCAGTCCCCCCACCCCCGCCGCCGACTTGGGCACGCGGCGCCGTGAATTCATGGACCTCGCCCTGATCGAACACAAGTACGTGTCCTGCAGCAATAGCGGTTCGGAGCGGCGCGGAACCCATCGGCGGCACGAGAACAACATCGTGCCGCTCCGCCCCGTGCCGCAAGTCCACGGTGACCTGAGCCGAGGCGTTGAGACGTAGGCCGGTAATGGCCGACCAAGGCGACATGGAATCCGATCCGATCTCCCCATCAAGACGGGCAATGGCGGCGCTGCGGAGCACGGCACGCGATGGGCTCGAAGCCGGCACCAGGTGTTCGAGACGCGTGGGGATGAATCCGGTTTCGACCCGACCGGCGATAAAATCCGGATCGGATAAGGCCCGTGCAAGGAACGCGGCATTGGTTTTCACCGGCCATACCTCAACCCGGCGACAGGCTTCAGCCAAAGCGTCAGCGGCCGCGGCACGCGTGGGCCGGTGAACGATAAGCTTCGCGATCATCGGATCGTAAAAGGCGCTGACTTCCCCGCCCTGGGCGACGCCGGTATCGACACGCACGTCGCTGGGCAACCGGAAATGTGTGAGCGGTCCGATCGACGGCAGAAATCCCGTGGAAGGATTCTCGGCGTAAAGCCGGGCTTCCATGGCCACGCCTGAGATGGTCAGATCATCCTGGGTCAATGGCAGCGGCTCGCCGGCCGCCACACGCAGCTGCCACTCGACAAGGTCCTGTCCGGTGACCATCTCGGTGACGGGATGCTCGACCTGCAAGCGGGTGTTCATTTCCATGAACCAGATGCGGTCGGCCATGAGACCTTCGCTGGCATCGGCGATGAACTCGATCGTACCGGCGCCTTCGTAGTTCACAGCCCTGGCCGCACGCACGGCCGCATCACAGATGGCGGCTCGGGTGGTGGGGTCCATGCCCGGTGCCGGCGCTTCCTCGATCACCTTTTGATGGCGGCGTTGGAGTGAGCAATCGCGTTCAAAGAGATGAACCGCATTGCCATGGCTATCGGCGAAAACTTGCACCTCAATATGGCGTGGCCGGGTGACGTATTTCTCAATCAGTACGTGATCGTCCTTGAAGCTTGCCGCAGCCTCGCGGCGACACGAGGCGAGCGCGGCGATGAAATCGGCCGCCGCATCCACCTTGCGCATCCCTTTGCCGCCACCCCCGGCGACCGCCTTGATCAGAACCGGATAGCCGATCTCATCGGCTGCGCGCTTCAGGCGCGTGTCGCTCTGATCGTCGCCCAGATAGCCCGGCGTGACCGGAACGCCGGCCTCCGCCATGCGCTTCTTGGCGGCGTCCTTCAATCCCATGGCGCGGATCGCGGCCGGCGGCGGACCGACCCAAATCAACCCCGCCGCTTTGACGGCTTCGGCAAATTCCGCATTCTCGGAGAGAAAACCATAGCCAGGATGAATTGCCTCGGCACCACTCTCCTTGGCCGCCGCAATGATGCGCTCACCCCGAAGATAACTTTCCGCCGCGGGCGACGGTCCGATCCGGACGGCGATATCGGCCTCACGCACATGCAGCGCATGAGCGTCGGCGTCGGAATAGACGGCAACGGTTCGTATGCCCATGCGTTGCGCCGTGCGCATGACACGCCGGGCGATCTCGCCGCGATTGGCTATCAGGAGACTCTTAAACATGATTACATCCTGAACACGCCAAAGCGCGTCTCCGGTATCGGCGCGTTCAAACTCGCGGAAATAGCCAGCCCAAGAACATCGCGGGTCTGTGCGGGATCAATAATGCCGTCGTCCCACAGACGCGCCGTGGCATGATAAGGGTTACCCTCGGCCTCATAGCGTTCGCGGATCGGCGCCTTGAAAGCGGCTTCGTCCTCCTTGGACCACGACTCACCCTTAGCTTCCATGCCGTCACGCTTGATGGTCGACATGACGGAGGCCGCCTGCTCGCCGCCCATGACGGAAATACGGCTGTTGGGCCATGTGAACAAGAATCGCGGACTGTATGCTCGTCCGCACATACCGTAGTTGCCCGCGCCAAAGCTGCCGCCGATGAGCACGGTGAACTTCGGCACCTCAGCCGACGAAACCGCCGTCACCAGTTTGGCGCCGTCCTTGGCGATACCCCCGGCCTCGTACTTACCGCCCACCATGAAGCCGGAGATGTTTTGCAGGAACACCAGCGGCTTGCCGCGCTTGCAGGCGAGTTCGATAAAGTGCGCGCCTTTGAGCGCGCTCTCGGAGAACAACACGCCGTTATTGGCGAGAATGGAAACCGGTTGACCCCAGATATGGGCATCGCCGCACACCAGAGTCGTACCATAGAGCGCCTTGAATTCCTCAAAGCAGGAGCCGTCGACGATGCGCGCGATCACTTCGCGCACGTCATAGGTCGCGCGAAAATCCGGCGGCACAACGCCATAGATACCATGAGGGTCATAGCGTGGCGGTTCAGGCGGCAGCACGGCCAAAGGCTGCGGCTTTACGTAGTTTAGCTTCGCCACAATGCCGCGCACAATTTCCAGGGCGTGCTCGTCGTTCTCAGCCACGTGGTCGACCACACCGGACTTGCGTCCATGGGTGTCAGCCCCGCCCAGTTCCTCGGCCGAAATAATCTCTCCCGTGGCAGCTTTCACCAGCGGCGGGCCACCAAGGAATATCGTGCCTTGGTTGCGCACGATGACGCTTTCATCGGACATGGCCGGGACGTAAGCGCCGCCGGCCGTGCAGGAGCCCATGACGCAGGCAATCTGCGGAATACCCTCGGCGCTCATGCGCGCCTGGTTGAAGAAGATCCGCCCGAAGTGGTCACGGTCGGGAAAAACCTCGGCCTGGTGCGGGAGATTGGCTCCGCCACTATCGACGAGATA
>SCTM01000027.1 GCA_004297485.1 Rhodospirillaceae bacterium
GCGGCGCAAGCCTATGTGAGCGACGTGACGACACCGGCGACCCGCGCCAAAGGCATGGGCATGATCGGCGCGGCCTTTGGCCTGGGGTTCATTTTCGGCCCGGCTATCGGCGGCGTGTTGGGCGGCAAGGACCTGGTCTCCGCCAACTTCTTTCTGCCGGCCATGACAGCGACGGCGATCACTTTAGTGGCGACCGTCGGTGCTCAGTTCGCCCTCAAGGAAAGCCTGACGCCCGAGGTGCGGGCGCGCATGACGCAGCGTCCGAAAGCGCCGCTCCCTGATCGGCTTCGGACAATCTTTGCCCGCGGCGCTCTTATCATGCTCATGGCAACCGGATTCTTGACGGTGACCGGGTGGGCGCAATTCGAAACGGTATTTGCGCTGTGGGCGAATAAGATCCTGAGTTATGGACCCGAGGAGATCGGCTTCGTTCTCACCTTCATCGGCATCATCACCGTCATGATTCAGGGTGGCGCGATTGGCCCCCTCACGCGACGTTTCGGCGAACGCCGCATCGCCTACGGCTCCCTGATCCTACTCGCCGCGGGCTATCTGGTGATGGCCGGCGCAATCGCGCTTCCGCAAACCTTGGTGGCCTGCGCGATCCTGGCGGCCGGCTTCGGTCTGTTCAATCCGAGCCTGCCGAGCCTGGTATCCCAGGAGGCCGAAGATCATGAGCGCGGCGTCGTGCTGGGCACCTATCAAGGCCTCACCTCCCTGAGCCGCGCCATCGGTCCGGCCTTTTCCGGCGTGGTGTTCGCCCGCCTGGGCGCCGCCGCGCCGTTTCTGGTGGGCGTCGGATTGATGGTCCCGGCGCTGCTCCTGATGCTGCTGTTGCCGCGGCGCCAGGCCACAGTCGGCTGATGGTATATAACCCATTATAATAATTCAGTTATATTGTGATATGGGCGATAGCCGTCCATCCTGCTGGGACCTTGACGGCCGCGCATAATCACCCAAAATAAGGAAAGCCGAGCTGCAAAGCAGGCGGCAGGGAATTTGTTGGGGCGCTCGCCACAGGCCCGCACGCGACCGATCTCGCTCGATTGGAGGAGACGCAGATGACGAGAGTATCCGTATTTTCGAGCCCACTGCTCCTGGGCTTCGATCATATCGAGCGGGTACTGGACCGCGTCAACAAGACGGCGGCGGAAGGTTATCCCCCCTACAACATCGAGCAATTGGGCGAACATCGCCTGCGCATCACGCTCGCGGTAGCCGGCTTTGCCGAAGGCGACCTGTCCGTGAATGTGGAGGACAACCAGCTGGTGATCCGCGGCAAGCGCGAGGAAGACATTAGCAACCGGGTTTTCATCCATCGCGGCATCGCGGCCCGTCAATTCACCCGCAGTTTCGTTTTGGCGGAAGGCATTGAGGTAAAAGGCGCGGAGATGATCAACGGACTTTTGCACATCGATCTTGAAAGACCGGTGCCGCAACCCAAGATAACCCAGATCGAGATCAAGAACGGTGCTAAGAAAAAACAGCAAGTGCGTACGATTGATATGGAACGGACTTGAATCACCGCCGCGTACCAAAGGCCGTGGGTGGATGCCTTATAGGATCGCCAGCGGCCGGATCGCTTCCAAAGGAGGATCGACCATGAAAACCAAAGTCACAAAAGTCCCGGTGCCGACCACACGCACCGCCGAAGATCAGGAACCGACCGACGCCGAGTTGCACGCCATCGAACAAAACATCGAACCAATCGATGAGCTCGAAGCCGAAGCGCCCGCCGTTGGTGGCGTGGCCTCGACACCGATCGATTTGGCCCGTCTCGGCTTGAATCAAATCGCCTACGTACGCCGCGCCGTGGTGGACGAGCAGCCGATCTGGAGCATTCACAGCGCCATGGGTCACCCGCTGGGCGCCGCCCCGACCTTGGAACAAGCCTGGGGCGCGATCGTGCAGAACGACTTGCAGCCGGTATTCGTGCACTGAGTCTTATCCGGCGGCGCCGTTCAGGCGCCGCCTCCGAACGCCATACGCGGAGATAAACGCGGCGTCGGCATTCCGGCGCCGCGTTGTTTTTTGCCGCCGCCTTTGCCGCAAGAGGCGTGGTGCGCCTTCGGCACGGCGTGATATAACGCGCGCCGGACGAGGTGGCACCAAGTCCCCGTAGCTCAGCTGGATAGAGCACCAGATTCCTAATCTGGGGGTCGTGCGTTCAAATCGCGCCGGGGACACCATACCCAGAAATCACTGATAATATGAGCTTGTTGCTTGTGGCCCTGAGATAGAAACGAGAACTTTTAGCGAAGGTGCTCTTATGCGGCTGCCATACCAGTTAATATTCGGAGCCATTTTATCCGTAGTAAGTCAGACAGCGTGCGCGGCTGAGACCAAACACAAGCTCAGCGACATTTCCATTGTCCCAATCACTAACGGCATAAATCAAATAGATGACTTTGATCGCAAAGGAACGCCAGCCATAGTCGTGTCGGCCTGTCGTGAAACTGGCACCGCCGGAAGCTATGATCGCTTCATGATACTTTTGAAAGGCCAATATCCCGACGACAAGGCGCGTTGGGATGTCGTTACGGTCGACACAAAAAACAACAAAGTTGGCAGCGGGGGTATTGTAGACACTGTTCGCAACGACCCTCATACGGTCGAAGATCAAGTGGCAAGTGTTGTATTAGCAAAGGCAAATCTCGACGGCCAACCAGCAACCATACTCATTGAAGGCTGGCGCGATATTTCTCCCGCAGACGGTATTCCGGCCGAAACCCCTGTCGTCTTTGAAATCTATAAATTTGAAAGGGAAGACCTCTCGGCAGTTTTCAATCGGGTAGAGGTCGTCAAGTCGGTCAAAAAAATATAGTAATTCCGATGCGGCAATTGCAGAGGAGTTGAAGCTGCCTCTGACCGACGCCACGGGATCGGCGAGTGGATGCTATAAAAATTAGTCGTCTATTTTTCGTGTGGCAAAAGTCTACGCAGCAAAATCGTAATCTGGCAAACTTAGGGGCGCTTGAGCGTTACCCTCCACTGGTTCCCTTTTGCGTCTCTGCTGGGACGCCACTTTTTCTTAGTGAACGGAGTGAGCTTAGAAAAAGTGAGCGCCACGGAGGGCCGCGATAGCGGCTCGAGTGGGCGCCACGCCTTGCCGAATCATATTGGGTGCAAACGTTTGCGCGCGTACGGCTCCCAAGTGCGAGACATAATAAAAAAAGCCCCCGGCCAGAGCCGGGGGAAGCTAAGATATTTAATGGCTAAAGGAACGACTTGACGTTATGGGGCCTCATTTGAAGTACGCAAAAACGGGCGCTGCTCTCACCGGAATACTCGCCACCTTTCTTGTCGCCATATTAAATCCGGCATTCGCTGAGGCCGATCAAATCCTGACCTTCACGGGCTTAGGGCCGGTGCGGATCGGCATGACCGTAGCCCAGGCGGAAGCGGCTCTCGGTACAACGTTGAGTTCGATTTATCCCGACATGCCGAAGACGTGTTGGTCTGGGAGACGCGTAGATGGGATCGATGGCGCCATCTCATACCTAATTGAGGATGGAAAGATCGTGCGTATCGACATTAATGATTCCGCGTGGCCAAAACCTGAAAGAGTTGTGCCGTCGGTTTCCACCGAACAGGGTATACGCATTGATTCATTCACAGATGATGTAAAGAAGGCGTATGGATCACGTTTAATTATTAAGTTCCATCCGCAAGGAGATGAGGGGGATGAGAACTATCTCTTTATGAAGGTTTTCAGCGACGATAAGAAGCGTGGCCTCTTATTCGAAATTTGGGAAGGGAAAATCAAAAGCTTCCACGTCGGCACGACAGAAACCTTTGATGCCGAAGAGCCGTGCGATTAACCTCCCGGCGGCCGTATATAATTCGGATTCACGCGGACATGGAGGTGATTGTCGTGGCCGTCCCACCGCGACACACCGGCAATTTGTGGGTCATTGAAAAAGATGCGATCGACGCCCCCCCGTAGCGTGTAACGTATCTACGAGTTGTTGTGTAGCTGCTCTATCATATGCCGGGTCTTTGTAGCTTACACCCGCTTGCTTTCCATCATTCCGAATTGGGCGGATATCAATGCCTGTTCCGTTCATATGATCCGGGCCGTGATTGTCGTACGGCGATCCATCACTCAGACTCATATTTCCCACGCCGAATGGTACATTTCGTTCGGCATTCCATTGTGTTCCAGCCGCCCCTAAGAAGCCCATCGTAGCAGGCAGTCCATACTGCGCAGCGCCATTTCCGGGCGTTCCATAATTATAGAACCCGCTATTTGGGAGATTTTGCGGCAACTGGACAAGGCCATGCTCTCTGGGCGTCGTTACAGTTATCCCTTCGATGGGAATGCCATCGGCGTCGGTATAATCGCCATCGGCCGGATTCGGTTGCCCGTCAATATCACGCCACATGCATATCGCGTTTCCAGGCTGACCTCGCTTGGATTAGACTCGTTTAACCGTAACCCGCCAGCAGTTCTCTTTCACGCCTCTGGTGGCGCGCCGTGCGCGATGCGAACGCGGCGGGTATTATTACGCCAGGGATAATGTTGGAAAATGAGCACGCACATTTGCGCTAGCGGAATCACAGAGAACTTTGTGACGGCGGCGTCACGTATCGTGTTTACCCTCGCCGCCTAAGAGGCTCCTGCCACGATTCCGGAATCATGCAGGCGGCCAATCTCTCCCGCGCTCAGCCCCAATATATCCGCGAGCACCTCGTCCGTATGCTCGCCGAGACGGGGGGCATGGGCGACCGGCTTGCGCGGCGTGCCGACGATAGTGCCGGCGGGTCCGGCCGTCGGGTAGGTCATGCCGCTCGGATGCTGCATGGTTTCGAAAATCTGATTTTGCCCGAATAGACGGTCATCCGTGGTAACGGCTTCGCGCAGCGTTTGATAGACCGACCAAGTGACGTGCTCGCGGTCGAGGACTGGCGCCAGTTCTGCCAGGCGGCGCATGCCGAATGCCGTTTCGAACAACGGAAAGAGGTGATCGCGAAATCGAAAGCGGACGCTTTCATCGTCGCCGAAGGAAACCCCGAGGCGGGCCTCCATCTGCGCAACGGCTTCTTTCAGGTTGAGCGCCTTGACCAGCCCGGCCCACTGTCGGCGCGAGATCGCCACGACCATCAATCGCGCACCATCGGCGGTGAGAAAGTCGCGGCCAAATGCGCCGTAAAGCGCATTGCCATACCGTGGCCGGTCGGCACCCGTGTTCAGAACTTCCGCGACTTGCCCCATGTGGCTGAGGCTGGCGGCGGCAACATCCGAGAGCGGCAAACGAAGTTCGAACCCCATGCCGGTGGCGCGCCGGTGACGTTCGGCGGTCATGAGGGAAAAGGCGGCATAGGCGCCGGTGAGCAAGTCCCATGCGGGCAGTACGTGATTGACCGCTGCCGTGGATTCCGTTGGACCGGTCATGTACGGAACTCCGACCGCGGCATTGATCGTATAGTCCACCGCCGGGGTACCATCGGCCCAACCCATGACGCGCACGCAGATAAGATCCGCCCGTTTGGCCTTGAGGCGGTCATACGCGAGAAAGCCGTCCGCCGGATAGTTGGTGACAAAAAAGCCGGCGTTGTCGCCCGGCGCGCAGATGATGGCGGTCGCGAGTTCCCGGCCTTCCGACGAACCAAGATCGATCGCGATCGACTTCTTTCCCTTATTGAGTCCTTCCCAATAGAACGAGGCGCCGCCGGGCGCGAGCGGCCAGCGGTGAAAATCCGGGCCGCCACCGATGGTGTCAAAGCGGATCACCTCCGCGCCCATTTGCGCGAGATACAACGCACACGTGGGCCCCGCGATGAACGAGGCGCCTTCGACGACGCGGAGACCCTTGAGAAAATCGTACATGGTCCGTGACAGCCTTCTATCTAACTCAGTCGGCGGAAAGCCCCGATCGGAACGCAGAAGACTTCGGGTTCGCCATTTCCAGGCTGAGTCGTCAGCAGCCCAAAGCCTATCAACGACAGATCGGTTACGTGCGCTGATCGCCGGGCTGCATCGCCTTCGCCAACTCGAGCATCCCCTGTGCGGCGCCGTGTTCAGGTACGGTCTCGCCCGACCGATCCGAGATCGCATCAAGGCGTTCGGCCACTTGTTCGGGAACGTTCTCGCGCGCGTCGAGGTAAATGCCCTGCGTCAATGTCACATGGGCGCGCTCATAGGCGCCGGCGCCGGCACAGAGGATGACTCGCGTCGGCGCAGTCTCGGCGACCAGCGCGAGCAGGCCGTGCGAAACCGCCTCCGGAGGAATGCGTGCCAAACGCTCCGGAGGGATCACGCCCTCGGTCATCTTGGTGGCGGCCACGGGGGCAATGCAATTCACGCGGATGTTGTTGTTGGCGCCCTCGATCGACAGCGTCTGCATCAGCCCGACCAGCGCCATCTTGGCGGCGCCGTAATTGGACTGGCCGAAGTTGCCATAGAGCCCGGAGGCTGACGTCGTGAGCACGATCCGCCCATATTTCTGCGCCTGCATCGCGGGCCACACGGCCTTGCAGCAGATCACCGCCCCCATCAGGTGAACGTCGACCACGAGGCGAAAATCCTCCAGGCTCATCTTCGAAAAGGACCGGTCGCGCAAAAGCCCGGCATTGCTAATCAGGATGTCGATACGTCCCCAGCGGCCGAGCGCCTGTTCGGCCGTCACCCCGACGCCCGCCGGGTCCGTGACCGAACACGCGGCGGCCATCGCCTCTCCGCCCGCGGCGCGGATCTCGTCGGCGACCGCCTCGGCCGCCCCGGCTTCGAGATCGTTGACGACAACGCGCGCGCCGCGCGACGCCAACGCCATCGCATGGGCCCGGCCGAGCCCGGCGGCGGCGCCAGTG
>SCTM01000248.1 GCA_004297485.1 Rhodospirillaceae bacterium
AGGAATTGAAGTCATGGCAAAAGTTATCGGTATCGACCTCGGCACCACCAACTCCTGCGTCGCCGTCATGGACGGCAAGAACGCGCGGGTTATTGAAAACGCGGAAGGTGCGCGCACCACGCCGTCACAGGTGGCTTTCGCCGAGTCCGGCGAGCGCCTGGTGGGCCAGCCGGCCAAGCGTCAGGCGGTCACCAATCCGGAAGCGACCCTGTTCGCCATCAAGCGCCTCGTCGGCCGCCGCAATGACGATCCCATGGTCGAGAAGGACAAGAAGCTTGTCCCCTACAAGATCATCAAGGGCGACAACGGCGACGCCTGGGTCGAGGCGCGCGGCGAGAAGTATGCCCCCAGTCAGATTTCCGCCTTCATCCTCGGCAAGATGAAGGAAACCGCCGAAGCCTATCTCGGCGAAACCGTGACCGAAGCGGTCATCACCGTGCCGGCCTATTTCAACGACAGCCAGCGCCAGGCCACCAAGGACGCGGGCAAGATCGCCGGCCTCAACGTGTTGCGCATCATTAACGAGCCGACGGCCGCGGCGCTCGCCTACGGCATGGACAAGAAGCAGAGCGGCATCATCGCGGTCTACGACTTGGGTGGCGGCACCTTCGACGTCTCCGTGCTTGAGATCGGCGACGGCGTGTTCGAAGTGAAATCCACCAACGGCGACACGTTCCTCGGCGGTGAGGACTTCGACGCCCGTATCATCGACTTCCTTGCCCAGGAATTCAAAAAGGAATCCGGCATCGATCTGCGCAGCGACAAACTCGCCCTGCAGCGTCTGAAAGAAGCCGCCGAGAAAGCCAAGATCGAGCTGTCCAGCTCGACTCAGACCGACGTCAATCTGCCCTTCATCACCGCCGACGCGTCGGGACCGAAGCACCTCAACATCAAGCTCAGCCGCGCCAAGCTCGAGCAGCTGGTGGAAGAACTGATCCAGCGCACCGTCGAGCCGTGCAAGAAGGCGCTTAAGGACGCGGGCCTGACCGCCGACAAAATCGACGAAGTGATTCTCGTCGGCGGCATGACCCGCATGCCCAAGGTCCAGGAGACGGTGAAGGCCATCTTCGGCCGCGAGCCCAACAAGAGCGTGAACCCGGACGAAGTGGTCGCCGTGGGCGCCGCCATTCAGGCCGGCGTGCTCAAGGGCGAAGTGAAGGACGTGCTGCTGCTGGACGTGACGCCTCTGTCCCTCGGCATCGAAACCCTGGGCGGCGTGTTCACGCGTCTGATCGAACGCAACACCACCATCCCCACACGCAAGAGCCAGGTATTCTCCACCGCCGAGGACAACCAGACGGCGGTAACCATCCGCGTGTTCCAGGGCGAACGCGAAATGGCCGCGGACAACAAGCTCCTCGGCCAGTTCGATCTCATGGGCATTCCATCGGCGCCGCGCGGCGTGCCGCAGGTGGAAGTGACCTTCGACATCGATGCCAACGGCATCGTCAACGTGTCGGCCAAGGACAAGGCCACCGGCAAGGAACAGCAAATCCGCATCCAGGCCTCGGGTGGCCTATCTGATGCCGATATCGATAAAATGGTGAAGGACGCGGAAGCCCACGCCGACGAGGACAAAAAGAAGCGTGCGGCGGTGGATGCCCGCAATCACGCCGACAGCTTGATCCACACCACCGAGAAAAACCTGAAGGAGCACGGCGACAAGATCGCGGCCGCCGACAAAGCCGACATCGAAGCCAAGCTCAAAAGCCTCAAGGATGTGATCGACTCCGGCGATGCTGAGGCCATCAAGTCCGCGACCGATGCGCTGCTGCAGGCGTCCATGAAAATGGGCGAGGCCATGTACAAGCAGGAGCAAGCGGCCGCGAGCGGTGGCTCCGACGAAGTTGAAGGCAAGGCGGGCGGCAACGACGATGTGGTCGACGCCGACTTCGAGGAAGTTGACAAGAACAAGAAGTAACTCCGCACAACGATGGAAACGCCCGGTGGCTGATGCTGCCGGGCGTCGTTCCATGATCTCTTGGTGTTCTTTTGAACTGTAAGGCGTAGCGTCGGTCCATGGCCAAGCAGTGTTATTACGAAACTTTGAGCGTGGCGAAGACCGCGACCGCCGAGGAACTCAAGAAGGCCTTTCGCAAGCTCGCCATGACGCATCACCCGGACAAGAATCCGGGCGATCATGCCGCCGAGCATAAGTTCAAAGAGATCAACGAGGCTTACGACGTCCTGCGCGACGAGCAGAAGCGCGCGGCCTACGATCGCTACGGCCACGCCGCCTTCGAGCAAGGTGGTGGCGGTGGCGGCGGTGGATTCGATTTCGGTTTTGCCTCCGGGTTCGCCGACATTTTCGATGAGATGTTCGGTGACGTCATGGGTGGCGGCCGTGGACGGCGCGGCGGCCGCGGTCCCGCACGCGGCCAGGATCTCCGCTACAACATGGAGATCACGCTCGAGGAGGCATTCCACGGCAAGAAGGCCAAGATCACGGTGCCGTCGTCTATCGCCTGCGAACCCTGTAAGGGAACGGGCGGCAAGAATGGTGCTTCGCCCACCAACTGTCCCACCTGTCGTGGCGCCGGAAAAGTTCGCAGCCAGCAGGGGTTCTTCACGGTGGAGCGCACCTGCCCTATGTGTCAGGGCGCCGGTCAGGTGATTTCCGATCCCTGCCCCACCTGTCGCGGTGCGGGCCGCACCCGCAAGGAAAAATCCCTCGAAGTGACGATCCCTCCGGGCGTGGAGGAAGGCACGCGCATCCGTCTTGCCGGTGAGGGCGAGGCGGGCGGTGTCGGCGCGCCCGCCGGCGATCTGTACATTTTTCTCGCCATTTCCCCGCACCGCATGTTCCAGCGCGACGGCGCCAATCTGTTCATGCGCATGCCGATCCCCATGACCACGGCGGCTCTGGGCGGCGACGTGGAAATGCCGGCCATCGACGGCAGCAAGGTGAAGGTTTCCATTCCCAAAGGCTGCCAGCACGGTCACCGTTTCCGCATGAAGGGCAAGGGCATGAGCGTGCTGCGCTCCACCGCCCGCGGCGACATGTTCCTGGAAGCGGCGGTCGAGGTGCCGGTGAATCTCACCGACAAGCAGAAAAAGCTGCTCAAGGACTTCGAGGCGGAAAGCGACCAGCGCACCTATAGCCCCGAGAGCACCAGCTTCCTCGACAAGGTCAAAGAATTCATCGAGGAACTGGCGCGGTAGCGCTCGACAAAACACGACAAAAAACAACATACTCCCGCCCAACGCGCGGGAGATCGCTTCATGAAAATCGGTATCGTCGGCTGCGCCGGTCGCATGGGGCGCGCGCTCATCCAACAGGTTCTGGATACGCCCGGCTGTACGCTGGCCGGCGGCACGGAACAGCCGGGTCCGGCAGTGGGCCAGGATTTGGGCGCCCTCGTGGGTGCGGCGCCCATGGGCGTGACCGTGGGCAGCGATCCAGCAGCACTGTTCGCCGCGTCCGAGGTGGTGATTGATTTCACCAACGTCGCCGCCGCCGCGCGTCACGCGGCTTTGGCCGGCGAATACAAGAAAGCGTTTGTTCTCGGCACCACCGGTTTGGATGCCGGGGCGAATGCCGCTTTGGCTAAGGCGGCAAAGACCGCCGCCATCGTTCACGCGCCGAACATGAGCGTCGGCGTCAATGTGCTGTTTGCCCTGACGGAGAAACTCGCGGCAACTCTGGGGCCCGAATTCGACATCGATATTCTGGAGATGCATCACCGTCACAAGGTCGATGCACCCTCCGGCACGGCGCTTGGTCTCGGCGAAGCCGCGGCCAAGGGTCGCAATGTGAAACTGTCCGATGTGGCGCGGCGGTCGCGGGACGGTATTACGGGCGCGCGTCCGGCGGGCGAGATCGGCTTTGCCACTTTGCGCGGCGGCGATGTGGTGGGCGATCACACGATCATCTTCGCCGCCGAGGGCGAGCGCATCGAGATCAGTCACAAAGCGTCGTCGCGGACGATCTTTGCGCGCGGTGCCGTGCGCGCGGCCCTTTGGACGCGTGGCCGTGGGCCCGGGCTTTATTCCATGCGCGACGTCTTGGGGCTCTGATGATCGTGAAGATGCGGGCATGAAGGCCGACAAGATCGAGGCGTTCTATCAGCGTTTGCAAGACGCCGATCCCGAACCCCAGACCGAACTCAAATACGTCAATCCGTATACACTGCTGGTGGCTGTGGTGCTTTCGGCCCAGGCGACGGATGTGGGTGTCAACAAAGCCACTGGACCGTTGTTCGCTACGGTCGATACACCGGCAAAGATGGTTGCGCTCGGTGAAGCGGGCCTCAAGTCGTTCATCAAGACCATCGGTCTGTTCAACACCAAGGCCAAGAACGTCATCGCGCTTTCAAAATTACTTTTGGAGCGTCACGACGGTGAGGTACCTCGCGATCGGGATGCACTCGAAGCTTTGCCAGGTGTGGGCCGCAAGACCGCTAACGTGGTGCTGAACGTTGCCTTCGGCGAACATACCATTGCCGTGGATACGCATATTTTCCGTGTCGGCAATCGCACCGGCCTCGCGCCGGGCAAGACGCCGTTTGAGGTGGAAGCCAAGTTGGAGAAGGTGACGCCGGCCCAGTTCAAGCGTCATGCCCACCACTGGCTGATTCTTCACGGACGCTATATGTGCAAGGCGCGCAAGCCCGAGTGCTGGCGCTGTACCGTGGCGGACCTCTGTGCCTTCAAGGACAAAACCCCGGCGCCGGGCACGCCCGCGCGCAAGGCGGGCTCAAATCGCAGGCCGAAGCCCGCAACTAAAAAGCCCGCCAGCAAGAAACGCGCTGGGAAAAAGCGCCGGTATAAATAAATCCGATATAAATTTTGTGTGATTTAAATATATCGGATATATTATAGACGTCAGGCTTACGTAGTTGCTGTGTTGGTCCTATATGGGAAATCCGGCGTGAGCTGCCGGAGCACCTAATTATGATGCCGGTGCTTCCAGGCTTTCGACGGTTCCCAGAAGTTTGCCGCCGCTGGCAACGGCGATGGAGCCATAGCTCACCGTCCCCTTGACCACGGCCCCGGGCCCGACGTCCAGATGGCCACTGACCCGTAAGGTGCCCTCGAACGTTCCGGCGATCACCGCCGCTTCTACCGCGGCGGTACCTTTGAAAGTGCCCTGGGCGCCAACTTCCAGGGTCTTCACGTCTTTCAAGGTCACATCGACCTTGCCTTCGACCACCAGCCGTTCGCAGCCACCGATCTCGCCGGAAAGGTTCACCTGCTTGCCGATCATCAGGCGCCGGCCATCGCTGTCGGCTTCGTTCGCTTTGATGGAGGCCGGACTGGGAATATCGGGAATGCGGCGAGGAATTTGCGGACTGAAGGCGGAATTTCCGCGGTCCGACATAAGGCGCTCGGCGATGAATCGCTCCGACATGTTTTCCCCCGTGGTCACCGATGCCGTATTGCCGGCATCGGACATGATCGCCTGTGGTGATGGAATGGCGGATGGATCATTCGCGCCGCGCGCGCCCAGCTTTCCAGCTCCTGGTTTTCCGCTAGGCCATTTTACCAGCGGGCCCTTGCCGTGAAGCCGCTCAAGCAAAGTTCCTGGCGCCGGCTTGGCTCCGGCGGTCATCAGCGAACGGGCCGAGAATGGCTTGGACACAAAGGCCTTGGCGGGCGGACGTCCACGTCCCGCCGTCCGCGCATACTGCGCCACCTCGACATCCGTCACCGGTGACGAAAGCTTGCCTTCGCCGCTGTTTTCCACGCGTGACACTGACCCCGTACCCCGACGTTGAACATCCAGAATAGGCCGCCCCGGTTAATTTTTCGAGTACTCAGACTCTCCGGAATGGGCTTACTTGTGGCCACCGGTCACGCCGCTATACTGGGCGCCCGCCGTAATCTCCGTCCCCTCCCTTGATCCCGTGAATCCCTATGACTGAAGTCCGTTATGACGTTGTCGGCATCGGCAGCGCGATTGTCGATATTCTCAGCAACACTAATGACGACTTCATTGCCGCCCAGAACATGGTCAAAGGCACCATGTCGCTGATCACGGCGGAACAGGCCGAAGCGCTCTATGACCGCATGGGGCGGACCGTGGAAATCTGCGGCGGCTCGGCAGCCAATACCATGGTCGGCCTTGCCTCTCTGGGCGGCTTACCGGCGTTCATCGGCAAGGTCGGGAAGGACAAGCTGGGCAAGCTCTTCAGCCATGAAATCACCGCTTCGGGGGTGGACTTCCACGGCGGCCCCACCGCTGCGACCCTGGCCACGGCGTTGTCCATGATTCTCGTGACGCCTGACGCCCAGCGCACCATGAACACCTACCTGGGGGCGTCCACGGAACTCTCGCCCGACGACATCGATCCCAAGCTGATCGCCGCCGCGCATTTGACTTATATCGAGGGTTATCAGTGGGATGCACCCGGAGCCAAGGCGGCCATCCGCAAGGCCTCCAAGGCCGCCCGGGCCGCCGGCCGCCAAGTGGCCTTGTCCCTGTCCGACCCGTTCGTGGTCGAGCGTCACGGCGCCGATCTCATCCAATTTGTGCGGGAGGGTGTCGACATTTTGTTCGGCAATGAAGAGGAAATCCGCCGCCTCACGGGGCAAACGGATTTCAACATGATCGTTGCCGCCCTACGCGGCGCCATGGTGCTGACCTGCGTGACCCGCGGCGCCAAGGGTGCGGTCGTTGTGGACGGCGAGACGGTCACGGAAATCCCCGCCGCGCCCGTCACTCGGGTAGTGGATACCACCGGCGCCGGCGATCTGTTCGCCGCCGGCTTTCTCTACGGCTATACCCACGGCCGCGACACGGCGTCTTGCACGCGGATCGGGGCGCTGGCCGCCGCCGAGGTCATCAGCCACATGGGCGCGCGGCCGGAAATCAGCCTGCGGGAACTGCTGGAAGCGCGGGGTTTATAGGGGTTTTACCGGGCAAAACCTTCATTTATCAGCAACAATTGCTTTGTCGCTGCACCGCACCTTGAAATTGCCGTAACTTCCCTATATAGAACCGCCGCCGGTTGGCACCGCTGGATCGCCCTGGCAGAAATGCGCCGGGCGCTAATAAGTGGCCCGGTTTTGATTCGCGTATCCCTTTAAAAATGGAGTGTCGGGCAGACCTGCCCGGCGGATGCCTATGGACTTGCGCAATATCGCCATCATCGCTCACGTCGACCACGGCAAAACCACGCTCGTCGACGCCATGCTGAAGCAAAGCGGCACCGTGCGCGCCAACGCGCGCATGCAAGAGCGCGCCATGGACTCCAACGATCTGGAGCGCGAGCGCGGCATCACCATCCTTGCCAAGTGCACCTCGGTGGATTGGAAGGGCGTGAAGGTCAATATCGTCGATACGCCCGGCCACGCCGATTTCGGCGGCGAGGTCGAGCGCATCCTGTCCATGGTCGATGGTGTGGTGCTGCTGGTCGATGCGGCCGAAGGCCCGCTCCCGCAAACCAAGTTCGTGCTCTCCAAGGCATTGGGATTGGGTCTGCGTCCGATCGTGATCGTCAACAAAATTGATCGCGGCGACGCCCGCCCCGATGATGTCCATACGGAAATCTTCGACATGTTCAGCGCGCTGGGTGCCAATGACGATCAGCTCGACTTCCCGACCCTATTCGCCGTCGGCCGCGACGGCTGGGCGGTGCGCGATATGGAAAAGGATGAGCGCAAGGATCTGGCGCCCCTGTTCGATCTGATCATTGCCCATGTGCCGTCGCCGAAGCACGATCTCGACGCGCCCTTCACCATGCTGGCGACCACCCTGGAATACGACTCCTATCTCGGCCGCATTCTCACCGGCCGCATCGAAACCGGCGTTGCCCGCATGAACATGCCGATCAAGGTGCTCGACCGCGAAGGCAAGGTGCTGGAAACCGGCCGTGCCACAAAGCTGTTGTCGTTCCGTGGCCTTGAGCGCGTGCCCGTGGAGAGCGCCGAAGCCGGCGACATCATCGCCCTGGCCGGTCTCGAACTCGCCAACGTCGCCGATACTTTTTGCGCGCCGGAGGTCACCACGCCCATCAAGGCCCGGCCCATCGATCCGCCGACACTGGCGATGACATTCTCGGTGAATGATTCACCCTTTGCCGGCCAGGACGGCGACAAGCTCACGACACGCATGATCGGCGGGCGTCTCATGCGCGAAGCCCAGGGCAACGTGGCGATCAAAGTCTCCGAATCCGACGACAAGGATTCCTATGAGGTCGCGGGTCGCGGCGAATTGCAGCTGGGCGTGCTGATCGAGCAGATGCGCCGCGAGGGTTTTGAACTTTCTATCTCGCGCCCGCGCGTGCTGTTCCAGACCGACGAGAGCGGCAAGAAGTTGGAGCCCATCGAAGAAGTCGTGGTCGATGTGGACGAGCAGTATTCGGGCATCGTCGTAGAAAAGATGTCCAAGCGTAAAGCCGAGATGCAGGAACTGAAGCCCGCCGGTGGTGGCAAGGTACGCCTGACCTTTCTCGCGCCATCGCGCGGCATGATCGGCTATCACGGCGAATTCCTTACCGACACGCGCGGCACCGGCGTGATGAACCGTCTGTTCCACAGCTACGCACCCTTCAAGGGCAGCATCGCATCGCGGCGCGAAGGCGTGCTGATCGCCACCGAGACCGGCGAAGCCAATCAATACGGATTATTCAATCTGATCGATCGCGGCGAACAATTCGTCGCGCCGCAAACGAAAATCTATGCGGGCATGATCGTGGGCGAACATACCCGCGACAACGATCTGGAAGTGAACCCCACCAAGGCCAAGGCACTCACCAACTTCCGCACGGTGATGAAGGACGACAAGCAGTTCTTGCCGCCGCCGCGCGCGATCACGCTGGAGGCCGCCATCGCCTACATCCAGGACGATGAGCTGGTGGAAGTAACGCCCAAGGCGATCCGTCTGCGCAAGCGTTGGCTCGATCCCAACATGCGCAAGCGTATGTCCAAGGCGACCGCCGCGGAATAATTTTCGAGATCGTTTCGTTCCTTCTGCCTTTACCGGAGAAGGTGATGACCGAGATCGTCAAGGCACCGGCAGCAAAGATCAAGCCGAAGGTTGAACGACCGCGGCTGCATAAAGTCATTTTGCTCAACGACGACTATACGCCGCGCGAATTCGTCGTGGTCGTGCTTAAGGCCGAATTCAACGTCGGCGAGGACCAAGCCTACAACATCATGATGACCGCCCATCAAAAGGGCGCGTGCGTGGTCGCTGTCTATACCAAGGACATTGCCGAATCCAAGGCAACCAGGGCCACCGACTTCGCCCAATCCAAGGGCTATCCGCTTATGTTCACGACCGAACCGGAAGAATAGGCCGCCATTCAATCTGTCACGGGATTTGTGCGATACTCCGAGTCCCCCCGGATAAGGAGTCACGCTCATGAAGATTTTTTATACCGCCCATGCCACGGCCAAGGGTGGCCGCAACGGTCACTCGGAATCATCGGACGGCTCGGTGAAAGCTGACCTGTCCGTCCCGAAAGAGATGGGCGGTCCCGGCAAGCCTAACACCACCACGCCGGAACATCTGTTCGCCACCGGCTATGCCGCGTGTTTTGGCCAGGCGCTGGAAGTCGTCGCGGGGCGGCATAAGAAGACCGTGCCCGGCTCGTCGATCACCGCTCACGTCGGCATCGGCCAGAACGATGCCGGGGGGTTCGGCTTCGACATCACACTGGAGGCCCATGTGCCCGGCCATTCCCAGACGGACGCCGAGGCGTTGGTGAAGGAAGCCCACACCATTTGCCCCTACTCGAACGCCCTTAAGGGCAATGTGGACGTGAAGCTCACCACCAGGGTGTGATCTAAGTCCTGCACCATAAAACGGCAGGATTCACAGGCGCACTCACCTGTGCCACAAAGACGCATGGCTGATCCTGCCGCTTCCACTTTGTCGTCCGCCTGGTCGTCGTGGCTTAAGGTCTACCGCGACCGGCGTCTATTGATCACCTTGTTCCTCGGCTTTTCATCCGGCCTGCCGTTGCTTTTGACCGCGGGCACCTTGAGCGCGCGCTTGTTGGAGGCGGGCATCACCAAGACCGTGATTGGGCTTTTTGCCTTCGCGGCCTCGGCTTACACCCTCAAATTTCTCTGGTCGCCGATCGTTGACCAGATGCCCCTACCGCTGTTGACGGGCCGGTTCGGTCAACGCCGCGCGTGGATGCTGGTTGCTCAGGCGCTTTTGATTGTCGGCTTGGTCGGGCTCGGCTTTACCGACCCGGCCGCGGGATTACGGTCAACGGTGATGTGGGCGGTGGTGGTTGCGTTCGCATCCGCCACCCAGGATTTGGCAATCGACGCCTACCGCATCGAACTCCTCGATGCATCTCAGCTCGGCGCCGGTGCGGCCATGAATTCCGTCGGCTATCGGGTCGCGCTGCTCGTGGCAGGTGGCGGTGCGTTGATTCTGGCGCAACTGATCGGTTGGTCCGGCGCCTACGTGGCCATGGCCGTGTTGACGGCTGTTGGATTCATCACCGCGCTGGTGGCACCAACGGCGCCGACAAGCGTCACGCCTGTCACCGGCGGCTATGGTGTTTGGATGCATCATGCGGTGGTCGAACCGCTTGCCGATTTTCTCAAGCGGCCCGGCTGGCTTCTGATCTTCGCCTTCATTCCGCTCTACAAATACGCCGAAGGCCTAATCGGTATTATGGCAAATCCATTCTATCTCGAGATCGGCTTCACCAAAGTCGAGATTGGCCTGATCAGCAAGACGTACGGCTTTGCCATGACGGTCGTCGGCGGCCTGATGGGTGGGGCGCTGGTAGCACGCATGGGCATCATGCGCACCCTGCTGCTCGGGAGTATTTTGCAGATCGCGGCCAATCTTGTTTTCGCCGCGCAAGCGGTTATCGGTCACTCGATCCCGGCCTTGATGGTGACCATTAGCGTCGACAATATCTCCAACGGCATCGCCGGAGTGGCCTCCATCGCCTTCCTGTCGAGCCTATGCAACAAAGCGTATACCGCCACTCAATATGCATTGTTGACGGCGTTCATGGCCTTTGCCCGCACGGTGCTTTCGTCTGGTGGCGGCTGGCTCGCCGATCAGCTTGGGTGGGTGAAATATTTCCTGACCATCAGTCTCGCCGCTCTGCCGGGGCTGGTGTTGCTGCTGATCATCATGCGGCGATTCCCCGATCTCGACGTCAGCCGGGCGCCGAAGAAAGCGTAGTTCCTACGATCGCGTTTCCGCCGGGGCGATCGGCAGCCAGATGGTAAACGTCGCGCCCAGTCCCTCGACGCTCTCCACCGTCAGCGCGCCGCGATGGCGGTTGGCGATGTGCTTGACGATGGCCAA
>SCTM01000028.1 GCA_004297485.1 Rhodospirillaceae bacterium
GCCTTGTTCTTGAAGGCCGAGCCGCAGATCACGGGCACGAACGACTGCGTGATAGTGCCCTTGCGGATGCATTTGTGGAGCGTCTCTTCGTCGGGCTCATTGCCCTCGAGATACGCTTCCATGGCGGCATCGTCCATTTCGACGGCGACTTCCAGCAGCGCATGACGATATTCTTTGGCCTTCTCGAGCATGTCCGCGGGGATATCGATTTCGTCGAATTTCGCGCCCAGGTCTTCGCCCTTCCAGATCAGGGCCTTCATCTTCACCAGGTCAACGACGCCGGTGAACTCAGCTTCAACACCGATAGGCAGCGTAAGCACGAGCGGCTTCGCACCGAGACGATCAATGATCATCTGGACGCAGCGATAGAAGTTGGCGCCCATGCGGTCCATCTTGTTGACGAAGCACATGCGCGGAACGTTATATTTGTCGGCCTGGCGCCACACGGTCTCGGACTGCGGCTCAACGCCGGCCACGCCATCGAATACGGTGCAGGCACCATCGAGCACGCGCAGCGAGCGTTCGACTTCGATGGTGAAGTCCACGTGGCCCGGGGTGTCGATGATATTGATGCGATGGTCTTTCCAGAAACACGTTGTCGCGGCAGATGTGATGGTGATGCCGCGCTCCTGCTCCTGCTCCATCCAGTCCATGGTGGCCATGCCGTCATGGACTTCGCCGATCTTATGTGACCGGCCGGTGTAATAGAGGATGCGTTCCGTGGTCGTGGTTTTACCGGCATCAATGTGGGCCATGATGCCGATATTGCGGTAACGCTCGATTGGTGTGCTTTCGCTCATTTCAACAAACTCTGTTCACTGCGTTACCAGCGGTAGTGCGAGAAGGCGCGGTTGGCTTCCGCCATGCGGTGCGTATCTTCGCGCTTCTTCACGGCGCCACCACGATTGGACGAAGCGTCCAAAAGCTCGGCGGAAAGGCGATCGATCATGGTCGACTCGTTACGGCCGCGGGCATTGGTCACCAGCCACCGGAAAGCCAGCGCCTGACGGCGCTCCGGCCGCACTTCCACAGGCACCTGATAGGTGGCGCCGCCGACACGACGAGAACGAACCTCAACAGTCGGCTTCACGTTTTCGATGGCGTCATGAAACACGCGCACCGGATCCTGACTGACTTTCTTGGATATCTTGTCCAGAGCGCCATAGACGATACGCTCGGCCACACCCTTCTTGCCGTGTTCCATCACGGAATTGATGAACTTCGCCAGCACGGTATCGCCGTACTTGGCATCAGGGATGACATCCCGTTTATCAGCTGCGCGACGACGCGACATGGGCTCTCCTGAATCTTTTCCGTTTCTCTAACGACTACTTCGGCCGCTTGGCGCCGTACTTGGAACGGCGCTGGCGGCGATCGCTCACCCCTTGGGTGTCGAGCGTGCCGCGAATGATGTGATAGCGCACGCCGGGCAAATCCTTCACGCGACCGCCACGGATCATGACCACCGAGTGTTCCTGGAGGTTATGGCCTTCGCCTGGAATGTAGCTGGTGACTTCAAAGCCATTGGTCAGGCGCACACGCGCCACCTTGCGTAACGCCGAGTTGGGCTTCTTCGGCGTGGTCGTGTAAACGCGCGTGCATACGCCGCGCTTTTGCGGACAGCTGTTGAGCGCCGGCACCTTATTGCGCTGTACCGGAGACTGCCGGCCCTTACGGACCATCTGGTTAATTGTCGGCATCGACCGAAGCCCTCACTGTCTCTAATTGCGTTCGTCTCGCAAGCTCGATGGGAATAACACCCAAACACCCATGACCCGGTCGAAGCCGGATCTCTGTAAAATATGACGCGAAAAAAACCGGCACATCAGACCAACTGGGTCCGTGCTCCGATTCGCAGTGGGCACCCGCAGGTGCCTCCATATTTTTGGTGTTCGACTGCTATCCGCGTCTAGAGCGCCAGCTGTTACGCATTGGCTCTACCACCGGACGCCTTCAAGAACGGGCGGAACATACAGACGGGTCTATACCCCGTCAAGCCCCGATCGGACGCCGTTTTGGCCTGATTTTTAGGCGTTTAT
>SCTM01000249.1 GCA_004297485.1 Rhodospirillaceae bacterium
CCGGGACAACCCTCGTGACGACATTTTTAGTTTGCTGTGGCAATCGAAGGTCGAGGGCAAACCGACGACCCTGGAGGACATGGAAAATTACTCCGTCCTGTTGTTTATCGCAGGGCTCGATACGGTGATGAACGGGATGGGTTTCGGCGTACGCCATCTTGCCCAGGACCTTCCGCTGCAGGATAAGCTGCGGAAGAATCCGGAGCTCATCTCGGACGCCAAAGAAGAGCTGCTGCGTCGCTATACCTTCACTGTACCGCCCCGACGCGTGGCCAAGGATATGGTGTTCGAAGGTGTCCCCATGAAGGAAGGCGACCGGGTGATGCTGTTCCTGCCGGCCGCTGACCTCGACGGGAAGGAGTTTCCCAATCCGGAGCGCTTCGAGCTGCAACGCGAGAACAACGTGCATATCGCGTTCAACTCTGGACCGCACCGCTGTCTCGGGTCGCACCTCGCCCGTGTCGAGCTGCAGGTTCTCTATGAACAGATGTTGTCGCGCCTGCCACAGTTCCGGCTTGATCCGGAACATCCGCCAACGTTCCACTGCGGCAACGTGGTGGGTGTCGATACGCTTAACCTCGTCTGGGACGTGTAGCAATGGGAGCCACCCCACGTCCCATGCCGCGGTTGGATGCCGATAATCGCGCCTTCTGGACCGGAGGAGCGGACGGGAAGCTGCGCATCATGCGATGCCAGGATTGCGGTACGTTTCTTCATCCACCACGGCCGGTGTGTCGGCATTGCCTTTCGGAGAATGTCGCACCGGAGGCCGTCGCAGGCACCGGTACCGTTGACACTTTCACCGTCAACCACCAGGCATGGTATCCGGGCCTGGAAGTTCCTTACGTGATTGCGCGTGTTGCGCTTGACGGCGCTCCCGGCGTGATTCTCACGAGCAATATCGTGGGCTGTCCGGTGGAGGAGGTAGACATCGGTGATCGCGTCCGCGTGAAGTTCGAGCGCCAGGGCGACGTTTATCTGCCGCTGTTTGAAAAGATCCCCTGAATGCCTGCACCGAGCGCCTATATTACAGGAGTCGGCCAATCTCAGGTCGGCACCAAGCTGACGCGTCATCCATTGCTTCTGACGGTGGATGCCGTTCGCGAGGCGCTGGCCGAGGCCGGTCTGACGGTTCAGCAGATTGACGGCGTTGCGACTTATCCCGGCCGCATGGCGGCCTACCTTGGCTACTCCCCTGTCGGTGCCGACGACCTGATCGACGCCCTTGGTATCCGTGCAACGTGGTACCTCGGTGCCGCCGAGATCACGTCGCAACTGGGCGCGGTCGTCGCGGCCGCCGATGCCGTTCGCGCCGGACACGCCCGGCATGTGATCTGTTTCCGCACCGTGTATGAAGCGGCGGCGCTGTCCCGGCCGGAAGAATACCCGCCCGTGCGGCGCGCCACGGTGGACGGATTTTCGCAGTGGTTTGCACCGTTCAATGCGACCTCCGCATCCAGCTGGGTCGCGCAATACGCCATGCGTCACGTCAAACACTATGGCTTGACGCGAGAGCAACTGGCGCAGATCGCGATCACCGGTCGCGCCAACGCCGTGCACAATCCGCGTGCGCTCGTGCGCGAACCGCTGACCCTGGACCAATACATGTCGTCGCGGATGATCTCCACGCCCCTGTGCCTGTACGATTGCGACCGCTTTACCGACGGTTCAACCGCCTTGATCGTGTCGGCCGGAGATGCCCTCGATGAGGTGACCTGCACCCCCGTCCGCATCGCTGCGTCGGCCGGCACGGTCGAGAAATACAGCTGGGACCAGGCCGAGTGGATGGCGAGCTATCCGACCGGCGCCGATCTCTGGAAGCACACCGACTACAAGCCCGCGGACGTGGATACCGTCCAGCTCTATGATGGCTTCAGTTTCTGCGTCATCACCTGGCTTGAGGCCCTCGGCTTTTGCAAAGTGGGCGAAGGCGGAAAATTCATCGAAGGCGGTCAACGCATCGCCCGCGACGGTGAATTGCCGCTCAACACGTTTGGTGGCCAGATCGGTGCCGGCCGACTGCACGGGTTCGGCTTCGCCCATGAGGCGGCTGTGCAGTTGAAAGGCAAAGGCGGCCCGCGCCAGATTCCGGGCGACCCACGCGTCGCGATCTGCACATCGGGCGGCGGACCGCTCGCGACCGCGCTGCTCTTGGCCCGGGATTGATCGCCATGTCCCCCCTCATCGACAGCCTTCCGGGATTCCGTCGGCGCTTCATCGTCACCCCTGCCCCAGACTGGGTGCGGAGCGAACTGGAGGACGACTTTCACCGCATGAGCGTGACGCTCCATCATGAAGACGGGATCGTGACGGCGGTTGAACCGGTCTTGGAGCGTGCTCCCTGGAATACCTGTCCCGGGGCCGTCGCACAGCTGGTCAAAACCTTTACGAATGTTGCGCTTGATGCCTTCGCCGTCCGGGGAGAAAAGCAAGCCAACTGCACGCATCTTCACGATTTGGCGGTGCTGGCTGCCGCGCATTTCAAGGACCCTGAGCCGTTGGTCTATGATATTCTCGTTGCCGACCCGATCGATCGGCGACGGCGCGCAGAACTGCGCCGCAACGGAGCGACCGTGATGAGCTGGGTCCACATGGATGACCGGATCGTCGAGCCCGCGGAACTTGCCGGACTCACGCTTTTCAAGCTGCGGCCTTGGATCGATTCACTCGATCCGAAGCGGCAGGAGGAAGCCCGGTTGTTCCGGTGGGGAACCATGGTTGCCCACGGGCGTACCATACCGCTTGAGGACCAGTCGGATGCCAGTCGGCTGCCGACCGGCGCATGCTACACGTTCCAGCCCCATGTGGCGCCCGGTGCGCGGCGGATCGGCCAGAGCCGCGACTTCAGTACCGGCGCGGCCCAACCTCTCGATAAACGTGCGGCCGTTCCTTGATGTGATGTATCCAAAGCTTAAGCCAACAGATGTGGCGTAACCGTGATTGAAGGAGGCTCTTATGAAGATGAATGACATGATGATCGTCAGCGTCGATGATCATATTTGCGAACCGGCCGACATGTTCGACAAGCATTTGTCGGGCGATGCGCTCGCGGCCGCGCCCAAACTGCGGACGACCGCTGAGGGAACCGACTACTGGGAGTACCAGGGCATGAAAATGCCTTCGGTCGGACTCAATGCGGTCGTCGGTCGCGTTCCCGAGGAATACGGCATCGAGCCGACCGCGCTTTCCCAGCTGCGCAAGGGCTGCTTCAATCCGAAGGAGCGCCTCCGCGATATGGATGTCAACGGCATCGCTGCCTCGCTCAACTTTGGCACTTGCGTGGGATTCGACGGCGGTGTGTTCCACCGGGCCAAGGACAAGGCGTTGGCCTATACCCACCTGCGTGCCTATAACGATTGGCATATCGATGAGTGGTGCGCTACCGATCCGAGCCGCTTTATTCCCTGCGGGTTGCTGCCGACCTGGGACATGGACGCGGCAGTTGCCGAAATCAAGCGTATCGCCAAGAAGGGGTTCACTGCCGTATCTCTGAACGAGAACCCGACCAAGCAGGGCTTGCCCAGCATTCACAATGCCTATTGGGAGCCGCTCTGGAAGGCGATCGTCGACAACGACATCGTCATGTGCCTGCACATCGGCGCCGGCAATCCCGCACCGCATGCCTCGATGGAATCACCGATCGAGGCATGGATCACCACCATGCCCATGTCGATCTCCGTCGGCGCAGCCGACTGGCTCAACCTCGCCGCGCTCGAGCGCTATCCGACCATGAAGATCGCGCTGTCGGAAGGCGGGATCGGGTGGATTCCCTATTTCCTGGAACGGGCCAACTTCAGCCATTCCCGCCATAAGGCCTGGACCCACTCCGGCTTCAAAGGCACGAAACCGAGTGAAGTCTTCCATAAGCATTTCATGACGTGCTTTATCGACGATGCGTTTGGGCTGAAGAATCTCGCGGACCTCAATGAGGATCTGGTTGCCTATGAATGCGATTATCCCCATTCCGATACCTTGTGGCCCGAGGTACCGGAAACGCTTTGGGAAAGCCTCAAGCACCTGACCGATGTCCAGATCGACAAGGTCACCCATCGCAACGCAATGAAGTTCTTCAGGTTCGATCCGCTCGCTCGCTATAGCCGCGAGGATCTGACGGTGAGGGCGTTGCGGGCGAAGGCGGTCGCGGACAAAGTGGACACGACGCCGCGCTCGTATGGCGGTGCGCGTCCGCTGGCCGAAGGCGAAAAGCCCCGTGTGGTTACCTCGGGCGACATCTACAAGATGTTCGCGGCACGCGACAATCAGGCGGCATAAGACTTCTTGTTCACGCGGGAGCGCAAGCTCCCGCGTGCAGCCCTTTCCGCACTGAAGATCAACAGTGAAAGGCGGACCGGCACAAGACAGCGTCCGGGAAAGGTCCGTGGAAGCTGAAAAAAAGCAGACCCATTGGAAGGTCTGCGAGACAGTTCCGGTTGCGTTATGCGGCGCTGGACACGGCTGTTGCAGCCCCAGCGTGATTACTCGGAAGACTGACGTAATTGTCCGGCTGACTGACGCAAGTCAGCACTGATTTCTGCAGCAACGCGATCAGAGCGGCCCGGTCAATGTCCTCGGACGGCTCGTACATAAAGCCAAGCACCATCGGATGTTCGCCGGGCTCACTCGGCATAAGCACCGCGCACATCTCCGCCGTCCCGCCGAATCCGGCCGGACCCACCGCATATCCCTGTTGACCACAGTCTTGAACCCGCTGGGTTATGGCGGTGGCGCTGAATTTGCGATCGGCCGGTGTCTCGGCTCCCAATCGGCGAATCACGCCCTCGCGGCGTTCCGGCGAGATCGTGGACAAAAGAAGCCATCCCGCGGCGCTCTCACAAAGCCGCCTCTGAGTCCCGCCGGTAAGCCCATCGGGAATCGCAAGCGGTTTTGATCCCGCTAGCCAACGATAAATCTGAACATTGAGGCCGACCATCCCCATCAGGGCGGTTCCGAGGCCGGTTTGGGCCACCAGGCGATCGGTCAGCATTGAAAGCCGGCCGTCTCGTACGGAGCTCGGCTGAAAAAGGGAGCCCAGCATCGCGGCCCAAGGTGTCGGCGTATATGATCTTGAGTTGGAATCCTTGTAGAGCAGCCCCATATCCACAAGGATGGCAAGCAGCTCGGATGTGCTCGACTGGGGCCGCTTATAGCGGCGCGCGATATCCATCACCGTGGCGTGCCGCTTCTGCTCATCGAAGAATTCGAGCACTTCGATCACCCGCCGTGCGGTCTTAGCCTTGTTCGGATCCAGAACCATCGCCATCGGCATCCTCCCCGTTTTTTAAACGCTCGCGCATGGGGAAAGCCCTGTCAACGAAAAAATGAGAGCGTCTCTCTTAATGCAGCGCAGCAAAAGCGCTAAAGACATTGCGGGCGCGGTCAATGGTGCCCTGGCCCGTAAGGCCACGAGAACAATTCTGGCGCGTATTGATGTGGAAATACCGACGGGTGTTGTAGCGCAATCGCTAAAACCCGGCGACTCGTGGGGGGCTGGGACGCAAGTTCCAGCAGCCGCGCTTCGGGACACTCATGCCGTGGCCTCCCACAGCGTGCAAGAACACGATGTTACGAGCAGCGCCGTTCGGCACAAGGCGATGCGTTCGGAACCGGCATCGCGGCAGCCGCCGGAGCGCGCACCGCCAAGTCCCGGTTAGTCGGACGACGGCAGCGGCTTGGCGTCCTTGACCTGCAGCGCGACGCCACCCATGGACAGAGACCCCTGTCCAGGTTTCACGCAAAGCAATTCGACGGTGCCGGCGGCATCGACATAGCGCTTGCCGACACGTGTGCCTTCGGCAAAGGCCGGATTGATCGCTTCGCGTTCAGCCGGGCGCGCTTCGGCCATCGGTTTTCCGCCGCACGCCACGACCATATCGCCGCCGCCGCGGATCACCATCACCTCGGCGTCGCACACAACGCTCTTGAGTCTCGTTCCCGGTTTCATGGACTCCTCAAAATCTATCTCAGGCGATCACGCCCGCGGTTTTCAATTTCTCGATCCGATCCCATTCCAGACCCAGTTCCATAAGGAACGTCTCGGTATGCTCCGAGGCTTGCGGAGCCCGCGTGGTCTGGACGGGGGCCCCATTGAACTGAACCGGACCACGCACCAGCTTCATCGGCGGCCCACCATCAATCGATTCCACTTCGAACAGCATGTCGTTGGCGAGGGCCTGCTCATCCTGGGCAATCTCGAGCAGGCTCTGAAACGGCGCCCACTGGCCCGACATCGTCTTAAGGTGCTTCCGCCAGTAGTCAAAGGGCTTCTTGGCAAACGCCCCCGCCAGAAGCGCGCCCGCCGGCTCCCAGTTTTGCATGAGCGCCTCCACAGTGGAGAAGCGCGGATCATCAGCGGCCTCGGGCAAGCCGAGATGCTCAAAGGTGTTCCGGATGTGCGGACCGGGGGTAAGAATGCAAAGGTTGATTGTTCCGCCGTCGGAGGTCCTGAAATTACCCATAAACGGGTTTCCCGGCACGCCACCCGACTTGGGCAACACGGTCCGCATGTACTTGCCCGTCTCAATCGCCTGATCGATACCCGATCCGGCAGCCCAACAGCCGGTGCTGAGCAGAGAGACGTCAACCTCGATCGCCTCCCCGGTTTGAGCGCGATGAAACAAGGCGGCGGCGATGCCGCCGGCGATATTCATGCCACCGATCGAATCACCGAACGCGGGAATTCCCATCCCCAAGTGTCCACCGAGGCCTTCCGGTGTCATGGAGTTGCCAACGCCGCTGCGCGTCCAAAAAGCGGTGCCGTCGAACCCACCGCTGTTCCGCTCCGGCCCCTTGTTACCAAAGGCGCTGCCGCGCGTGTAGATGATCTTCGGATTGACCGCCCGGATGTGCTCGACGTCAAGCTTCAGCTTCTGCCGGGCCGACGGCAGATAGTTGGTGAGAAAGACGTCGGACGTCTTCGCGATCTCGTAAATCAGCTCTTGGCCTTCGGGTTTGGAAATATCGATACCGACGCTGCGTTTGCCGCGGTTGGGATGCTCCATCATGGTGTTACGCAGCGGATTGATTTTAATTCCACCCATGTTGAGGAAACCGCGCTGGGTGTCCCCGCGCACCGGATGTTCGATCTTGATGACATCCGCTCCCCAATCGGCAAGCAGCCCACCGGCGGCGGGAACGAAGGTGAATTGCGCCACCTCCAGAACCCTAATGCCTTTCATTACCTGCGTCATATACCCACTCCGTCCTTACTTCCGCCGGGCGCGGCGGAGGCCATCGTAAGCGCTCTATCTAACCGGACACCCTCTTTCATCAAGTCTATCCGCCAGATCACCGAAATACATCGCCGCAACGATGGCCGCATCCCGCATACGCCCCCGCGATATCACGTACGGGAGGGGCCGCCAAGCCCTGCAGAATTCGAGCAATTCCCGCAAAGGCCTGTAGAATTTCATTCAGCGTCAGTACCATGACGCGGTAGGCAACCCACAAGCAATAGAGGGCAAAATGAAGATCGATTCCTCACTTAGCGCCGTCGTGACCGGGGGTGCGTCGGGACTTGGGTTGGCAACTGTCAAGGCGCTGCGCGCGGCCGGCGCGGCTGTCGCCATCTTCGACCTGAACGAGGAGAACGGCAAAAAGCAGGCCGCTGAAACCGGCGCCATCTTTTGTCAATGCGATGTCCTTTCGGACGAGAGTGTAGACCAGGCTTTCGCCAAGGCCCGCGCCGCGCAAGGGCAGGAGCGTGCGCTCGTCTGCTGCGCGGGGGGCGGCAATGCCATCCCGACGGTGCGGCGCGACAAAAACACCGGCGCAATCACCTTTTTTCCCGCCGACAAGTTTGAATGGGTTCTGCGCCTCAACACGGTCGGCACCTTCCGCTGCATTACCCGTTCCGCCGCCGGCATGTTGACGGTGGACCCGATCGACGGCGAACGCGGCGTCATGGTCAACACGGCATCGGCCGCCGCGACCGATGGGCAAATGGGCCAGGCCGCCTATTCGGCGGCGAAGGCCGGCATCGTCGGCATGACGTTACCCATCGCCCGCGACCTTTCGCGCGAGGGCATCCGCGTCATCACCATTCAACCCGGCATCTTCGCGACCCCCGCCATGCTCGGCGTACCCCAGCAGATGCTCGATTCGTTGGGCGCGATGGTGCCGTTCCCAAAGCGCCTGGGCCGCCCGGAAGAATATGCCAGCCTTGCGCTTGAAATGATCCGCAACGGCTATTTCAACGGCGAGACTGTGCGGTTGGATGGCGCAATCCGGATGCAGCCGCGCTGAGAGGTTCCACAGCGGCTGACCGGCAACCGACTCTGTCGTCCACCATGAAACGGTAGTGGCATAGACTCCGGTCGTTTGGTTCACACCAGTTTCCGGCGTCTAAGGAATTGCGCGCACATCGATTCTCGCGGGGGAGCACGCCGTGTGCTTATGCCACCGATCATGACTTGTGAGCCGCGCTACTGAGCCGCGCTGCGCACGGCCTTGACACCTAAAAGACCAAAATGGTACTAGAAAAGCTGAAATACTAACTATGCTTATTGTTTAATTTTTGAAGCTTTCGCAAGGTTCAATGGGAAAGCTCATAAGGAGAAGCATCATGAAGAAATCTTGGCTCGTTATTTTGATGTGCGCGTTTGCGGCCGTGCCCGCTGCTGCGCAAAATATGGCGCCGCCCGCTGCAGCGACCGCAGCCGTCGCGGCTAAAGGCCAAATGGTGTTCGACGTAACCGGCCGGCGCTTGGCCCCGGTCTACCGCGTCACCAATGACGGGGCTGTGGAACTCATCATCGAGGCCAAGATGGTGACCATTCCCGCCGCCACGCTCTCGACCGTGAATGGGAAACTGACCACCAGCCTCACAAAGCCTCAGGTCGTCGACCTTCCCTAATTCTGCTGCAACGGCTGCCGCTGGCGCGGCTCTACGCCGAACGCGGCCTGACGTTCACGGAACGTCGGCCGCCGGAGGCAGTCTCCGCTGGTGGCACGCCCTTGCCGGAACTTGACTTGTCCTGGTCGGCCGCAAGTACGCCGATATTGCGGGACAAGACGTCCAGCAACGAATCCAACGTTGTCAGATCTCTGTCGCTGAACCCCGCGAACGCCTCATTCGCATGGATTTTGGCGATTTCCCCCAATTGATCCATAACGGGTTGCGCGGTGGGCGTGAGATAGATGCGGTAGGAGCGACGGTCACTGGGGTGTTCGCGTCGCTCAAGATAACCGTCTTTGCAAAGGCTATCGATTAACCTTCCCGCCGTCGCTTCGGTCACTTGAAGCGAGGTTGCGATATTCCGCTGTGTCGCACCGGGATTGCGTGCGACCACGGCAATCAAAGTCCACTTTGCCCGCGTCACGCCGACCCTCTCGGCGCGCTGACTGAACTTCATCCAAAGTTGACGGGTCGTCACCGCTAGCTTCAGCGTGAGCGCCTTCTTTCGTTCCACCGACCGCGCCGCGACCTGCCCCGTTCGTGCCGATCTCTTTCCGGCAACCTTCTTAGGCACGCGATACCTCAAGGCGAGAGCGGCGCCTGCGCCTTTCTGTCTCGTCGGAACGGCCTGAGACATTCACCCGGAGAGCGCTGCCGCCCGACAACCCTACCCCATCCGGCACGGGGAAGAGCCGGCATTGGACGCCGGGAGAAGAAACCGGCTTCACACGCGCTCGATGATGATGGCGGGAGCCATGCCACCTGCGGCGCACATGGTCACAAGCGCGCGCTTGAGATTGCGCCTTTCCAACTCATCAAGCACGGTGCCAATCAGAATTGCCCCCGTGGCGCCGATCGGATGGCCGAGCGCAATCGCACCGCCATTCACATTGATTTTCTCCGGATCGAGATGGAGATCTCGGACGAATTTCGCGATCACCACGGCGAACGCCTCGTTCACCTCCCAGAGATCGATATCTTTCGTCGAAAGGCCGGCCTTCTTAAGAACTTTCTGAGCGGCGGGCACCGGCGCGTTCAGCATGAGGGTCGGATCGTCGCCCATATTGGCCGTCGCCACCACGCGCGCGCGGGGCTTCAGGCCGTGCTTGCGCGCGTAACTCTCGGATGCCAGCAACAGGGCCGCGGCACCATCGACCACGCCCGACGAATTGCCCGCATGATGGAAGTTTTCAATCTTGAGATCGGGGTAGCGCTTGTTAATGAACTGGCGGAACGTGGTGCCGCTTGCATCCGCCGGCATGTCGGCGATTGCGGCAAAAGCCGGCTTCAAGGCCGCAAGATCAGCTGCGGTGGTTTGCGGACGGGGATGCTCATCTTTCGCCAGGACAACCTTGCCGTTCTCGTCCACGACAGGAATGATCGACTTGTCAAAGCGGCCTTCCTTGATCGCTATGGCGGCGCGCTGCTGGCTCGCCAGACCGATAGCGTCAAGTTGTTCGCGGGTGAAGCCTTCCATCGACGCGATGGCATCGGCGCATAAGCCCTGGTGCGATTGCGGGTGCCGCCGCTGAAGCCGCTCATTGCTCCCTCCTAACAGCATCGACCCCTTGCGAAGGCCGGCCGCCGCCTGCTCAGCGCCCACCGCATTGACGTGAGACATCATTTCAAGGCCGCCGGCGACAAGCAGATCTTCCATCCCGGACATGATCTGGGCAGCCGCAAGGCTGGTAGCGGTTAAACCGCTGCCGCAGAAGCGGTCGAGCGTGACGCCGCTTGCGCGGATATCATAGCCGGCATCGAGCGCGGCCATCCGACCGATGTCGCCGCCCTGATTGCCGATCGCGGCACTCGTTCCCCAGATGACGTCGTCAACTTCCGCGGTATTGATGCCGTTGCGCTCCTGGATCGCCTTGAGCACCGTTGCCGCTACATGATGCGGGTGAATATGCGCCAGGCCGCCTTTGCCGACTTTGCCGATCCCGCGCGGCGTGCGAACAGCGTCAACGATATAAGCTTCGGACATTTCAACTCTCCTGCATTGGCACGCCGTACCGCGGCCCGACAGCCGCCAGTTGCTTGCCTGTTTGACATATATGGCTAGCGAATGAAAGGTTCAGCCACCCTGGCCCGCGGCCGGCAAGACGGCCCGCGTTTGAGGCTGGACACCACTTCGACAGCCGACTGAATTGTCCGGCGACCGATGCAAAAAAGAGGGCCGACGGGTTCATTTCAGGTCCATCATTTGGTCGCGGTGGACGGCGTTGGGTAGTGCACCCCGAGGACTTTTTTTGACACGTTAGGATCGGCGATCAACGGCCGTGTGCGTACATCGCCCTGAAATATCACAACCATCGCCATGGCGATAAGATCGCGTCCCGACACCCGGAATCCGCTCGACGCTCGACCTCCCCCAGGTTATTGCCACGCTCGGCGGCGGCCTTGGCGCGGCTAGCGGTCTTTGCCGGATATACGATATAAAGAGCTTTCGAACCATGCCGCCGCTGACAGGCGACTATTGTACATTTTCAACTGGAACCACTTAATCATGGCAACTGAAGTTTTACTCCCGAAGATCGGCTTTTCGATGAACGAGGGCCAGGTATCCGAGTGGCTGGCCGCCGACGGCCAGCAGGTTACGGCCGGCCAACCGTTATTTACCCTTGAGGCCGAAAAGTCGGCAAACGAGGTCGAATCACCCGCGAGCGGCACGTTGCGGATCTTGCAGCCGGCGGGGGAGACCTACACCGTCGGAACCGTCATCGGGATGATCGAGTGACCGACACCGGGCCTGCCCCCAGCAGGTAAGATATCGCGTCGTACTCTATTAAGCGCACGCCGCTTCTGAAGATCGTCCTGTGCAGACGTTCGCGCGATCCTAATGCGACGCTTGGAACCGGTTGTCCGCCCTTACGAGATCGGAAGACCAAACTCGAAACATCCTTTAAACTTGGCACCCCATGCATACACATCTTTTGCTTGATATGGCGGCCGGCGAAGCCGGACCACGCATCGCCATTGGCCCCAAACAGGGCGGCGTCTCTTATGCCCACCTGCTTGGTTGTGCGCGGGCAGCAGCCAAGTGGATCAAGGATCTCGGCGTCGAACGGGTAGCTTATGTCGGTCTCAATGCCGACGCTTTCCCGATCCTCATGTTCGGGTCGGCGATGGTCGGAAAGCCGTTTTCGCCGATCAATTACCGCCTCACCGATGGCGATTTGCGCCGTCTTCTCGAGCGGACGGCCCCCTCGGTCGTTGTCGCCGACGACGACATGATGGCGCGCGTCGAGGGCGTGGCCGGTGTGAAACCGGTGTCGCACAGCGCCTTCCGGTCCTTGGTCGAAAAAGGGCCGCGCATCGAGCCGGAGGAGGAAGCACCCGAGGACATCGCCATCCTGCTCTTCACCAGCGGCACAACGGGAGAGCCCAAGGCAGCGGTACTGCGCCACCGCCATCTGACCTCCTATGTGATCTCGACGCAGGAATTCTTGAACGCCAGCGACGACGAAGCCGCGCTGGTGAGCGTGCCGCCCTACCATATCGCAGGGATTTCGGCGGTATTAACGTCGACCTATATCGGCCGGCGTATCGTGTATTTGTCCGCTTTTACGCCCGAAGCCTGGGTTGACCTGGCGGCGAATGAGAAAATCACCCATGCCATGCTGGTGCCGACCATGCTCGGGCGCATTCTCGACGTGCTGGAGGCGCGCAAAGAAAAGCTGCCCGATCTAAAGCACCTCTCCTACGGCGGAGGACGCATGCCGGCGGCCGTGATCGAGCGGGCGCTCAAAGCCTTGCCTCACGCCGATTTTGTCAACGCCTACGGCTTGACCGAGACCAGTTCCACTATCTCGATCCTTGCACCGGACGACCACCGCCGCGCTTTCGCCAGCGACGATCCCTTCGCGCGCCGTCGCCTGGGTTCGGTCGGTAGGCCCCTGCCGACGCTGGAACTCACCATTCGCGGACCGGGCGGTGAAGAGCTGCCGCCGAACGAAGTCGGCGAAGTGTGGGTGCGGGGCGATCAGGTCTCGGGCGAATATGTCGGCAAAATGGCGGTACGCGACGACGGCTGGTTTCCCACCAATGACAGCGGCTTTCTGGACGACGAGGGCTATCTCTTCGTCGAGGGTCGTCTTGACGACGTGATTGTCCGCGGCGGCGAGAATATTTCGCCCGGCGAGATCGAAGACGTACTGCGCCTGCATCCCGATGTGGCGGATTGCGCCGTGTTAGGCGTGCATGATGACGCGTGGGGCGAGCGGGTCGTCGCCGCGGTTGTCAGCAAAGGCGCGCCCGATCCGGAAAGCTTGAAAACATTGGTGCGCTCGCGCCTGCGCTCGACAAAGGTGCCCGAGGAGATCGTCTACCGCAGCGAGCTGCCTTACAACGAAACCGGAAAGCTCTTGCGCCGCGCGCTGAAGGCTGAGTTGTCGAAGGGCGCGGGTGAGAAGCACGGTGCATGCCCCAATCCATCCCCTCCTGGCTGACCAGCATCGCCCTGCCGTGGGTGAATGAAGAAACTTCTGTCTTCGGACGAGGTCCGCTCATCGTCGTTGACGTCGGTGAAGCGGCCCAACTGGCCACCCATCGTGCCGAACTTGGAGCCGCGATCCTAGTCGGCGTCGACGAAAAAGGTGCGCTGCCGGAAACGGCGGATATTTTCGATATCCTGCTGACCACCGCACCCGCGCCGCCGCGCCCCTGGGTCGAGGTCCGGTCGATCGCAGCGGCACTCGAATCCCTGGATGCCGCGGTTAAATCCAATCCCCATGCGGCCGTGACTTTGGTCCAGGTTTTGCGGGCGCAAAAGAGCGTATCATTCGAAACGGCATTACTGATCGAGTCCTTCGCCTATTCAACGTTATTGGGCGGCAGCGAATTCCGTCGCTGGCGCGCCGCGAAGCCGCGCGGTGCGCATACGCATGAACCGGACCCGCCTGTGCTCGTCGAGCGCGACGCAGACACGATGCGCATTATCCTGTCGCGGCCCGGTAGCGAAAACGGCATGACGGCGGAGTTGCGTGATCATCTGATCGAAGCCCTGCGCGCGGCCCGTTTGGACGACGCGATAAAGATGGTTGAGATCAGAGGGCAAGGCCGCGTGTTCTGCTCGGGCGGGGCGTTCGACGAGTTCGGCACGAACGAGGATCTAGCGCTGGCGCATCAGATTCGCACCGTTCGCTCTGTGGCTTTGGCCCTTCATCGTCTGGACGCACGAAGCCGGGTGATTATCCAGGGCGCGGCGGTCGGCAGCGGCATCGAGTTCGCCGCCGCGGCACGGGAAGTGATCGCGCATCCGGCCGCCTTTTTCATGCTGCCGGAGGTTTCCATGGGCCTCATTCCGGGCGCGGGCGGAACCGTGACCATCGCCAGGCGGATTGGATGGCAGCGCACATGTTATATGGCCTTGATCGGCACGCGGTTGCGCACGCGCACGGCACTGGCGTGGGGTCTGATCGATCGGCTCAAGGATGCTTGAGACCATCGCCAGGCAGGCCGGATGCACGATCCCGCCATATCGGGCGCCGGCAACGTCGCCATTCGTACGTTGGGCGCACTCCGGACTGATGGCCTTGACCGGACCGGCCGGCGGCGCGCCCCTCATCGCGCGGCGCGACCTATGCGCGCGCATCGACGAACTCACTTATGGGGTGGAAGCCTTCGCGCGCGGCGCCGGCATGACCGTCGCGGTGGATGCAAATGTTGTCACCGAGCGCGCGGCGCTGTTAGGCCTGTCGCGCGGCGGCACCGTATCCGCAAACGGCATGTGCCGCATGATTCGGGCCAATGACGGTTGGCTTGCTGTTAATCTCCCGCGCGTGGAGGATGTCGAACTGCTGCCGGCCTGGATCGGCAGCGAAGTCAAAGACGATCTGTGGCCGCAGGTCGAATGCGCCGCACGCGCCGCATCATGCGACAAACTGGTGGAGCGCGCGCAACTTCTCGGCCTGGCGGCGGCACGTATCGGCGAGTCCTTTGTACCAACATGGTCCATCGTGCCCATGGGCAAGCCCGGTGCGCGACGAAAGAAAAGGCCATTAGTGCTCGACATGTCGAGCCTGTGGGCTGGACCGCTTTGTGGCGCATTGCTGGCCGAGGCCGGCGCCGACGTGATCAAACTTGAAAGCACTTCGCGCCCCGACGGCGCACGGTTCGGTTCGCCCGCGTTTTTCGCCACACTCAATGCCAAGAAACGCGCCATCGCGCTCGATCTGCCGCGCGACCGCGAGGTGCTGCGAAAGCTGTTTGCCGTCGCCGACGTAGTAATCGAAAGTGCACGGCCGCGCGTCCTCGAGCAATGGGGATTTTCGCTGCAGGAAATTTTCGCAGCCAATCCGCACGTGACCTGGGTTTCCGTCACGGCCTATGGCCGCACCGGTGCACGTGCCAATTGGGTGGGATTCGGCGATGAGATCGCTGCGGCGGCAGGCCTTGTCGTCGAAAGCGAGGGACCGCCGATGTTCGTCGGCGATGCGATCGCCGATCCGCTGACGGGGTTGGCGGCCGCCGCGTCGGCGTTTGCCTGCCTTGCCGCGGGCGGAGGATTTCTTATCGATGCCAGCCTTTTTGGGGCCGCCGCGTTCGTTGCCGGCGCGCCGCAACTGGAAAACGCCGCATCAGTCGAATGGCGCAACGATGCATGGATGTTGCGCGAAGGTGCACGGCTAGAGCCCGTGCGCGCGCCCATTGCCAGGTCCGTCGCGGATGCGGCTAAGACACTGGGCGCGGATACTGAGACGGTTTTGCGCGAGGTTCTATCGTGAGCGGAAGCCTTTTGATTCGCAATGCACGCGTGGACGGACGTCTCTGCGAGATACGGATCGAGGCCGGGGTCATCGTCGAGATCGGGACAGGCCTACGGGGGCAGATGCCAATGCTGGACGCCAAGGGCGGCGCCCTGCTCCCTGGTTTGATCGATCATCATATCCACCTCCTTGCGACTGCAGCGGAGGCGAACTCCCTTACCGTCAATACCGACACGGATTTTGCGGCCGCCTTGCGGGAAAGAGACCATACTCTTGCGCCGGATCTTGATCTGCGCGTCACCGGCTACCACGACAGCTTCCATGGCCCCCTGGATGCGGCGCGGCTGGACGCGCTGGTGTCAGGCCGGCGCGTGCGCGTGCAATATCGTACGGGCAGCCTGTGGGTGTTGAATTCAAAGGCTCTGGCGGTGGCGCTGCGGGACGGCGATATTCCCGATTGCGTTGAACGTAATGCAGATGGCGTGCCCACGGGCCGGATATGGCGCGGCGACGAATGGCTGCGCAGCCGTTTCTCCGCGTCGCCGCCGTCTCTTGCCGCGATCGGCCGCGCTCTGGCCCGCCAGGGGGTGACGCATGTGACCGATGCATCGGCGAGTACCAGCGATGAAACGGCGGCACTGTTTGCGTCCGCCATGGCGCGGAATGATCTGCGCCAGCACCTGATGCTGATGAGTGCCTATCCGCTTTCCCGGCCAGCCAACGCGCCATGGCGGCTGGGCCCCGTCAAGATCCTGCTGGATGATCACGCATTGCCGCCGCTCGAGACCGTGATGGAAATCGTCGCGGACGCGCGCCGGCAAAAGCGGTGCGTGGCGGTGCATTGCGTCACGGCGGGCGAACTGGCGATGGCGCTGGCCGGATTTGATGCGATGGGTTCTCAACCCGGCGATCGTATCGAGCATGGCGGCATCATCACCAGCGAAGCCGTCGCCGAGATCAAACGGCTGGACCTGACCGTTGTCACCCAGCCCGGATTCATCGCCGAACGGGGCGATCACTATCTGAGGGAAGTCGAGCCAAGCGATCACGTCAATCTGTATCGCTGCGCCAGCCTCATCGCTGCGGGCATCAAAACCGGCGGCAGTACAGACGCCCCCTACACGCGCCCCGATATTTGGGCCGCGATTGCGGCCGCCATCCATCGCACGACGGCAGACGGCAAAGTGCTGGGGGCCGGTGAGTGCCTGTCACCGCCGCGCGCTCTGGCGCTATTCCAAACCGACCTTGCCGATCCGGGGGGGACGCCGCGCCGCATCGCCGTGGGCGCGCCCGCCGATCTCGCCCTATTGCGAGACAGCTTTGATGCCATCTTGGTAAACGGTTTTGCGGAGCCCGTCGTGGCCACCGTGGTCGCGGGAAATATCGTCTGGGGCGAGGATCGGTTGGGTTAGCCCCACCCGCGCAGTGGCCACGTGGAGCAAAAAGCGACCACTGGGCGGCAGTCCAGCTATGGTCGGGCGTGAATCTCGGCCCTGATCCGCTTGCCCTCGCCGGTAAACCGCGCCAAAGCCTCGCGGTCGTCCTCGCTGAGGGGAATCTTTTCCAGCGACACCTTCATGGCGTCAATCGCGCGTGGCGTGCGTAGGACAATGTCCTTCGGTTGGCCGTCGGCCATGAGTTGCGCGCCGATCGGATTCGGCACGAAGCTGATTTTTCGCGTGATGAAACGATATTCCGACCAGCCGAGATACCAGAACCAATCGGTATAATAGAGCCAAGAACGCTCGTTGAAGGCGCGAATGTGAGTCGGATCTTGCCACGCGCCGTAGGAAAGATCGTAGGGCACGAGAATGTTGAACACACCCCCGACACGCAGCAGCTTCAGGCAGTTTGTCATGGTGGCAACGAGGTCCGGCACGTGTTCAAGCACGTCATTGGACATGATCTCGTCATAGGTGCCGTGTGCGATCGTCACGTTACCGAAGCGTTGTGTGGGATAGTCGGCCGACCCATGAGGTGGGAAATCACCGCTGACGTCGGCAACGACGTCGGGCGACCAGTAATCGTTAACGTCAATGTTCAGAAAATCGGCACGAAAATCCTTGCCACTGCCGAGATTGATTTTCAGAGGAGCGGCGACGGACATGGGAAGCGGCGGCTTTCTGTGGGAAGGACGGACACGGCTTGGCCAATGCCCGTCCCGACATTACCCCAAACTCAGGCATGGACAAAGCCTTCGCGGTCCGACGTATCCTGACCCAAAGCGGGCTCAACACTTCATCGCCTCGCAGATCGCTAGTGCAAAATCTCGAAAAGCGATCGGTTTAGTCAGGAGCGCCGTTATCTTGGCATCCTCCGCGTAACGTCTGGTCTGCGCGTTGACCGCGGTGGCGACACCGATAATGCGTATGTTCATACTCTCCCGCTCCTGGGCAATTTCGGTAACCCAATCAATCCCCCTCCAGATGGGAAGATTGATGTCAAGGAGAAGAACGTCCGGGCGTTCGATGGCGATTTGCGCCCGCATCTCACTAAGATCCGTGACGTGAACGACCGCCAGTTCAGGGCGATAGCGCGCATACATATCGATGAGACTGCAACTGCGCGGGTCATCGTCGACATAGAGAATGCGACAGCGCGGAATATCGACGAACCCGGCATCCGCGTGGCCAGGCACGGCCATGAACTGTTGAGCACGTTGAAGCGTCAGATCGAAGATTGATCCGTATCCTTCGATGCTCTCGAACGTCAGGTCGGCGCCCATCGCCTGCGCAAGGCGTTTTGACAAGGCCAGGCCGATGCCGGTTCCGTGAATGGTGGACTTGTCCTGGTTGAGTCGATTGAAAGGTTGAAAGACCTGCCGACGGAACTGGGCCGGAATACCGACGCCCGTGTCGGCAAATCTCACCACAATGTCTTCGTGAGAAACGACCAGCACAGTGATGTCGACGCGGCCACGAGGCCGATTGTATTTAATGGCGTTCGAACCGAGATTAACAACAATCTGCAACAGGCGCGTGGGATCGGCCACGACGACCACGGATTCACACTCGGATGTGTTGAGCGATAGCGCTACGTTGGCCTTCTGCGCCATCGGTTCAAGGATTGTGGAAGCTTTCTGCAAGCATTCGCAGACATAGGTTGGCTCAACCTTGATGTTGGAGCGTCCGGATTCGACCATGGACAGATCAAGAAGCCGCTCGATCAAATCGAGAAGCAAGTTTCCGCTGACCTGAATGTTCTTCAGATATGCGCGTTGCCGCTCGTCCAACCCTTCGGGGTAGACCTGCTCCAGCATTTGGGCAAATCCAAGAATGGAATTAAGAGGCGACCTAAGTTCGTGGCTCATGCCCGCCAAAAATACGGTCTTGGTATTATTGGCGGCTTCAGCCTCGGATTTTGCTTTAAGAAGCAGTTCTTCCCCATAACGCCGCCGTTCGACCTCGCGTCGGAGATGGGCATTTGCATCAGTGAGTTCACGGGTCCGTTCCTCGACACGCCGTTCCAGCGAGACCGTCAGCTCATGAAGCTGACGTTCAGCGGAAGCGCGGTCGGTAATTTCTTTTTGCAGTTGGATATTCTTTGCCTGCAAATCGCCGACACTGGGAATCCGCAGAGCTTTGGGCATAAGCGGCCAAAGCATCACGGCCGTCGTCATCGATACGACCGCCGTGATCACCTTGATAAGGGCCTGAATGCCGTACACCGGCACCCACAGAGTCAAGATCGAGGTCGCATGGGTGATACCGCACCACACGATGAATGCGCCGAAGAGATACAAGATCCACACATGTGGAAAATCGCGCCGACGGCATGCAAAACAGACAAGCGCGGCCGGGATCGAGAAATAGGCAATGACAATGAGCGAGTCAGCGATAACGTGAGTCCACAGGATATCCGGTCGCCAAAGCAGACACATTCCATGCGGCATAAATCCATCTTCGTCGAAAAAGGATTTGATCGAGGCAAACATCGTGCCGTCCCACGGTTTTGCATGCGTCAACCCCACGACGAGGAAATAGATAGCGACGCAACCTTAAGGATAATATCAGCCGCCGCCTCTTATTCTGAGTCGAAACTTATTGTGCGGGGCTAGGGTATTCGCCCGAGGACTCAGCCATCTCGGATATGTTGATAATTACCAGTAGAAACAACAGCCTACTGGCGGCCATATCGCGAGGGCGAGGCGACGATCCGGCAGAAAGATGCGGGATTGGCGCGGCGGTTATGCCCAGGGCGTGACCGGCGGGACTTGGCAGGGTCCTTCCACGTCGATGGTTCCGAAATCCGCGGGGCCGACGATTTCGAGATATTCCATGTCGGGCGAGTAATCGAACAGGTAGTGGACGATTCCCGGTTTCTGATGAACACAATCCCCAGCCGTGACAAGGGTCAGTTGGTCCTCATACATGAACTTGGCCCAACCCTTCATCATGATGACGATTTGAAAATCGGCGACATGCTTGTGCCAGCCCGTGCCATTCGTGGGCGGCCGATTGGCCTTAACCAAGTGGGCGACGACTTTGCCGTTCGTGGCCGCTGCTATGCCCAGGTCGCGATAGAGAAAGAAATCTCGAAGGCCTTCTCCGCGATAATTCGTGTCATCGGGTTTGATGTGTGAAAACTGTGTTGCGCCCGCGTCCGTCATAACAAGTCCCCTTTGTCTCGACCTGATAGACTGCGTGCCCACCTATGTTTCCGCTCCCTCCCCAACTGTTCACAGCGAGCACCAAATCCGCAACGCCGACGAAGCCTTCCCGTCCCGCCGCACGTGCGGTAAATCCGTGACGCTTGCCCCCTGGATCGTGGACACAAACGCCATGGGATGAAGGTTAACGTGTTTTATGCTGCGGTGCAATATCGTCGTAATGCGCCCATCTGGGCCGTGTCTTCTGCGGGGCTCTGGCGCCCCATCCGCGTCACGCGCTGTCAACTCAATGATACATCTTCATCATGTCGAGCGTTGATTCAACTTCGATGCGGTCGAAATTCTCAGCCAGCCATTTATCGGTCGTGCTCACACCTAATTCGTAGAGGTAACGCAGGAATTTCCAGTCGGCGTTGAACTTGGACGAGGCGCCGAGCTGACTCATCTCGTCTTCCGCCACGATGATATGAAAATTGACATGGTGAAACGGCGTGTCGTGCAATTTGCCCTGATCGATCAATTTTGAAATCGTGGCGATGCCGCTCATTTCGCGCACCAGGGTCGAGTTGAAGCTGACCTCGTTGATGCGGTTCAAAATCTCGCGCGCGGTGGTCGGTGCTTCCGGACGGTTCATGGGATTGATTTGTACAATCACGACGTCCTTGCTGACGCACTCATGAATCAACGGTGCAATCGCAGGGTTCGCGAGATAGCCGCCATCCCAATACTGCTCGCCATCGATCTCGACCGCCTTAAACATGAGCGGAAGACATGCCGAGGCGAGCAAGGCATCAACGGACATTTCTTCGGTTCGGAACACCTTCAGCTTGCAGGTCCGGACATTGGACGCCGAGACAAACAGCTTGATATCTTTGCGACGGCGCAATCCCTCGAAATCAACCATCTCGGAAAGAATGTCGCGCAGCGGATTGAGGTTGAGGGGATTGAGTTGAGACGGCGAAAACATGCGCGAGAAAAAGTCCGCCATCATGAACGCGGGCGAATTGTCCACGTTCCAGTGCTTATCGCCGCCTGGCATGAACCACGGCATCATTGCCTGCGACGACATGAATGCGCCGTCGCTGACTTTCTTCCAGAAAACACCGAGGCTGTCGATCGCCCCCTGCCGTCCGCCCTTTATAAAACCGTCCGTGAATACAACACCGTTCATGGCGCCGGCGCTGGTGCCGCTGATACCGTCGATAAAAATACGCCCGTCACGCATCAAGCGGTCCAGAACGCCCCAGGTGAACGCCCCGTGCGCGCCGCCGCCTTGAAGCGCCAGGTTCAGGCGCTTGCGTTGGTTTTTTTGGACTTTGGTCACGGGCGGGCGACTTTCCAGGTCAATCGAGTGACCTAGGATTTCATGATTGTGTCTATCGTCCGTTAATTTCGCGCGGAGGGATCGGACTCAATCACGGAATCGCAAAACGCAGCCTATGCGGGAATAGAGGCCAGGCTCAGTCGCCCGACTCCGGAGGCAAGCCGCGCCACCGCCGGACAGCTTCATGGCGGTGCGTAAGCTCGGCATAGCCCACGGCCTCCCGGGATCTGGCGCTAGCGCGCCATGCCGGCAGCGCGTGATCCCACAATGGCGTCGACCATCCACTCGAAGACACTCGCCCAATGTCGCGTTGATCACGTGAACTGATCGGCGTTTCCGAGCGGCGCTGATGGGACTTCAAATTGGCATGTGTCACGGGTGTCCTCCTCATTGGTCGATCTCGTTTCTATCCCCGCTGCCCACGGCGCGGAATGTAGACCAAGTCGCGACGCCTGTACCTGAAGATATTGTGAAGAAGCGGCAACGAAATCGCGGAACCAACCTGTCCGCGCACACGGTCGCCGAAACAACGCAGCGCGCACGTGCGATGCTGCAGCGCGGTGGATAATTCGATGCTGGGTACGCCGCGTTACATTCCAACATCTAACCGGCCATTGATGGCATGCCCCATGATCAAGCCTAAGATTGGGTTCGTTCCACATGCAGGGTGAACATTCGTCGAAGGAAGCCAGCGCCATGTATCGTCCCGTTTTGATCGCCACCATTTTTACTGCGCTTATGATCGGTTTCTCAATCGGCACACCGGCGTGCGCGAACGACAAAATTCCCCGCGCGATCATGGCGGCTGTCGCCGACTCAGGCCGTCCCGACGCGGACAGGCAGCGGGATGAACATCGCAAGCCTGCGGAAGTCGTCGCTTTCGCTGGGCTTAAACGCGGCGATAAGATTGCCGACCTCATCCCAGGCGGTGGTTATTTCACGCGCATCTTCAGCAAAGTGGTCGGTAAACACGGTCACGTTTATGCCGTGGTGCCGTCAGAGATTCTGCAATTTCGGGCCACAGCCGCGGTTGGAATCAAAGCTATCGCCGCTGACAAAGCCTACGGCAATACGTCCGTGATTCTCACACCGATTGCAGAATTCAAGGCGCCCGCACCGCTCGATATGGTCTGGACATCAGACAACTACCACGATCTCAAAATCGCGTTCATGGGGCCGGCGGATACCGTGGCCTTAGACAAGGCGATCTTTGAAGCTCTCAAGCCCGGAGGTATCTTCCTGGTACTTGATCACGTGGCTGCGCCCGGCTCAGGCGCCCGCGACGCTGCGACGCTGCACCGCATCGACCCTGATCTTGTGAAGACGGAAGTCACCGCCGCCGGCTTCGTGCTTGAGGCTGAAAGCGACGTACTGCGCAATCCCCAAGACGATCATACGGCCAAGGTATTCGACACCGCGATCGAAGGAAAAACCGATCAGTTTGTCTTCAGGTTCCGCAAACCCGAAACCCATTGAGGTCGTGCGGCGGCCTTCATTGAGGGCTGGGTCCGCCGGTGCCCAAGTTATACAGCACGGATGGCGCGCCGCTGCACAATCTCGGGGCATAAGGCGAATGACGATCTGATTCTTTATAACTGGTTAATAATGCTAATCATTATTCCTCGCCCGCATACGGTGCAGGCCATAGGCCATAGGCCTTCGCCGACGAAAAAAGACCAATCGCCACTCCCTTGAGCCTTGCTTTGCACAATATTTAAGCAATGAGAAAAAATTTGGGCCCTTCAGGGCAAAAGCCAGCGTGAGTTCGAAGTCTAGGCCATATTACGGCGTGTGCTTCCCCTCGCGACTGCAATTTTATATCGAGTAACGATCACATCACGTACTTTTGCTGCGCCTTTTCTAAACGGCACAAGCCTTGCATTGATGTTTCCGGGTCAAAATGTCTTTCGCCCAGACATCTGGGGATCGCTGGACCTGATCGAGCCCAAACATGCGGGGAATGTCACCATGAAACTCTCAGGGTCGTGTTTTCTAAGAATTGCTGCGGTGGCCTTAGTCTTGAGCCTACCGACGATGAAGTTTGTACATGCGCAGGAGGCTGCGCCTGCGGCGTCTGCGCCTGCAGCAGCGGCGCCTGCGGCAGCGGCACCGGCCGATGCGGCAGCAGCACCGGCGGCGGCGCCGTCACCACCGGCGTGCGGCGGTACGGTTATGGAGAAGTGCACGCCCAATTCAGGCGACACGGCATGGATGCTGACGTCCATGGCCCTGGTGCTGATGATGACGGTGCCGGGCCTGGGATTGTTCTACGGCGGCATGGTGCGCAAGAAGAACGTGGGCGACACGGTGATGACCAGCTTTGCCATCACCTGCCTGATCACGGTTCTGTTCATGGTCGTGAACTACAGCACGGCCTTCACGGCCGGGGGGCCGTACCTGGGCGGATTTAGCCGGGCGTTCCTGCAGGGGATCCTGAGCGACATCAACAACGGCGGCATCGGCAATCCGAGCCCGCTGGCGGCGACCATCCCCGAGACGGTCTATATGTGCTTCCAGATGACCTTCGCCATCATCACCCCGGCGCTGATTGCCGGTGCCTTCGCCGAGCGCATGAAGTTCTCGGCGATGCTGTGGTTCATGACGCTGTGGGCCACCCTGGTGTACTCGCCGGTCGCCCACTGGGTATGGGGTCCGGACGGCTTCCTGAGCAACGTCAACAGCAACGCCATGTACAAGGTTCTGGACTTCGCGGGCGGCACGGTGGTGCACATCAACGCCGGCGTCGCCGGTCTGGTGATCGCCCTGGTGCTGGGCAAGCGCAAGGATACGGGTCCGGCCCACAACGTGGTTCTGACCTTCATCGGCGCCTCGCTGCTGTGGGTCGGCTGGTTCGGCTTCAACGCCGGTTCGGCGGTGACCGCGGGCATGCAGGCCGGTATGGCCATGACCGTGACCCAGATCGCCACCGGTGCCGCGGGCCTGTCGTGGATGTTCGTGGAATGGGCGGCCAGGGGCAAGCCGACGGTCCTGGGCATCTGCTCGGGCGCGGTGGCGGGTCTGGTGGCCATCACCCCGGCGTCGGGCTTTGTCGGCCCGGCCGGCTCACTGGCGATCGGTCTGATCGCCGGCGTGGTCTGCTACCTGGGGGCCACCTCCCTCAAGCACATGTTCGGCTATGACGACGCGCTGGATTGCTTCGGCGTCCATGCGGTCGGCGGCATCACCGGCGCGCTCTTGACCGGTGTGTTCGCCATCGCCGAATACGGCGGCACGGCCGGCGGCATCGAAGGAAACTGGGCGCAGATGACCAACCAGTTCATCGGCGTCGGCATCGTCATTGCCTACGATGCCGTGGCAACCTTCATCATCATCAAGGTCATCGATCTCGTGATCGGTATCCGTGTCGACGAAGAGACCGAACGCGATGGTCTCGACTTGGCTCTCCATGGCGAGGTGGTGGCCTAAGGCCACCACCAAACCACCCTTTTCTTTCAGCGGATCAACCAGGCTTAGGAGTTACCAACATGAAGACAACACTTAAAACCATCCTTCTGACATCGGTGTTTGCCATCGCGGGTAGTGCTGCCGGTTATGCGGATGATGCGGCGCCCGCCGCCGCGGCGCCGACACCGCCGGCCTTGGGGCCGGCCATGAGCGGACCACTGGCCGGCAACGCCAGCCCGACGAGCTTCGACCTGTCGGCCATGCCCCTTCTGGGAGAGCTCTTCGGTAAGACCTATGTCACAGGTGTTGTGTCTGGTTACGGCCAGTTTGAAGACCACGCCGTTCCCGGGGACCATAAGTCGATCGGCGATCTGAGCAATGCGCAAGTCTTCATTCAGAAGGTTGACGGCGTATTCCAGTACTTTGTACAGGCGGGTATCTATTCCTTCCCGTATCTCGGCGCGCCTTATATCAAGGCGAGCCCGACGACCAACGGAAACTTCGGTCCGCTCTCCCAGGCCTTCGTCAAGATCGTCCCGGCGGATAACTTCTCGGTTCAGGTTGGTAAGCTCCCAACCCTTATTGGCGACGAGTACACGTTTTCATTCGAGAACATGAATATCCAGCGCGGTCTATTGTGGGCGCAGGAACCGGCCGTCAGCGATGGCGTCCAGGTGAACTACACCATGGGACCTCTGGCCCTGTCCGCGTCGCTTAACGATGGTCTCTATTCCGGTCGCTACAACACGATCTCCGGCGCGGCGATCTGGACCGTCGACAGTTCCAACACCCTCGCGGTCTCCGCGAGCGGCGCGTTGTCGACTTTCTACAAGAACAAAGGCGCGACGTTTGTTCTCCAGAACAACCAAGAGATTTACAACCTCATCTACACGTTCACGTCTGGCCCGCTCACGATCTCGCCATACGTCCAGTACACCCACATTCCGACTCTTCCCGGCCTTGGTACGACCTCGACCTCGACGTGGGGCGGGGCAGTTCTTGCGAAGTATGCGTTTGACTCGAACTTCAGCGTCGCGGCGCGCGGCGAATACATTACTGAGAATGGCAGTGTCGCCAAGGCATCGGCCGATCCCCTGGGTTATGGGGTCGGAAGCGACGCCTGGACCCTGACCGTCACGCCGACCTATCAGTACAATATCTTCTTCCTGCGTGCGGAAGCCTCGGTCATTAAGGCGTCCACCAAGGTCTTCGGACCGACCTTCAAGAGTTCTTCGCAATTCCGGTTCGCCGCTGAAACGGGCATCCTGTTCTAGGACTTAACGTTTCGCTCTTGCTGCAATCCAGGGGCCATGGGTTTTCTTGAAGACACATGGCCCCCGGCTCTACCGCGTAAGCTCAAGGGAATCAGTTAGCCGGCGGTTCCGAAAGCGATCAAGTCAAGCCAGGTCGGCCACAGTCCGCGAAAACTTCAATAAACTGACGATATGATCGAGAAGTTCTAGACTTAGCCCCGGCGACGTCTCAATGCCGGAAATACAGGAGAGTAATTAATGAAGCGCGTCGAAGCCGTCATTCGTCCGCACAAGTTGGGCGATGTCAAAGATGCCCTGCACGAGGTCGGTGTCCAGGGTCTGACCGTATTCGAAGTCAAGGGCTTCGGCCGGCAGAAAGGCCACACCGAACTCTACCGTGGCGCAGAATACACCGTCGACTTCTTGCCGAAGGTGAAGATCGAGGTGGTGGTTGACGATAGTTCCGCCGACGCCGTTGTCGAAGCCATCTGCAAGGCGGCGCAGAGCGGCAAGGTGGGCGACGGCAAGGTATTCGTCAGTCCGATCGAGAACGTCGTGCGTATCCGTACCGGCGAACGCGGAGCCGCGGCGATCTAAAGCCTGTCGCTTCCGAAGAGACGATAGGGCGCTCATCCGGCTATGCGGATGGGCGCCCTTTCGTTTGTGGCGCGGCGGCCATCCAGATCTTCACTGTCAGCTTGCCCTTTGACGTCGCGGGCGGCGCGATGGTTTCGGAGACCAGCGGCTTCAAGCCCGCAGCGTCAAACCAGCCGGATACCTCGCGCTCGGTGAAGCCCAAGCGACGGTGAGCGTATTCCGTGCGCAGAAACTCCAGTTGATGCGGTGCAAAGTCCGCGATCAGGACTCGTCCACCCGCACTCAACATACGCGCCGTCGTGACAACCGCAGTCTGCGGGTCATTCAAATAGTGCAGGACCTGGTGAAAGAGAACGGCGTCGAAGCCCACCGCGGTTTCGAACGGCGGACGATAAATGTCGCCCAATCGGACTTGGCAATGGTTAAGTCCCGCCCGCGTCAGCCGGTCGCGGGCGATCGCCAGCATCTCCGGACTGATGTCCAGGCCGACGGCGCGCTTGGCATGTCCACCCAGGAGTTCGAGCATGCGCCCGGTTCCGGTGCCGGCATCGAGAAGATTCTCGATCGGACGTTCAGTCAGATGACGGACGATGGCGGTTTCAACGTCTTTCTCGGGCGCATGTAGCGCGCGAATACGTCCCCACTCCGCGGCGTTGGTCTTGAAATAGGCGGCGGCCTCCGCCGCCCGCGCCTCACGCACGCGGGTCAGGCGCGTGAGATCGGCGGCATGGGCTTCGGTGTCCGCCATGGCGAACCCGCTGACGGCCGCGCCGAACTGGGCTCCGGTCCCCCGGTCGCTGGCGCGGTAGAACACCCAGCTGCCTTCCTTAAACCGCTCCAGCAGCCCAGCATCGCACAGGAGTTTGAGGTGCCGCGACACGCGCGGCTGGCTTTGTCCAATGATATCAACGATTTCGCTGACGGTAAGCTCGGCCTGGCGGAGCAGAAGCAAGAGCCTGAGGCGGGTCGAATCACCCGCGGCGCGCAACATGGAGACCAGCTTATCCATCGGCTTCCCGCCACGGTTTCTTGGGGGCGTGAGGAACAGACTATATAAAGAAATCATTATATAGTAATACGATTGCGAATGTAAGATAACCGAATTCATCGGTGTTCAAGTCACTCACAGGCGAGCTTTTCATGCGAAACGGCAACTATCTATTCACCAGCGAGTCCGTGGCCGAAGGGCATCCGGACAAGGTATGCGACCGCATTTCCGATACGGTCCTTGATCTCTTCCTGGCGGCTGATCCGCAAGCACGGGTGGCTTGCGAGACTCTGGCGACGACCAATGAGGTTGTCATTGCCGGCGAGGTGCGCGGCCCGGCATCGGTCACCTTCGAGAAGATTGAACAGGGCGCGCGACAGGCCATACGTGATATCGGCTATGAGCAGGATGGTTTCCACTGGCGCAGCGCCGACATTCGCATTCGCCTTCACGCTCAATCCCAGGATATCGCCGTGGGTGTCGACGCGGCGGGTAACAAAGACGAGGGCGCTGGCGACCAAGGCATCATGTTCGGCTTTGCCTGCCGCGAGACCCCCGCTTTCATGCCGGCGCCGCTTTACTATGCTCACGATATTCTCAAGCGCCTCGCTGACGCGCGCCACAGCGGCGCGACGAAGAACCTCGGTCCGGACGCCAAGAGCCAAGTCACGCTGCGGTATGTGGACGGCAAGCCGGTGGGCGCCACTTCGGTGGTGGTTTCCACGCAGCACGACGCCGACGCAAGTCAGGACGAGATCAAGGAAACCGTCCGCGCTCACGTCAAGAAAGCGCTCCCCGAAGGTTGGATGTGTGAGGAGCAACAGTTCTACGTGAATCCCACCGGCCGGTTTGTCATCGGCGGTCCTGACGGCGATTGCGGTCTTACCGGCCGTAAAATCATCGTCGATACTTACGGTGGAGCGGCGCCTCACGGCGGCGGCGCGTTTTCCGGAAAAGACCCCACCAAGGTGGATCGGTCGGCGGCCTATGCCGCGCGCTATCTTGCGAAGAACGTGGTTGCGGCCGGACTGGCGGATCGCTGCACGATCCAGCTTTCCTACGCCATCGGTGTTGCTCGCCCGTTATCGATTTATGTCGATACCGCTGGCACCGGCCAGGTCGACGAAGAGAAACTGGCCCAGGTGCTGGATCAGGTCATGGACCTGACTCCGCGGGGCATTCGTACCCATCTCCAACTCAACCGGCCGATCTATGCGCGCACGGCGGCCTATGGCCATTTCGGCCGCGCGCCCGAGGCGGACGGCGGATTCTCATGGGAAAAGGTTGACCTTGTCGACGCCCTGCGCTCGGCCTTCGCCTAGCATCGCCATATTCGGCCGCGTATTCGCGGCCCGTCACTCACGCACTTTAGCTATCCAGGAGACTTCCCGATGACGAATTCAGCAAGAGCTCACGCCGGCACCCATGCCTTTACAGACTACAGGGTCAAGGACATTGGCTTGGCGGACTGGGGCCGCAAGGAGATCGCCATCGCTGAAACCGAGATGCCGGGCTTGATGGCGCTGCGCGAAGAGTTTGGCGCCACGAAGCCGCTGAAGGGCGCGCGTATCGCCGGGTCGCTGCATATGACCATTCAGACGGCGGTACTCATCGAGACCTTGAAGCACCTGGGCGCCGATATCCGCTGGGCGTCGTGCAACATCTTCTCGACCCAGGACCAGGCGTCGGCGGCGATCGCTGCTGTCGGCACGCCGGTGTTCGCCGTGAAGGGCGAAAGCCTGGAAGAGTATTGGGACTACACTCACAAGATTTTCGAATGGGCCGACGGCGGCGCTCCCAACCTGATTCTCGATGATGGCGGCGATGCCACGTTGTTGATCGTGCTTGGCGCGCAAGCGGAGAAGGACCCTTCCCTCATCTCCAAGCCCACCAATGAGGAGGAGACTGTGCTGTTCGCGGCCATCGCCGCGCGTCTCAAGTCGCAGCCGGGCTGGTACTCAAAGGTCAAGGCCAGCCTCAAGGGCGTATCGGAAGAAACCACCACGGGCGTGCATCGCCTGTACCAGATGGCCAAGGACGGCCGCCTGCCGTTCCCCGCCATCAATGTCAACGACAGCGTCACCAAGTCGAAATTCGACAACATCTATGGCTGCCGCGAAAGCCTGGTGGACGGCATCCGCCGTGCCACCGATGTCATGATGGCCGGCAAAGTGGCCGTGGTGAACGGCTTCGGCGATGTGGGCAAGGGATCGGCGGCATCATTGCGCCAAGCAGGTTGCCGCGTGATGGTAACCGAGGTCGATCCGATCTGCGCGTTGCAGGCCGCCATGGAAGGCTACCAGGTGGTGACCATGGACGACGCCGCGAGCGTGGGCGACATCTTCGTGACCGCCACCGGCAATCTGGACGTCATCACCGTCGAGCACATGCGCAAGATGAAGGACCGTGCCATCGTCTGCAACATCGGTCACTTCGATACGGAAATCCAGGTGGAGGGATTGCGGAATCTCAAGTGGCACAATGTGAAGCCGCAAGTGGACGAGATTGAGTTCCCCGACAAAAAGCGCATCATTCTGTTGGCCGAGGGGCGCCTGGTGAATCTTGGGTGCGCCACCGGCCATCCCAGCTTCGTCATGAGCGCTTCGTTCTCCAACCAAGTGTTGGCGCAGATCGAGCTGTGGGTCAACGGCGCCAAGTACGAGCACAAAGTCTATGTGCTGCCCAAACACCTGGACGAAAAAGTCGCCGAACTGCACCTCGCTAAAGTCGGTGCCAAGCTCACGAAGCTATCGCCGAAGCAGGCGAATTATATCGGCGTCGGCGTGCAGGGCCCGTTCAAGCCGGAAACCTATCGCTATTAGGGTCCTTCCCGGCGCGGTTGACGTACCGCGCCGGATAAGAAGGCCTCTATTTTTGATATTTAGAGCACGTCCCAACCGGAAAAACGGAAGATCACTTTTCTGGGACGTGCTCTAGCGTTACTGCAGGAATCCGGCGGCGGCGAGAACAGCCATTGTCGTGAGGTCAGACGCGGTCGAGGTCATGGCCGCGATCTGCACCGGCTTCGCCATGCCGACAAGGAACGGTCCGATCACGGTGCTGCCGCTGACTTCTTTCAGAAGCTTCGCCGCGATATTGGCCGACTGCAGGCCCGGCATGACGAGCACATTGGCCGGTCCCGAGAGGCGATTGAACGGATAGTGGCGTTTCATCGCCGGGTTGAGCGCAACGTCCGCGGCCATTTCGCCCTCATATTCGAAGTCCACTTTTCGGGCATCGAGAAGACGAACGGCATCGCGAATGTGGTCCAGCCAATGCCCGGGAGGATTGCCGAAGTTGGAATAGGATAGGAACGCCACGCGCGGCTCCTGTCCCATGCGGCGCGCTACGGCGGCGGTTTGTTCGGCGATGGTGGCCAAGTCCGCCGCATTTGGGCTTTCGTTCACGGTGGTATCGGCGATGAGGACCGTCCGACGGCGGCCGACCAGCATGTGAATGCCGGAAGGGACCCGCCCCGGCGCCGGGTCGATCGCGAGCTTCACCTGAAGCATCGATTGGCGAAAGTGGCGCGTCATACCGGTGACGAGTGCGTCGCCCTGACCCATGTCCAGCATCAACGCGCCGAACACGTGCCGGTCCTGATGGACCAGCCGGATGCAATCGCGCCGCAAATATCCTTTGCGGTGGAGCCGTTCGTAGAGATGGTCGACCATCCCGCGCACGTGCGGGGAGATCTTCGCGTTGTGGATTTCGAAGTCGGCCGGATTGGCGCCCATCACCCGCAAACGCTTACGGACGGTCTCGTCACGCCCCACCAGAACGGGCGTGCCATAGCCGCCCTCGCGAAACGCGATGGCCGCGCGAACGACCGTTTCTTCTTCGGCCTCGGCAAAAATCACGCGCTTGGGATTCGCCCGCAGTTCCTCGTGCGCCGTCGCAAGTACGGCTGTGGTTGGATTCAATCGCGCGCGAAGTTCCTGTTGATAGGCGGCCTCGTCGACGATTGGCTTGCGTGCGACGCCGGTGGCCATGGCCGCCCGCGCAACCGCCATAGGCACCATTTCGATCAGCCGCGGATCAAAGGGCGCGGGGATGATGTATTCCGGCCCGAACGACCGCCCACTTCCGCCGTATGCGGCGGCAACTTCCTCCGGCACCTGCTGGCGCGCCAATTCCGCTAGAGTCTTGGCGGCGGCAATCTTCATTTCCTCGTTGATGGTGGTTGCGCGGACATCGAGGGCGCCGCGGAAGATGTAGGGGAAACCAAGCACGTTATTGATCTGATTCGGATAGTCCGAACGTCCCGTCGCCACAATAGCGTCATCACGCGTTGCTTTTACGTCCTCGGGGCGAATTTCCGGGTCCGGATTGGCCATGGCGAAGATGATGGGTTTCGGCGCCATGGACTTGACCATGTCGGTGGTGATTGCGCCCGCGACGGACAGACCGAAGACCACGTCGGCGCCCTTCATCGCGTCGGCCAGCGTCCGGGCCTTGGTGGTGACCGCATGGGCCGATTTCCACTGATTCATGCCTTCGGTGCGGCCCTTGTAAACCACGCCTTTGGAATCGCAGAGCAGCACTTGGTCGTTGGGCACGCCCAAGGCCTTCACCAATTCCGTGCAGGCGATGGCGGCGGCGCCGGCACCGTTCACCACCAGCTTGATGTCCTTGGGATCGCGGCCGGTAAGATAAAGCGCATTGATCAGCCCGGCGGCGGCAATGATCGCCGTGCCATGCTGATCGTCATGGAACACCGGAATATTCATGCGCTCGCGCAAAGCCTGCTCGATGACGAAGCATTCCGGCGCCTTGATGTCCTCGAGATTGATGCCGCCGAACGATGGCTCCATCAGGGCCACCGCGTTGATGAACGCCTCCGGGTCCTCGGTCGCCAGTTCCAGGTCTATGGAATCCACATCGGCGAAGCGTTTGAAGAGGACGGCTTTGCCCTCCATGACCGGCTTGGAGGCCAGCGGGCCGAGATTGCCCAAGCCTAAAATGGCAGTGCCGTTGGTGATCACGGCCACCAGATTGCCCTTGATCGTATAGTCGTAGACCAAGTCCTGATTCGCGGCGATCGCCAGAACCGGAACCGCAACGCCCGGAGAATAGGCGAGCAACAGGTCGCGTTGTGTCGCCATGGGCTTGGAGGCGACAATTTC
>SCTM01000250.1 GCA_004297485.1 Rhodospirillaceae bacterium
GAAGCTTGGTTCGGCTTCAAGGATCAAGACCTCGCGGTTCCGGCGCGACATGGCGCGCGCAACCGCGAGGCCGACAATGCCGGCGCCGATCACCACACAGTCGGCTGATTCCATATTTCCGCCACCCCTTGTATCACTGGAGTGTGCGGGCCGTTGCCGTCCGGGTCAAGGCGAAGGACATGGGGCGCCTTTGGTTGCGCGGAATCATGGGCAGGACTATGATTCTTTTTGGAGCACACTTAACTCAGCATGACGCGCATTATCGCTTTCGGCAACGCCAAGGGCGGCACGGGCAAATCCACCCTGGCCATGCACCTGGCCGTGGCGTTGCTCAATCGCGGCTTGAAGGTGGCCACCGTCGATCTCGACGCGCGGCAAGGAACCCTGAGCCGCTATGTGGCGAACCGCCGCCGCTTCGGGGAGCGCACCGGAACCGCGCTTGCCCATCCTGATCACACTGCCCTTCATCCGGCCGCCGACCCGCAGGCTGACACCGCTGCCTTGATTGAGGTGCTGGAACGCGCCGCCGCGCCCGACATCGTGATCATCGATACGCCCGGCGCCGATACCGATCTCGCACTGGTCGGCCACGCTTTCGCCGACGTTATCGTGACGCCCCTGAACGACAGTTTGATTGATCTCGACGTGATCGCCGATGTCGATCCGGTGAAGCGCACCATCGTAAGGCCCAGCCACTATGCCGAGCGGGTTTGGAAAGCCAAACAAATGCGGGCGCGCCGGGACGGGGGCAGGATCGATTGGATCGTGTTGCGCAATCGCGTCGGTCAACTGGACGCGCGGAACAAGCGACTGGTGGCGCGTTTGCTTGACGATCTGGCCCGGCGCATCGGGTTTCGTGTCGCAGATGGCATCGCCGAGCGCGTGATCTTTCGCGAGTTGTTTCTCGATGGGCTGACGGTCGACGATCTTCAATCCTTGGCCGCGGGCGAACGTCTTGCCGTGTCACACGTCGCCGCCCGTCAGGAGCTTCGGGCGTTGTTGGGCGCGCTTGATGTGCTCGCGCCATTGCTTCCGGACATGGTCTCGTCCGCCGCGCCGCGGTCTGGCCCGCGCGCGCTTGTGCGTTAACCAGCCATGCCATTGCTGTTGGGATTTCTGCTTCTGGCGACAGTCGTGACGTTGCTCAAGCTTTACGCCGAAGCCGATGTCAAAGTCCTCAAGTCATCGTTGCGATGGGCCGGGGTGATACTCGGACTGACGGTGATTATTATCCTGGCGGCCACAGGTCGTTTGCCGGTGGCGGCCGCCTTCCTGCTCGGACTGGTTGCCTGGTCGTGGCGGGTCTTCAATGTCGTGCAGATGCTTCGGGCCATGGGGATTTCGCTGGGAGGAAAAGCGGAGCGCGGCGACAGGGCGCCGGGCGCCGGCAGTGGGACCGCCATGGACCGGGAAGAGGCCTTGCGTGTGCTCGGCCTGTTGCCGGGAGCAACGGTCGAGGACATCAAGGCCGCTCATCGTCGTTTGATGTCGCAACTTCATCCGGACCACGGTGGTTCCGATTACCTCGCCGGCAAGATCAATGCTGCCCGGGATGTGCTGTTGCGCGGTCACCGCTAGGCTATACGTCATGGACAACGATTCCGCGTATTGCGATCTACCGTGAACGCGGGGATTCAAGGTGTCGCCCCACCCCGGTTGCAACGCGGGAGCCGTCATGGCACAAATCGTGGCGGGGGTGAAAACAAGAAGGAATTTACATGGCTCTACGCGTGCGAAAGGCAGTGCTGCCCGTGGCGGGGCTCGGCACGCGGTTCTTGCCGGCCACCAAGGTTATTCCCAAGGAGATGATACCGGTCATCGACAAACCGGTCGTGCAATACGCCGTCGAGGAAGCGCGCGCGGCGGGCATTGAGGAATTCATTTTCGTCACCGCCGACGGCAAGGAATCCATCGCCAACCATTTTTCCGGGCATCCCGTGCTGGAGCGGATGCTGACGGAAAAGAAGAAAAACGCGGAACTGCAGTTGGTCCGTGAGGCGACCCTTCCGCCGGGCGCCATGCATCTCATCAAGCAGCACGACCCGCTTGGACTTGGCCACGCCGTGTGGTGCGCCTGGGAGCTGGTTGGTGACGAGCCCTTCGCCGTGATTCTGCCCGACGACATGGTGTTATCGCAAACACCTTGCCTCAAACAACTGATCGACGCCCATGCGCGGGTCGGCGGCCATGTGGTCGCGGTGGAAGACGTGCCTCGCGATCAGACCAACCGCTACGGTATTCTCGATATCGCGGGTGACCAGGGGACGCTGACGAAGGCGCGCGGCCTGGTGGAAAAGCCTGCGCCTGATAAGGCGCCATCAACCTTGGCCATCATCGGTCGTTATGTTCTTGACCCCGCGGTGTTCAAGGAATTGGATCGCCACACGCGCGGCGCCGGAAATGAAATTCAATTGACCGACGCTCTCAACCGCACGCTTGCTACCGTGCCGTTCCATGGTCTGCGCTTCGAGGGGCGACGCTACGATTGCGGGACGCGGGTCGGATTTATTGAAGCCAATGTCGCTTTCGGACTTGCGAATCCGGAAATGAAGGATCAATTGCGTCCAATCATCGAGCGGCTGCTCAGCTTGTAACACGAAGGCGCGCGCGGCGCGGATTCGCCAGGGGGAAAGCTTTTATGCGTATCGCCGTGATCGGCACCGGTTATGTGGGATTGGTTTCGGGGGCGTGCTTCTCCGAGTTCGGCGTGGACGTGGTGTGCGTTGACAAGGACGAGAGCAAGATTGCCCGCCTCAAGGCCGGTGAGATCCCAATTTATGAACCCGGGCTCGACGATCTGGTGCATTCCAACGCTGAGGCCGGGCGCCTGACTTTCACCAGCAATCTCCCCGAGGCCGTCAAGGGCGTGGATGCGGTGTTCATCGCTGTCGGCACGCCCAGCCGGCGCGGCGATGGGCATGCCGATCTTTCCTACGTCTACGGCGCGGCGGGCGAAATCGCGCAGGCACTGACCGGCTACGCGGTGGTGGTGACAAAATCGACCGTGCCGGTGGGAACCGGGCGGGAAGTCCAGCGCATTATCAAGGCGGCGCGGCCGGATTTGGAATTCGACGTAGCGTCTAATCCGGAATTTCTGCGCGAGGGCTCGGCCATCAACGATTTCATGCGGCCGGATCGCATCGTCATTGGCGCTGAAACCGACCGCGCCCAAAAGATCATGCGCCAACTCTACCGCGTACTCTATTTGATCGAGACGCCGATTCTATTTACGCGACTGGAAACCTCGGAACTGATCAAATACGCCGCCAACACATTCTTGGCCACCAAGA
>SCTM01000251.1 GCA_004297485.1 Rhodospirillaceae bacterium
CCGGATACGCCGGCATCAACTGGCCCACTGCATTTGGCGGTCAGGGCCTTACCCACATCGAGAAACTCGTCTTCGATACCGAGGAAATGGCGCGCGGCATGCCGAACCATTATTTTCGCGTCTCTCTTGGCATGCCGATTCCCATTCTTCAGAAATTTGGCGACAAGGAGTTTGCCCGCGAACGTACCATTAAAGCACTGGCGGGCGAGGAGATCTGGTGCCAGCTCTTCTCCGAACCCGGCGCCGGATCGGACCTTGCCGGCCTGCGCCTGCGCGCCACTGCGGATGGCGGAGCCTGGGTGCTCAACGGCCAAAAACTCTGGACCAGCTACGCACAATATGCGGACTACGGCGTCATCGTAGCTCGCAACGATCCGACCGTACCAAAGCACAAGGGCTTGACGTATTTCTGGGTCGACATGAAAACCCCTGGCATCACTGTGCGTCCGATCAAGCTCGCCAACGGTGACGATCACGTCAATGAGGTGTTCTTCGACGACGTCCGCATTCCAGATGCCAACCGCCTTAGTCCTGTCGGCGGGGGCTTTGCCGTCGCCATCGCCACACTGATGATTGAGCGTTATTCGGCCGCCGATAGCGACGGCTTCGGGCCGCATCTCGATCTCTTTATCGACCTAGCGCGAACTGTCGAAATCGGTGGGCGCCCCGCCATTGAGGATGGACGTATCCGCCAACAGCTCGCGCGTAATTTTGCGATGCGCAGCGGTCTTGAGGCGATCACAAAGCGCGCCATGTTGGCAATGCAGGCGGGCAAAGAGCCCGGTCCGGAGGGCTCGATTAATAAGCTTGTCTCGGTGCGATCGCGCCAGAAGCTCTCCGAGCTTGCGGTCGACCTTCAGGGAGGCGCCGGTCTCGCCTGGGACAGAAACGCCAATACCAGGGAAAACTGGGCTACCTCTTGGCTTACCGCTCCCACTGGCCGTATCGCCGGCGGCGCCGACGAGATGCTGCTGAATACCATCGCCGAAAGCATTCTTGGTTTGCCGCAGGATTATCGCCCCGACAAGAAAGTGCCCTTTAACGAGATCCCGGCGTAAATCCAAGCCTTGGTCTCGGCGAGGCTGGCGACAGCGGACGCTATCGGCGGGCTGGATAGGCTTTTTGCTCGCATCTCATGAGGCGTTGCCCAGGACGGGTACGCATGGCAATCTCGCCGACGGGGACGTGTGCTTGGGGGACAAACGCGCTGCTTTCCGCGCGTTTAGCTCGTAATAGGGCGACAATACGAGGCGCGCAGTCGTCCGTGTGATGGGAGGACTACCGATGACGTCATCCGCGGGCGTGGCCCAACGCCGGGGCTGGTATTACGGCTGGAACATTGTAGGGGCTTGCATACTCGCGGAAATTGCCGCGAGTGCCCTGCCGGCCAATGCCTTTTCGCTCTTTCTGCACGACTGGTCCACGCAGTTGAATTGCTCGATCAGCACCTTGCAGCTGGGAATTGGTGCCTTTGCGTTTATCGTCCCACTGCTCAGTCCGTTTTCCGGTGTACTCGCCGACAAGTATCCGGCGCGGCTGCTCTTCGGGATCGGGTTGGTAGTGATAGCGTTATTCTGCGTCGCCATGAGCTATATCACGGCGGCGTGGCAAATGGTCGCGCTCTTCGCGTTGCTCTTGCCCATCGGGACTTCGTTTTCCACACTGATTCCCGCCAATGCCGTGGTGTCGCGCTGGTTCGTAAAGCGGTTGGGACTTGCCCTGGGCCTCACGGCTTTCGGTCTGGCAATAGGCGGGGTCGTCCTTCCGCCCATCGTCGCTATGATCATGCCCACTTTGGGATGGCGAATGATCTGGCGCATCGGCGGCCTTGGAATTGGCGCTTTCGTCGTTCCCACGGTCGTATACGTCTTGCGCGATCGTCCGACAGAGCGCGAAGGATTTCACTATTTGACGGGTGAGGGGGCTGCGGTGCCTCACCACGGCCAGCAGGGTGAAAAAGGCGCAGGCCTGAACTGGCGCGACATTTTAAAACGCCGGAATTTTTGGCTGCTCCTGGCCATCTACTTGCCGATGCTTTTTGTCTATGGGGGCAGCCTGCAGAACCTTGCTCCGATCGCCATCAGCCATGGGCTTAATCAACAAGAAGCGGGGGCGCTGGTATCGGTCTTCAATGCCGCGCATATTGTTGCGACCTTGGTCATGGGTATGCTTTCAGATCGCTTCGGCAATCGGCTGCCGCTCCTAGGGTTAGCCTTGGTTTGCGCGAC
>SCTM01000029.1 GCA_004297485.1 Rhodospirillaceae bacterium
GGGCCTTGGGATACGGCTCGGACGATGAAGCGCATGAACCACACGAAGTTGCGGTGACTGGACCGGGATGATCGGCTTCCAGTAGGATCGGAAGCTCGCGTGCGTCGAGCTTCCGGTTGCGCTGTGTCCCGAACGAGACATTCTGGCGGAAACCGGAAAGTGAGTTGCATTGTTAGGGTGCGTCCGTTTGTCTTAAAGAAGACCGGACTGGACAAAGCCACCGCACTCAAGGCGGCCAGGCAGTAGGGAGGTTGCGGCGATGGCGCGGAAGTTGATCGCGGACGAACTTATTCAAGAAGCGCGCCGGGTGACCGGCCTGGAACGTTTCGACAGCGAAAGCTTTCGGGAAGGACTCGATATCTTTCTATCCGACGTTAATCGTCTGGAACTGGCAGAGCCGTTTGTGCAGAAAAATCGCGACGACGTTGTCATGGCCCTGGCCAACAGGCTGAAGGTCACGGGCTACCTCGACAAGCGGCCCGAGCTGCTTGCGCGCCCGATCAAGCGGCCGGTTTTCGTATTAGGTATTCCACGAACCGGCACGACGTTGCTCAGCAATCTGCTTGCGACCGATCCCGCTCGTCGCTCCGCGCTGACCTGGGAGATCGATGATCCCGTTCCTCCGCCGACGAGCAAAACGCTTTACACCGACCCGCGCGCCGTCGCGCGTCTGGAGGCAGAGCGCAAGATGCTGGAGGCTCATCCCGAATACGGTAAGTACTATCGCAATTCGGCCATCTACCCCAACGAATGTATGTTCTTCACAATTCACGACTTCAAGGGGTTGTTGTGGGAGGGGCGCGGCAAGCTGCCGAATTATCGCGACTGGCTGTTTCAGACCGATTTGACGTCGACTTACGAGTATCACAAGCGCTTCATCCAGCTACTGCAGGCCGATGCGCCGGGCATCTGGAACCTTAAGATGCCGTCCCATGGGCTGTGGATTCCGACGTTGCTGAAAATTTACCCGGATGCACGGCTCGTGTGGACCCATCGTGATCCGCTGACCGCCACGGGCTCGTTCTGTAGTCTCATGAGGTTGTCAAACCAAGCATCCACAGGCGTGGTTCCGACGGAATGGATCGCGGAGAATTATCCATGGCAAGCTGTTGAGCATGCCAACCGCATCATGGACGCGCGCGAAAAGCTCGGTCATGACCGGATCATCGATGTGCACTATGCCGATGTCATTCGCGACCCCATCTCCACCATGCGCAAACTTTACAAGGCGCTCGGCGACGACTTCACGTCGGCGGCAGAGGCCGGCATGCGGGCCTGGCTCGACGACAACCCGCAGGGTAAGTTCGGCAAGCATGAATACAAGCTGGCCGAGTTCGGCTTGACCCCGGACAAGGTGAGGAAGCTTTTTGGCCGATATCTCGGCAATTACGCCGTCGAGCAGGAAGGGTAGCCCGCCGCCGAGGAAGGAACGATGCACAAGATTGGCAGTAGCGCGCGACCGGATTGGCAGCTTGCAGTCGTCATCGGCGCTGGCGGCATGGGAACGGCGGCGGCGCGGCGACTTTCACAACATTATCGTATTCTTCTGGCCGATATCGATGAGGCTCGTGCTGCAGCGGTCGCCGAAATATTGTGCAAGGAGGGCGGGGATGCGACGGGCGTGGCCTGTGACATCACCAACCCGGCCGCTGTTCAAAGGCTGACCAAGACTGTCGCTGACATGGGCGGCTTTCGCGTGCTGGCGCACGTCGCAGGTCTTTCGCCGTCCATGGCGGATTTCGGCACCATCATCCGCGTCAACCTGACAGGCGCCGTGCGGGTTGCCGAAAGTCTGTTGCCGCTCGCTTCTGTGGGAACCGCTGCCATCCTTATCTCATCGCTCGCCGGGCACACCTACCGCCCGTCGGAAACGATTGAGGCGCTTCTGCGCGGGCCCGCTGATCCCGCTCTGGTCGACAAGCTGATGGTCGCGCTCGGGTCGCAGCAAGCGACACCGCAGGTCGCCTATCCGATTTCGAAATATGCCCTGATGGCCTACTGCCGGCAGCAGGCCGCAGCATGGGGCGAACGCGGCGCGCGTATTGTCTCACTCTCGCCGGGCATGATCGCCACGCCCATGGGGGCGTTGGAATTTGAGAAGAGTCCGCGCAAGATGCAGCTCTATGCTCGGACACCGCTCAAGCGCGAGGGCACAATGTTGGAGATTGCCGATGCCATCGAATTCCTAGCCTCCGACAAGGCATCTTTCATATCAGGAACCGACCTGCTTGTTGACGGGGGATTGGCTGGAGCCCTCACTGCCCGCTGACTCGCCGCGCCGTCGTCGTGTCGCCGGACCGCAGACCGATTTCCATCAAGCCGGTTCATGCACGACATCAATTTAGGGAGCGAAGTTATGAGCCAGGAAAAGCAAGCCCATCGATCGCCTCCGTTCGAAGGCAGCCACGCATTGATCTATGGCGCGGCGCAAGGTATCGGCCGCGCTGTGGCCTTGGAATTTGCACGGCGGGGCGCACGGGTCACCATCGCCGACATCAAAGTTAAAGAGGCGCAGGAGGCTATCGCGGCGATCAATGACGCGGGCGGCCAGGCGATGGCTGTCAGTTGTGACGTCACGCGCGAGGAGTCGGTCCAGGCGGCAGCCGCGGAGGCGGAGCGCAATCTTGGCCAGGTCGACATTGTGATGAACAACGTCGGCGCCATTCTCAACGGTAACCCCGAGGACATTCCCACCGCCGAGTGGCGGCGAATCTTTGACCTCAACTTTTTTTCCGCGATCCACAGCAACCAGATCTTTTTGCCGAAGATGATCGCGCGAGGTCGCGGTTACATCGTCAATACCGCGTCCTTCGCCGGCCTCTATCCGTACGCGGCCAACCGCATGCCCTACGCTGCGGCAAAAGCGGCAATCATCGCCCTGTCGGAATCGCTGGCGCTCTATTTACATCCGCAAGGCATTCGGGTCAGCTGCCTGTGTCCAGGGCCGGTGATAACAGGAGTCATGGACGGCATGAAGACATGGTCCAAGAACGTGGCCTTCCGTGGCCCGGGAAGCCAGTACAAGGTCATCATGCCGGAGCAAGTGGCCGTGACCCTGGCCGATGGCATGCGCGACGGGCGCGTGATCATCCCAACTCACGACGAGGTGTGGCAAACTCTGCAAAGCCACGCGGCCTCGCCCGACGCCTTCATTCAGACGAAGATCGACGAGTTCGCCGGCGGCGATTTCGGCAAGCCGTCTCTTTAAACGGAGGGGCGGCGTTGGTGAACAAGGCAAACGACACGGACAAGCTCCAGCGACGTCGTCTTGTAAGTACAACGGCCGCAAAGTTGCGCAACTTAATCCTCGATCGCGAACCGGGGGCACAGATCGGCTCATTGAGCGAGGTGGCGGAACTCCTCGGTGTCGGCATCGTCACCGTGCAGCAGACGGCGCGGATTCTTGAGCACGAAGGACTCTTGGTGGTCCGGCGCGGTCCGGGTGGCGGCTACTACGGCACCCGGCCCGACGAGGCGGCGCTTGAGCGGTCTGTTGCGGCCTACATGCAGGTGCACGGCTCCGGTCATCGCGAGGCGGTTGAGGTCGTGACGCTTTTGAATTGCGAGATCATTGCTGTTGCCGCGCGCTGTACGGATGCAAGCCTGCGCGAGGCGTTGGTCACACTGAACGCACGGATCGATCTGTGCGACACGATGGATGCGCGGATGGCCTTCGAGGATCAGGTGTCCCAATTGTTGTTTAGGATGGTCGCGCAGCCTCTCATCGAGCTTCTGACACGTGTCACGCGGCGCCTTTATCAGACGGATTCCTTTCCTGCCTTGTTTCCGGGTGACGAGGGAGTTGCCGCCTGGAAAGCCGGCAAACGCCGGCTCCTGCGCGCCATTCTCGAACATGATGAGGAACTGGCCCGGTTCGAAGCAATGCGTGAGCGCAAGGAACTGCTGTCGCGTCTGCGCCAGACCGAAAATCAGATGAACTAGAGGGCTCTCTTGCATGTGCAAGATTCGCCTGTGGGTACATTGGCAGTATCGCACCCGCGTTAGGTAGTCATCGTATGCGGCTATTTCATATTAATATACGTGTTAGCGCCTTACTTCGCTTTATATATAGCCATTCCGAGCCTTGACACCCGAACAATATGCACATTATTGCTGTGCATCGAGGCCGTGAGTTGAGGGGCACGCTCGACGCATTGCCGATAAAATTATCTTCGCCAGGGAGCGGATCGTCATGACGTTTCACAGTCCCAATACGTCCACCCTGCCGCGGCACTCTGTCATCGTCGGCGACAGATTGATCGAACGCGGCAGCGGTCGGGTCATGCCGCATATCTATCCCGGGACCGGACAGATCACGCGAGAGATCAGTCTTGCCGGACCTCAGGATGTCGACATGGCGGTCCAGGCGGCGCGGGCTGCCTTTCCGGCCTGGCGTGCGTTGCCGGGCGACAAGCGCCGCGACCTGATGTTGAAGATGGCCGCACTGTTCGAGCAGAACACCAAGGCGCTCGGGGAACTCTCGACTGTCGAGAATGGCTCGCCCAGTTTGATCACGCCACACTTCCCCCTCGATGCGGCGCAGAAGTTTCGCTACTTCGCGGGATGGGCTGACAAAATCCATGGCCAGACGGTTAGCACCTGGGGTGGCCCGGCACACGACTATGTGATCGCCGAGCCTTATGGCGTGGTGGGTGCGATCATTCCGTGGAACGGGCCTCTGTTCGCGGCGACCATGGTGCTGGCGCCGGTGCTGGCGGCCGGTAACTGTGTGGTGGTTAAAGCGCCGGAGATAGCTCCCTACACGGTGATGCGCTTGGGCGAACTGTTTCTCGAAGCGGGCTTTCCGCCCGGTGTGGTCAATGTTCTTACCGGCGGCCCCGATGTCGGCGAGGCCATGGTCGGCCATCCGGGAATCGACAAGATCCAGTTCGTCGGTAGTGGCGGCACCGCCAAGAAAGTTCTGCGCAAGGCGGCAGACACGCTCAAACCCTGCGGTCTCGAGCTTGGCGGTAAGTCGGCGGTGATTGTGTTCGCCGATGCCGACCTTCAGTACGCGGCGCAGCGCGGTCTTTCCGGTGCGATCAGCGTCAGCGGACAGGGCTGCGTGAACGGCACACGATTGCTCGTCGAGCGGCCGGTCTACGAGGCCTATCTGCAGATGCTGCAGGCGATCGCCGGGCATATCAAGGTGGGTGATCCCTATGACGGAGCGACCGTCATGGGGCCGGTTATCTCGGAGACGGCGCTCAACCGAATCCTCGGCATGATCGACACCGCCGTGAATAAGGACGGTGCCCGTCTGGTGACGGGCGGCAAACGCTTGGGCGGAGATTATGCTCCAGGCTACTACCTGCCGATTACGATTGTCGCCGACGCCGACAACAAGAGCATGATCGCACAGCAAGAGGTATTCGGGCCGGTGCTCGCGGTGATGCCCTTCGATACCGAGGATGAGGCCATCGCGCTCGCCAATGGGACGAGTTATGGGCTCGGCGCCTATGTGCACACCAACAACCTGCGGCGGGCGCACTATGTGGCGAGCCAACTCCAGGCCGGCATGATTCATGTGAACGGCTCCGGTGAAGCCATGTCGCCAAATGTTCCGTTCGGGGGCATGAAGCAGAGCGGTTATGGCCGGCTCAGCGGCGAAGCGGGCTTGCGCGAGTTCCTGCAAGCCAAGAACGTCTGGGTAAATCTCGCCAAACCGGAGGGCGCAAAGTGACCATTCAGAATCCGACCGAACGGACACAAAAGGGTATCCACCACCAGACGGAGTTGCTGGCGGCTGCGGCGCCGGAACCCGGCACGCTGTTCGAGGCGTCCTGGCGCGACTACATCTTTGCCGAGGTCTGGACGCGCCCGGGCCTTGATCGTCGTTCCCGCTATCTTATTGCGATTTCCGGCGCCGCGAGCGCTCATGGCGCCGTGGATATGTTGGAGGGTTACATTCGCGGAGCGCTCACTCTTGGCGAGCTAACGCTGTCGGAGTTGCGGGAAGCGGTGCTTCATTTCGCGGTTTATCGCGGCTGGTCGCAGGCGTCCGTGTTCGATCGCGCCGTCACCTCCGTTGCCAAGGCCCTCAATCTGCCGCCGGCCAGCTACGCGCCGATCCGCGCGGAGCCCTGGGACCCGAAGGTGCGTCACGCAGAGGGGGCGGCCAATTTCAATACGGTGATGGTGTTCCCTGGGCCGCCGCCCGTCACCGCGTATTTCGAAGGCGGGATTATCAACTTTGTCTTTGGCGAGATGTGGACGCGGCCTGGGCTCGATCAGCGCGCACGCCGTTGGATCACGCTGGCTTGCGTCGCCGACTCGGCCTCCGATATGCCGATCCGCTCGCACGTCTATTCGGCGATGGCGAGCGGGGACGCGACCCGCGAAGAGATGCATGAGTTCGTGTTGCAATACGCGGTTCACGGCGGCTGGCCGAGGGCCTCGGTCATGCAAGGCGCGGTGTTGGCACAGGCCGATCGCGTCGCGAAAGGCCTTCCCTTTGAACCGTAACTGGATTTTCTGAGCATGCCCGCAGCCAGCAGTATGCGCGGCAAGGCCGCACTCGTGACAGGAGCCGCCTCCGGTCTTGGCCGTGCCACGGCGCTTGCCGTCGGGCGTGCCGGGGCGGACGTATGCATCGTCGATATGAATGCCGCGGGTCTGCAGGACACCGCCGCGCAGGTGCGTGCGCTGGGTGTGACGGCGCTGGTTCATGCGACAGATTTATCGATCGGCAGTAATTGCGGCGGCGCGGTGAAGGCCGCGGTCGATGCCTTCGGTCGCCTCGATGCACTCTGCAATGTCGCGGGAATCATCGTCCTGTGCCACGCGGCTGAGATGGCCGTCGCCGATTGGGAACGGACAATGGCCGTCAATCTCAGCGCGCCGTTTTACTTGAGCCAGGCCGCCATTCCTCATCTGCTCAAGGCCGAGGGCGCGATCGTAAACGTCACATCGTCCGCGGCGTTTGTCGGCGAGGCCTATGCGGCGGCCTATTGTGCGAGCAAGGCCGGCCTCACCCACATGACCAAGGCGCTGGCGATGGAATACATGCACAAGCCGATCCGCATCAATGCGGTCGCACCCGGGGGCATGGCGACCAACATCGCCGCCAACTTCAAGATGTCGCCGGATTTCGACTACACGCTGATCCAGCGCTTCTCCGGTCTGCGGGGGATGGTCGAAGTGGATGACGTCGCTGAGTTGGTGGCCTTCCTCGCATCGGATGCGGCGCGTGGTTATCACGGCGCCTGCATTTCCATCGATCGTGGCATCACCGCGGGTTGATGGACATTTGTGATATCTCCTTTGGGAGATCATCGACGATAGCTTGAGGAGAAAAATAGCGATGACATTTTCGGTCGATCAATTTCGGCTCGCGGGCAAGGTTGCCGTCGTCACCGGGGCCGGCGGGCGCGGAAACAGCATCGGGCGTGCCTATGCGTTCGGGTTGGCTAACGCGGGTGCAGCGGTGGTGATCGCCGATATCAATGCGGTCGGTGCCAAGACCGTCAGCGATGAGATCGTCGCGGCCGGCGGCAAAGCGATCGCCGTCGGTGTCGACATCACGAAACCGGACTCGGTTGCGCAGATGGTGAAGGCCGCCACGGACGCGTTTGGGGGCATCGACATTCTGGTCAACAACGCCGCCCTGATGGTGGAGGTGGCGGGGGCCACGGTCGATATCCCGATTCCGGAATGGAACCGCATCATGGAGGTCAATCTCACCGGCGCGCTCATTTGCGCGCAGGCCGTTATTCCGGTCATGCGCCAGCGCGGCGGCGGCAAGATCGTCAACCAGATTTCGGGCGGCGCGTTTCCCGCTACATCGGTCTACGGCGTGAGCAAACTGGCCTTGGTGGGTTTGACGACAATGCTGGCACGTTCGCTCGGGCGTGACAAAATCAATGTGAATGCGATCGCGCCCGGCAATACCATGAGCGATGCCGGCCGTCAGTTGACGCCGGATGATTCGCCGTTCGTGAAGTTTCTGGAAATGACCGTTGCGATGCGCGCGCGTGGTCAGCCGGATGAACTTGTGGGCACACTCTTGCTGTTGTGCTCGCAGGCGGGCGACTGGATCACCGGCCAGGTGATCCATGTGGATGGCGGCTGGATCTTGCGTCCCTAAGGAGAAGTGCGCGTCCGCAGGCTCGAATCCCGCATTTTTTCAGGGATTTTCGCGCTAAGCCATTGAATGAAAAAGAGGTCTGCGCAACTTCCATGCTCGCCGTGGGGGCGCTCTTCCAGTCACCTGCTCTATCTTTTCGATCATTTCGTCGTATTAGTAGGCGGTGTTGGTACAGGTTTCCGGAACCGTGCGGAACGACGGCATCACCGCTTCGACTGAAACCAAGGATGAGCCTGATTCGCTGTGACGGAACCGGGCGGCCTACGCCAATTATTTTGACGCCGGCCAGGCGGATATGCGAATGATCCGGGCCATTTGTGCGGAGGCTTTATAAGATGTCAGCTAACCTTTCTCCCAGCCGGCCGGAGACAAAGGAGCCCCGCGCGGTTCCTAATTTTATTGGCGGACGGCAGGTGAAGAGCCGTAGCACCCGCACGATGCCGGTGTTCAATCCCGCAACCGGCGAGCAAGCCGCCACGGTGGCGATGGCTGATACAGCCGAAGTTGCCGAAGCCGTCGCGGCGGCACGTGCGGCCTTTCCCGCGTGGGCGGCGACGACGCCATTACGCCGGGCACGGATTTTGAACCGTTTCTTACGTTTGGCCGAAGACAACATAAAGTCCTTGGCCGCAATCATCACGAGCGAGCACGGCAAGACGTTGGCCGACGCCGAGGGTGAGATTCAACGCGGCCTGGAGGTCGTCGAGTTCGCCACTGGTGCTCCCAGTATTCTGAAGGGCGAGTTTACCGAGAATGTCGGCGGCGGTGTCGACTCCTACTCCGTGCGGCAGCCGTTGGGTGTGGTTGCCGGCATCACGCCGTTCAATTTCCCGGCCATGGTGCCGATGTGGATGTTTCCGGTGGCTTTGGCCTGCGGCAATTGCTTCATCCTGAAGCCGTCCGAGCGCGATCCCTCGGCCTCGGTGATGATCGCGGAACTTCTTAAGGAAGCCGGACTGCCGGACGGTGTCTTCAATGTCGTACACGGGGATAAGTCCGCCGTGGATGCTCTCCTCGCACATCCTGACATCGCCGCCGTCAGTTTTGTCGGGTCGACCCCGATCGCGCGCTACATTTACGAGACCGCCTCCCGGAACGGAAAACGGTGCCAGGCTCTGGGCGGCGCCAAGAATCACATGATCATCATGCCGGATGCCGACCTGGATCAGGCGGCCGATGCACTCATGGGCAGTGCTTATGGTTCTGCTGGTGAACGCTGTATGGCGATCTCTGTTGCTGTGCCTGTTGGTGAACGCACGGCCAATGCGCTGGTCGAACGTCTGGTGCCGCGCATCCAAGCGCTGCGTGTGGGACCGGGTTCCGCCGCCGATACCGACATGGGGCCGCTTGTGACCGCCCAGCACCGGGAAAAGGTTGTCAGCTATATCGCGCGCGGCGCGGAAGAAGGCGCCAAGCTCGTCGTCGATGGCCGTACCCTGCGCATGCAGGGCTATGAGAACGGATATTATCTTGGCGGGACGCTCTTCGATCACGTCACGCCGAAAATGACGATTTATAAGGAAGAGATTTTCGGCCCTGTGCTCGCGGTTGTTCGCGCTGGCGAATTCAGCGAGGCCATGCGGCTTATCAATGAGCACGCCTACGGCAACGGCACAGCGATCTTTACCCGCGACGGCAACACCGCGCGTGAGTTTGCTCAATCCGTTCAGGTGGGCATGGTGGGAATCAACGTTCCGATTCCGGTTCCCATGGCATTCCATTCTTTCGGCGGCTGGAAGTCGTCGTTGTTCGGCGATCATCATATGCATGGTCCGGAGGGCGTGCGGTTTTACACCAAGCTGAAAGCAGTCACCGCGCGCTGGCCGACCGGCATGCCATCGGGCGCCGACTTCGTCATGCCCACATTGAAATGAGTGAGTAAGCTGTTGTCGCACTCGCCAAACGGAACCATTGATTATGGCCCCGGAGTAGCGATGCGGTCTCGATGAGATCTCCTATCACGCCGGAACCGGAGAACGCCTATGGCCAAGAGCATGGGAGAAGGTGAGGCGCCGCGCTTTGCTATTTTCCGAGCGAAAGACGCGGTGCCGGGCGCTGAGATGACGGTCATGGAGTATGCCGCAGTGTCTCCGGTCGTCACCGAGGGCGCGCGGAGAGTGAGGGAAGCTGGCGCCGGCGAAGGCAGCGACCTGAAGCTGCTATTCTCGATGCCTGGCTTCAGCCTCACATATGTGTGGTTCAAGAGCGGCTATCCTCTTCCTCGCCACTCGCACAATGTTGACTGCCTTTATTATATTGTCGGCGGTTCGCTAAAGATTGGGCAGGAGGAACTCCGCGTTGGGGATGGCTTCTTCGTGGGTGGTGAGGTGCCCTACACGTACAATCCCGGACCTGCCGGCGTTGAAGTGCTTGAGTTCCGTGCCGCGAACGCCTTCGACATCAAGGTGCTGGCGAACAATCCAGCTTACTGGGATAAGGCGGTTGCAACCGTGCAGAGCCATCGAGATGGGTGGGCGGCCGAGCCGCGACCGTCACCGGTTATGCAATCGGTATAGAGACCCGACGGTTCTCGTCGCGTACGGCGCAGGCAGGAAGCCTGCGAGGGTTCTGTCAAAGTTTCCCCGCTTTCGTTGCCGGACGCTTCCGGTCCAAGTAGCCATAGATGAACATGTCGATTCGCTCGTCCAGCTCCGCGGTATCCGGCGGCTGCTCGTGGTGGCCCATGGCCATACGGAAACCACGGTTGCCGACGACAACGTCATAGAAGTAATCGGCGGCCAGGGATGAGTCCGCGGACGGGATCAATTGAAGCGTCATCATCTCGGCCAGGACGGCTGCTAATTTGCGTTTGAATATGGCCATGCCGGAACTGATGACTTCCGTCGCCAGCTTCGGAAAGCGGATGCTCTCCACCATTACCGCGCGCCCAAGCGCGACGGTTTCCTCGGACAACGAATAATCCAGCAGCTGATGTGCCAAACCCCTCAGAATTTCGCGGGGCGATTTTCCTTCGAATGGCATGTCGAACTGCAGGTCACTGTCTTTCGGGAGCCGCTCGGTGAAGATGGCAACAAAGAGCGCATCCTTATCGCCGATATGGTCGTAAATGGTGCGCTTCGTCACGCCAGCCGCGCGGCCAATAGCTTCAAGGGTTGTGTTGGCGAAGCCCTGGGCGATGAACATTTTGGTGGAGACAGCGAGGATCTTTTTCTTGCGCCGTTCAATTTCGCCCGTTCGCGGACGCCCGCGCTTGCCGACTTTCCGGCCTTTTTCGGACGAACGTGAAAGCGTCCCTAACCCCACCGTCAACTCCTTGAGACTGCTGACACGTCCCGGCTCTAGATACACGTGGCGTCTGCGGTTGCCAACCATGGGCTGACCGTCAAATGAATCAAGAGGGAAACGGGCCGTGCATGGGCTTCTGCGGCGTGCGACGTCGTTGCGGCAAGCAGACAGCTGATGGGTTGCCACGATCTATCGCGCGGCCCGGATTTCGTTTG
>SCTM01000030.1 GCA_004297485.1 Rhodospirillaceae bacterium
AGTCCATCCCCGCGGTCGGGCCGGTGACGCGTGAGACATTCCTGGCGGAGGTCGCCGGTCCGGAGCGCTTCAACTCGGCCAAGAAGCTGACCAGTTATGTCGGCTTGGCGCCGGGCCAGCGCGAGTCGGCCGGCAAGCGCAAGGACCTGGGCATCACCCATGCGGGTTCGCCGATCCTGCGCTGGGCATTGCACCAGGCCGCCTGGCAACTGGTGCGGCGCTCGCCGCGCTGGAAAGAGACGTTCGAGAAGATCGCGGCCCGCCGCGGGAAGAAAAAGGCCATCACCGCCATCGCACGTCGGTTGCTGTGTCTGATGCTGGCGGTGATCCGCAGCGGCAAACCATACGAGGAGAGAGCGCCGCAGGCGAAGGCGGCCTGATCGAAATCCAGGAACCTGTCGCGTGCGTAGCGCGACAAGCAGGATCGAATGAGCGGTAGGTGTCGAGGAGCCGGCGACGTGACGACCTGTGGACGACCCCGAACCTTGATCGGAGCGCGATCCCATTCGCGCGCTCGGTAAAGTGAATGGCGGCGTCCGCATTTTGGATAGTTTCCTGAGACGCGGGCTTGTCCTGCGATCTCGAATAGATGGTGGAGCGTTACGCGTCACGCCGCCCCACGCTCGTCAACACCGCCGGGGGAGGATCTCCCTCGGCCTCGGGCTCTGGACCTGTGCGGAAGAGAGTCGGGACGTATCCGAGGGCGGCGGCTGAGATGGGACAGATCGACCGACGCCGACGGCGACGGGCCTGACGGAAGAATCTTCCGCACAGAAACTCGGCCGGCCTCTTGACACCAACCGCTTCATAGATGATCAAGGTTTGCGACATCGTTAAATGAAACTATGAAGCGGAGGTCGTGCCGGCGGCTGTACGGTCCTTGAGTTCGTGGTAAACCGCAGTTCGTGTGTTTGGCGAAATGTGGTTTCCACACAAGGAGAAAACCGTGACGAAGTTCGTCGGCGTCGACCTCCACAAGAAGCTTATCGTGATCTGTGTCGTGGACCAAGACCGGCGCGTGCTGACTACGCAGCGGTTTCTGAACGTTGAGACCGAGCGAATGGCCGCCTGGCACAAATCGCTGGGCGAGTTCGAGCTGGTTCTGGAGGCGACCGCCAGCTACGAGTGGTTCCTCAAGCTGGTCGAGCCGCTGGCCCAGCGGATCGTGCTGGCCCATCCGGGCAAGCTGCGGATCATCGCCGAGAGCACACGCAAGAGCGACAAAGTCGATGCGCGTGTGCTGGCCGAGTTCCTGGCGCTCGACATGATTCCGCCGGCGTACCGGCCGACGCCGCGGCAGCGGGCCCATCGCAAGCTGGTGCGGCGGCGCTACTACGTGCGGAGTCGAATGACTTCGATCAAGAACCGCCTGCGGCATCTGGCGGCCGAATACAACGCCGACCGCGACGATCTGTTCACGGTCGAAGGCCTTCGGCATCTGCGGAAGCTGCCGCTCGAGCCGGTGGACCGCTTCCTGGTGCAGCGGTTGCTGCGCGAGTTGAAGCTGTACCGCGAGGAATTGAAGGCAACCAACCGGCAGATCGCGGCCTTCGCGGGCAAAGCGCCGCCGGCCGAAGCTCAGCAGCGCAAGCTGCTGGAGTCCA
>SCTM01000252.1 GCA_004297485.1 Rhodospirillaceae bacterium
GCTTAGCCATTGCCGAATACTTAGCAGAACGGGTCCCGTGACGCGCCTCGCCCGCCTTTTCCATGCCCCGGCGCCGCCGCGCGTCCTGCTGGCAGTCTTCATGGCCTTGGCGCTTGCCTGTCCAAGGGGTCCAGCCTGGGCCCAGCCACGGCAGCTTGGCCCGCCGCCGGGCTCCAACCTGGAAGACAGCGCCCCCCCGCCCGCCGCACCGGAGCCCGCGCCGGAGCCCGAGGCGCCGCCGCCGCCGCCGCCACCTGACAACAAGCCACCGGTGGCAAAGCTCCTGGAGCACCTCCGATCCGGGGCAACGGAAGTTCTCGATATTCCTGTCGAGCAGATTCCCAACTACCGCGGGATGATGCGGGACATCGTCCAGGAACTGTCGCTCTATGCCCGTGGACGCGACCCGAAATTCATCGTTCTCGCCCATCCGGGGTTCGATCTCCTGTACTGGAGCCAGCGCGAATACGACCTGGAGGATGCCAAACGCGATCCCACGAAAGTGGTTCCCCCGGAAACCATTCGACCGGTGGGAATGCCCATGCGCCGCTACATCCAGGGGCTGGACGGCTTTGTTCTCGACGGCCAGTTCTGCTCGCCGTTGCGCGTCCCCCGGGCCGATCTGGCGGAGGCGCGGGACGAAGGCTTGAAGGCCGCGTCTCTTGATCACTGTAAGAGCGATGCCGCCGTTGCGGCAGCATTGCAAGCCGGTGCCGATGCCAAAATCATCACGTTCGCCGATACGGCCGATGACAACGAGTACAGGTCCGTACCCCAGCGCCGGCCGATTCCTGAGAATCCGGCCAACGTCGAAACGTTAAACGCCGCCCGCAACATGCTGCCGGTGTTCAGCACCAAGTCCTTTGCCTCCCGCGACGCATGGCTATCCGCCCTCAAAAACAATAACTACGACATCGTGGTCATCGACGCTTTCGACCGCACCGACCAGCCCCTGACCAAAGCCGAACTCCACGAACTCAAATTCAAGCAGATGGGGGCCCGGCGCCTGGTTCTCGCGCGCATGGATATCGGTCACGCCGACGACAGCCGTTATTACTTTCAGCGCGACTGGCAAGTCGGAGCACCGAGTTGGATCGTCGGCCTCGGATCGGATCACCTGGGCCAATACGATATCGAGTTCTGGAATCCCGCCTGGAAGGCTGTCATCGGCAAATACTTCGCCGGCATCATGGATCTGGGCTTCGACGGCGTGATGCTGGACGGCGTGGATGCCTATCGGCGTTGGGAAGCACGGACGCCGCTGACGCTGGAGAAATAGCCCCAAGGCAACACCCGAAGTTATGCGGTTGCCCTTCCCTATCAGTTTCCAAGCTGCGCCGAAGGGATTACGAGCATGACCGATGTGCGTTCGTCCGCGGCAAGTTCTGCCTCCGCCGGCCAGGCCTACCGTGCGCTGGCTATCCTTTCGATTGCTTGGGTACTCGCCTATCTCGACCGCCAGATTATCGCGTTGCTGATTCCGAGCCTGAAACACGACCTCCTGCTGACGGATGTTCAAGTTAGCCTGCTGCAGGGCGTCGCCTTTGCCGCCTTCTTCACGCTCGCCGGCCTTCCCATCGGCCGACTGGTCGATCGCCACAACCGGCGGAACATCGCTGTCTTCGGCGTCCTATGCTGGAGCGCCATGACCATGGCCTGCGGTTTCGCGCGCAGTTTCGAAGCGCTGTTCGTCGGGCGAATGTTTGTCGGCGTTGGCGAGGCATGTCTGGCACCGGCCGCAGTCTCTATTGTCGCCGACTACTTCGCTCCGGAGCGCCGCGGTCGTGCGATCGGCACCATGCTGATGGGCGGCGCGATCGGCACCGGAGCCTCGGCGCTGCTTGGCGGCGCGGCGATGGCACGGTTCGCCGCAGGCGGTACCGGTCTCTTCACCGGATTTGCGGCATGGCAACTGACGTTCCTGGCCGTCGGCGCGCCGGGCATCGTGGTCGCACTGCTGTTGCTGATGATCCATGAACCCGCGCGACAGCAATCCCCCACCGGCGTCTCCGCCGCATCCTCCGATGGGCTGAACGCCACCGTCAGGGAGCGATGGCGGTTGCTGCTGCCGCTCTATATCGCATTTGGGGGAAATATGGTCGCGAGCTTCGGCGGCGGCGCCTGGATGCCGACCATGCTGATGCGCGATTTCGCCATGTCGCCGGCGCGCGTCGGTTTGATCTTCGGGACCCTGCTGCTTGCCAATGGACTAATCGCGCCAATGTTGGGCGGTTGGGCGAGTGATGCGGCGGCACAGAGAGATCCCAAGCGCGGGCGGTTGTACCTCGCACTTGGCCTGTTCGCGTTGCAGTTCCTTTCGGCCGCGGCGATGCCGCTGCTGCGCGGCTTCCATGCGACGCTGGCCACCCTCGCACTGACCATGTTCGCCGCGTCCTGCCTCGCGGCATCGGCAATGGTCGTGCTGCAAGACGTCGTTCCCGCGAACGTGCGTGGTCGCGTGATCGTTATCTATTTAATGATCGCCAACATCGTCGGCATGGGATTAGGCCCGCTTTTCGTGGCGCTGCTGACGGACCACCTCTTCGCAAATGAAGGGATGGTTCGGGATTCGATCGCCATGACTGTGGTGATCACCGCCATGATTGGCTGCCTCGCGACGCGGTTCGCCATATCGGCCGGCGAGACGCCGCAACCGCCAGCGCGTTAAGCACCCTTGTTCAGCCGCGCGGCACGCAACTGACTGCGGCGCACCTTGCCGGCCTCATCGCGCAGCGGCTCGCCGGTGAATTCGTAGCTGCGCGGCGTCTTGTACAGCACCAGCCGCTCCGCTGCGAAGGCGCGCAGTTCTTCCTCTGTCGGCGGCTCGGCGCCTTGTTCGGGGCGAATGATGGCGTGAGGGACCGATCCCAGATCCTCGTTCGGCAGGCCGATGACGATCGCGGTCTCGACGCGCGGATGCTCCATCAACGCCGCCTCGACTTCGGCCGGATAGACGTTGCTGCCACCGCACAGGATGAGATCGGTGCGACGATCGGAGATGTAGAGATATCCGTCGGCATCGACCCAGCCATAGTCACCGAGGGACTCAAAGCCGTCGTCGAGGCGCCGGGAATCCGCACCGAGATAGTGGTAGGTCGGTCTCGTGCCGGATGGTCCGCGCATGTAGACTTCGCCGACCTCACCGGGCGGCAGCGTCGCCCCATCCGCCCCGCGAATCCGGACCTCTCCGCCCACCGGGCGGCCAACGGAGCCACGATGGGCCAGCCACTCGACGCCGTTCAGCTGGGTGACGCAGAATCCCTCGCTGCCGCCGTACATCTCCCAAATGCGTTCCGGCCCGATCCAGTCGATCCACATCTGCTTGAGCCAGGCCGGGATCGGCGCGGCTGTATGCCAGACCGCCTTGAGCGACGACATGTCGTGGGCCTGGCGCACGTCGTCCGGCAGACGTGCGATCCGATTCATCATGGTGGGCACAAGATTGACCCACTGGACTTTGTGCCGTTCGACAAGTTGGAGCAGTTTCGCGGCATCGAACTTCGTCATGCCGACAACGGAAATGCCATGGAGCATCGCCGAATGCGTCACCGCGAATGGAAAATTATGGTAGAGCGGCGCCGGGTTCAACATCACGCCGTCTTTCTGAAGCAGCAGAAACGGCTCGCCGACAGCGAAGCGCGATGTGTTGTGATCGATGATGACTTTGGGCCGGCCGGTCGAGCCGCCGGACGTCATCGCCTTCCAGTGCTTCGCCAACCGGCTGACAAGCGGCGTGGTGTCTGGGTGATCACGGCCAAAGTCCGCCGGCAGAGCGCCTGTCGCAGCGACGATGGCCGGATCATGGGCGATGACCAAACGTGCGCCAACCGTTTCGATGATCGGGGTCAGTTCGGCGTGCGGCAACCGTGGCGAGACAATCGACGGCGTCGCGCCAAGTTTCCACAAAGCGAATGTCAGTTCGTAGAGGGCATTGCTGTTGGGAAGTGCCAGCACAACAAAGTCATCCTGCCGCACCCCCGCAGCCGCCAACGCATGCGCCCGGCGAAGGACCCGGTCGGCGAGTTCCCCCCAGGTGAGGACATCGTCGTCGTGACGCACCGCCCATCGATCGGGTCCCAGCCGGGCCGCGTTACGTTCGGGTACGTCTCCCAGCAGAATCTCGTTCGTCACCCCATGCCCTCCCGCAATGCCGGTTACGGCCGCCCGGTAGCCTTCCAGTTTTTGACCGCCCGTTCCAGGTTCAAACGCACGCTGTCCGGCAGCCGGCTGGTATCAATCGGAAAGCCGTGCAACAGCATGTTCTGCAGGTGTCCAATCTGGTGGTTGGCGAAGGCCGTGCGCATCGCCTGGCGCCGGCCCATCTCGTCCTGGGCATTATTGACCGATTCCTTCATCAGCTTGAGGGTGAAGCGGTCGGTGTGCGCAATGTTGATCGCAAGGTCGAGGACTTTGGCGCTCAGTTGGTCGCGCGGCACGACATGGTTGACCATACCGCAAGCGAGCGCATCCGCAGCCGTCATCCAGCCGCCGGTGAACAGAAATTCCTTTGCTTTTCGCACGCCCAGTTCATAGGGGTGATTGAAAAACTCGACGCCCGGCACACCCATGTCCGATCCGGTATTGTCGCGAAACCGCGCGTCAGCGGAGCAGACGATGAGGTCGCACATCCACATCAGCATCAGGCCGCCGGAGATCACGCTGCCCTGAACCTCGGCGATGACGGGCTTTGGTGCGTTACGCCACCGCTCGGTGATTTCGAGATAGACCTCCTTTTCGCGCGAATAGGGGCCTTCCCAGCCGGATCCGCCATACTCGCCCCAGAGCGTCACGCGCTCCGAAGAACTTGGCGTTCTGGGTTCAGTCATGCTGAGATCATGACCGGCACTGAAATGGTCGCCGGCCGCCGCCAGGATGATGACGCTGATCTCGTCATCGTGGCAGGCCCGCCGCATGGCCGCATCCAACTGATACGTCATGATCGTGCCCTGCGCGTTGCGCTTTTCGGCGCGGTCCAGGACGATCCGCGCGACCTTGGGTGCCGCGACCTCATAACGGACCTGGGTCGGGGCCACGTCGGGCGGCGCTTCGGCTGTCTTCTGATGCTGCTCGGGCATTTTCGTCTCCGGGTGTTGACGCGGTCGCCATTGCTCAACGTGCCATTTGGAATACGACACGCAAATACGAGCGCACTGTCACCTGAGTATGGGCGGCAGATACCTCCGCGCGCGGCAGGCCGCTGGTTCGATTTATTCTATTTTGAAGCTTGGCGGCGCGGTGACCTTTTTGATCACCATGGCCAAGCCGCTGACCAGCTTTTGTCCTACCGGTCCGCCGTCGCCTTCCATCTTTTGCTGGATGACGAGGCGCATGGCCTCCATGTGCACCTTGATCACTTCCAGTTCCGCCTCGGTGGGAATGCGCTCGCCGGCAAGAGGGAAAAGATGATCCTCGATATAATGGCAAAGTTGGCTGCCCAGGCCGGTGATCAGCGGATAGCCGAAGCTGGAGCCCTGGCCGGCGATGGCCTGGGCCACCCCATGCAGGTCCTCCACATGACTGGCACGCTTTCCCGGTTCAGCGACCGACGCTTCGTAAATGCGCTGCAGTTTGACCAGGTCTTCGGCGATGCTTGTGAAATAGTCGTCACTGCTACGCCGGATCGCGGCCTCGGCCTGATCCAGGATGCCGCCATCGAAGGACATGGAAACGCCTGCCAATTTCTGCTTGTTACGCAGATTGTTGGGCGGTTGGATAAATTCGACAGGCTTAGCGGTCATTAACCATCCCCGGCGGCAACCCCGTGAGTGTAAACGCACCCAGTAGGTTGGGAAAGCGGCCTTATGGGTTACGCGCGGGAATTAGAACGATATCCACAACTTTCGATGCCCGGGAAAGATAAAGAATCCAACCGGAAAGGCCCCATCGCAAAACGATCGGGATGCCATCAAAGCCGGGACTCGGACGTCCCGGCCACCCGGGCGGCTGAAAGCCGGCCGGGTCAAACGAACCAGGAAAATTAGGTAAATGGTGCGGTCGAGAAGACTCGAACTTCCACGGGTTGCCCCACAGCGACCTCAACGCTGCGCGTCTACCAATTCCGCCACGACCGCACGGTAGAGGCTGATGGGCCACCCCTCTTACGACGAGGGCCCGTATGGATAAGCGCGCGTGGGATACCAAATCGGGTCGACCAATGCAAGGAAACGGGCCAGCTTCGGGCCAGGCCAGGGAAAATGCCCGCGGAAATGGGGGTTGGAGCCGGGCCGAACGCCTGTCCAGCCCGCTGACAAGCCATCCGGAGGGGGTGATGGCGTCGGACTTTAGCCTGGCGGGCTTGCTCATCCCTTGAGGCTCTCCCACAATACCGAGCAGGGAGCCGGCTTGTTCCCCAGGACCAGTATGGGAGCGCCAAGGGTGCGCGAGGAAACATCTTACTGCCGGCTGTGCTTCGGCTTTTGCGGGATGAAAGTCGTCATTGACGACAATGACCGGGTGGTTTCCGTACGCGGCGACCACGACAACCCGGTCACCCAGGGCTACGCCTGCGTCAAGGGCCTGGACGTGCCCGCGGCCCTCTATGGCGACAAGCGGCTCATGCGCCCGCTTAAGCGTGTTCGAGACAAACATGTGCCCATCCCGCTCGAACAGGCGCTGGCGGAGATCGCCGAGCGCATGGGCGCGATCATCGCCGAGGACGGCGCGCAATCCCTCGCCTTCTTCCGTGGAACCGGCACGTTTGGTTCAAACATCGCTATCTTTGCCTTCCCGGGGATTGCCGATGCGATAGGCGGGCAGCGCTTCTCCACCATGACCATCGACCAATCGGCCAAGTGGGTGGCGGCGGACCGGCTCGGCACCTGGGGCGCGGGGCGTCATGCCTTCGAGGATGCCGATGTCTGGCTGTTCGCCGGCAGCAACCCGCTGGTGTCGGTGTTCAGCTGGCATACACCGGCGCAGAATCCCATGAAGCGTCTCAAGGAAGCACGCGCGCGCGGCACCAAGATCATCGTCGTCGACCCCCGCGCCTGCGAGATAGCGAAGTTCGCGGATATTCATCTGCAAATCTATCCGGGCGAGGATGCGGCCGTCGCCGCCGGACTCCTCCACATCATTCTGGCCAATGGCTGGCACGACAAGGAATTCTGCGATCATCACGTCGAGGGACTGGAGCGGCTGCGCACCGAGGTGGCACCTTTCACGCCCGAGATGGTCGCCGCGCGCGCAGGCATCACAGCGCGGCAGCTGATTGACGCCGCCGATCTTTTCGCGCGGCAGTCGCGACGCGGCAGCGCCGGCACGGGCACCGGCGTCAACATGGCGCGATTTCCAAATCTGGCTGAGCATCTCTACGAATGCCTCGGCATCGTCTGCGGCCGGTATTTGCGGGAAGGCGAGCGGTTGCCCAATCCCGGCATCATCTTCGGCAAGCCGTCGCCGCGCGCTGCGGTGCTTTGACCTCCGCACGCGGC
>SCTM01000253.1 GCA_004297485.1 Rhodospirillaceae bacterium
GGCCGGATGTGGGATACGAACTGCCGCACGCTGGCGTCCCAGGAGTATGTTTCCGCGTGGGCACGGCAGGCGGCCGGGTCTGCGCTGAGCGCACGGCGCACGGCGGTGGCAAGATCGGCGTCGAGACAGCCCACGGGCGCGTTGCCGATGACATCCAACGGTCCCGCCACCGGATAGGCGGCCACGGGCACGCCTGATGCCAGGGCTTCCAGCAGCACCAGGCCGAAGGTGTCGGTCAGGCTCGGGAACACGAACACATCCGCGGCGGCATAATGGGCCGCCAGGTCCTCACCGGTTTTCGATCCGACAAAGACCACGTTGGGGTATCGCCGCTGCATGACGTTGAGCTGCGGCCCGTCGCCCACCACCACCTTGCTGCCGGGGATGTCGAGCTTGAGAAAGGCCTCGATGTTTTTCTCAACCGCGACACGGCCCACGTACAGGGAGATGGGACGGGGCAGATCGAGGAAACTCTTGTCGCGCGGCCGGAACAGACGGGTGTCAACGCCCCGCGACCAGCGCTTGATGTTGGTGAAGCCCCAGCGGGTAAGTTCCGCTTCCACCGTCGGTGTCGCCACCATGATGCTCCGCGAGGGCGCATGGAACCAGCGCACCAGGCGGTAGGTCCATGCCACCGGCACCTTGAAGCGCGCCTGGACGTATTCGGGAAACTTGGTGTGGAACGCGGTCGTGAACGGCACGTCGCGCTTCACGCAGTAGCCGCGCGCCGCCACGCCGATGGGTCCCTCGGTGGCGATGTGGACCACGCACGGCCGGAAGCTCTCGATCACTTTCGCCATGCGCCGGGCCGGGAAAAGCGCGAGGCGAATTTCTGGATAGGTGGGACAGGGAATTGTCCGGAACATGTCGGGCGTGATGGCGATGGCTTCGTGGCCGGCGGCATTGAGATGCGCCTGCAGGGTTGTGAGAGTGCGCACCACGCCGTTGATCTGTGGGTGCCAGGCATCGGTTACGATGAGGATGCGCATTCTTTGACTTTGCTTGAGGAGAGGGAAGGGACCGGAAGGGGAAGGGTCACGGGAATCAATTGCTCTTTGCTTTCTTTCGTATCGACGCCGGGAATGAGGCCGCGCAGATCGGCCCAGGACAGAATTTCGAAGCGCCCGTCCTGGTGTTCCACAAGGGCAGTGCAGCTTTCCACCCAGTCGCCGTCGTTGCAGTAGGTGATGCCGTCGATGTCCTTGACGACGGCGTGATGGATGTGGCCGCAGACGACGCCATCGGTGCCGTGCTCGCGGGCCATGCGCGCCACCGCCGCTTCGTAGTTGGTGATGAACTGGACGGCGTTCTTGACCTTGTTCTTCAGATATTTGGACAAGGACCAGTAGGGCAGCCCGAGCCGGCGGCGCAGCGCATTGTACCAATGGTTGAGCATCAGCGCGACGGTGTAGGCGTGATCGCCGAGCACCGCCAGCCAGCGGGCGTAGATCATCACGCCGTCGCACTCGTCGCCGTGCACCACAAGAAACTTGCGGCCGTCGGCGGCGATGTGAATGGCGTTGCGGCAGACGCGGATGTCGCCGAATTCGAAATCGATGTAGTCGCGGGCGAACTCGTCGTGATTGCCGGGCACGTACACCACCTCAGTGCCCTTGCGCGCCTTGCGCAGAAGTTTCTGTACCACGTCGTTGTGGGACTGCAGCCAGAACCAGGATTTCCTGAGACGCCAGCCGTCGAAGATATCGCCGACCAGGAACAGCTTGTCCGATTCGGTGTGTTTGAGGAAATCGAGCAGGAAGTCGGCTTTGCAGCCGCGCGTGCCGAGGTGGATATCGGAAATGAAAATAGCGCGAAACGTCAGGGGGTTCTCAATCGTCCGCGCCAATGCGTCAGCAACAACATTCATGGAGGGACAGGTACGTGTGCCCGAGTCGCGCGTCCAGGGGGGTAACCCCTGAATTCGCCGTATCTTCACGGCGTTGAAACAGAACTGTCATTATGTGGGCGCGCTCGTTAAGCGGATTTGACATTCGCTACCGAGACGACCACAAGACTGTGAGGCGAATGTCAAATCCAAGCTTCACGAGATTTAATTATTTCCCAATGATCCTATGATTCTAACGTTCGCAGGACAGTCCAGCGGAACGGATGCGAATGTTAAAATCGGATCATTGGCTTGCCGTATGACGACTCAATGACTTTCACCGTCCCAATTCCCCACGGCGATCCGGCGAGTTACGCGACAACTCATCGTCGCATCCTGGTGGTTTTCAATCCCACCGCCGGGCGTCGCCGCCGTCCGCGCCTCGACGCCGTGGTTGCCGCGTTGCGCGCACGGGGCTGTATTGTCACGGTGATGGAGACAATGGCGCCCGGACACGCGAGCGACATCGCGCGGGCGGTCACGCAAACGACGGGCGATCAGGCCATGGATGTGATCGCCGTGGCCGGGGGTGACGGCACCATCAACGAAGTGGTCAATGGACTTGTGGGCACGACGGTGGCGCTCGGCGTCATTCCCCTGGGCACCGCCAATGTGCTGGCCGATGAGATCGGACTACCGCGCGCGCCGAAAGACGTCGCGCGGATTCTTGCCGAAGGTCCGGTGCGGCCCATTCGTGTGGGGATCGCCAACGGCCGCCGCTTCGTGATGATGGCGGGTGCCGGTTTCGATGCGTCGGTGGTCGACAGCGTGTCGCTGAGTCTAAAGCGGCGGTTGGGTCCTCTGGCTTATGTCTGGCAGACGTTGAAGCGGGCCTTCACCGACACCTATGCGGCGTGTGAGGTCATGGTGGACGGCGTTCCCTATCGCACCGTGTCGGCGGTGGTGTGCAACGGCCGCCACTACGGTGGGCCGTTCGTGGCCGCGCGGTCGGCCACCCTGACCGATGGCCTGTTGCATGTCATCCTGTTGCAGGGACGCGGCTGGCTGAGCGTGGCGCGCTACGGTCTCGCGCTGCTCATGGGCCGGCTTGATCGTCTATCGGACGTGCGTTTCGTTTCCGGACGGCACGTTGTTGTCAGCAGCGGCGGCCATTTGCCGGTCCAGGCGGACGGCGACATCATCACCACTTTACCGGCCGACGTCACCGTCGATCCGGCGCCGGTGGCGTTGGTGTGGCCGAGGTAGGGTTCTCGTCAGCTGTCCTTTGCCGTCGCGCGGATATAGGCCGGCCGTTCCACACAGCGTTTGACGTAGGCCTCAAGTACCGGTGTCTTCGGCAGAAACGGCTGTCCAAGGAAAAGGGCGAAGGTGCTGCCGAAGAGAACGTCGGCGGCGGAAAATTTCTCACCCAGAAGATAAGGGCCGGCCTCCAGGGTTGCGGCGACATAGGCCATGGCTTCTTCCATAACCACCCAACCCGCGCTGCCCCGCGGCGGGTCGAGTTTCATGAACTTGGACATGAAGGCCGGCTCCATCACGCCGGCATAATAGGCCAGCCACGTGAGATACGGCCCGCGCGTCTTGTCACCGACGATGGGGCCGATCCCATTCTTAGGAAACGCATCGGTGAGATAAGCGGCTATTGCCGCCGATTCAAAAATCAGCGCGCCGTCGTGAATGATCGCCGGCACCTTTCCGTGGGGATGCGGGTCGGCGGTATCGAGCGCGCCGCTGCCGTCGCCGCGACGGATGTTGACCTGTTTGATTTCATAGGGAGCCGCCAACTCCTCCAGCAGCCAGATGATCCGCGACGACCGCGAACGTGGTGAGTGAAACAGCGTGATCATGGATAAGTCCTCGGCGTTGGCGGTTTCCTTAGGATCAGACTTGAGCTACCGCATGTGGATTCGTCATCTCCCATATGTCGTCCCAAGGCTTGTCCTTGGGACCCAGAGCTTGGGAGTCGGCGTGTTGCGGAAAGCGCCTGCTTCTTGGCATCCATCCAGCTTCGCTGCTCTGAATTCCCGCGACAAGCGCGGGAATGACAGCGGGGAATATTGCAAGCTCCCGTGCATATAGGGTCGCTTTGCGGATTAGAGGGGATGGGCAAAGCTTAGCTCGTGACCATCGGGATCTTTGACGTGAAAATATCGCTCGCCCCATGGTGCGTCGCGCGGCTGAAACTCGGGGACGATGCCGGATTTTATGATGTGGGCGTGCATGGCATCCACATCGGCGACGTAGAAAATCCCACGGCCCCACCAGTGCGGTTTGTAATCGGACCGCTCGGCGGTGATGTTGAGATACTGTGCTCCCACCCGGAAGGTGGCGAAGCCCTGGTCGTGCTTAACGAGCGGGAACCCCAGCGTGGTATAAAACCGCACCGCCCGGTCCAGGTCTTGGGTCGCGAGCGTCAGCGCGCTGAGGCAGGTGATCTCAGGTGATGATGACACTGCGACCTCCTGCGTTGCTGATCCCCGACTGCGATCACGTCATTTTAGCTCAGAAGGGCGCGCGATCGCGCTTATTCTCCCGCCACGCTCATGTCTTCGATGCGCACGGTGGGGGCATCGACACCATAGCGCAGTTCCAGATCGCTGGCGGGTGTCAGATTCTTGAACATATCGCGCAGGTTTCCGGCGACGGTGATCTCGCTCACGGGATACGTGAGTATGCCGTTCTCGATCCAGAATCCCACCGCGCCCCGGCTGTAATCGCCGGTGACGGTGTTGACGCCCGAACCGACTAAATCCGTAACGTAGAGGCCGTCCTTGATGTCGGCCATGAGCGCCGTGGGCGTAAGCGGCCCCGCGGTCAGATATACGTTGGTGCTGCCCGGCGACGGCGGCGAAGAGGTGCCGCGGCCGGCATGGCCGGTGGATTTCAGGCCCAACTGGCGTGCCGTGCGCAGGTCCAGAAGCCAGGTGGTGAGCACGCCCTTGTCGATGAGATTGGCGCGGCGGTTGGCGATGCCTTCCGCGTCGCAGGGCTTGGAGCGTAAGCCCCGATGCATGTGCGGGTCCTCGACGATGGTGATGTGCGGGGCAAACACCTCGGTATTGAGGGAGTCCTTGAGGAAGGTGGTCTGACGCGCGACGCTGGAGCCGTTGATGGCGCCGAGGAAATGGCCGACGAGGCCGCGCGCGACACGCGGATCGAACACCACGGGGACTTTGCGGCTTTTCACCTTGCGCGCGCCCAGCTTGCGCACGGCCCGCTCGCCGGCGGTGCGGCCGATGTCCTCAGGCTTGCGCATGTCGGCGGCATAGACGGCGCTGGTGTAGTCGTAATCGGTCTCCATGCCGGTGGCGACTTCGCCCGCCAGCACCGAGACGCTCAGGGACGAACCGGAGCTTTGATAGGCGCGGGCAAAGCCGTTGGAAGCCGCCATGGCGACCTGGGAGCGGCCCCAGCCGGCGGATGCGCCTTCGGAATTGGTGATGCCCTTGACGGCAAGGGCCGTGGCCTCGGCGGCGGTGACCTGCGCGATCAGGGTTTCGGCGCTGACCTCGGCGGGGTCGCAGATATCCAAAGCCGGAAGGTCGCGGGCGAGTTCGCCCGGCTCGGCCAGGCCGACGAAGGGATCTTCCGGCACGGTGCGGGCCATGGCGACGGCGCGTTCCACAAGTTCCTTCAACGCCGACGGTGAACGGTCGGCGGAGGACACGATGGCCTGGCGCTTGCCGCGCAGAACCCGCAGACCGATGTCGCCGCCCTCGGCGCGTTCCAACTGTTCCAGCTTGCCCAGGCGCCAGGTGACGGACACGGACGTGCCGTTGACGACAATGGCGTCGGCGGCATCGGCGCCCGCCTTGCGCGCGTCCTTGATGAGGTCGGTGAGGAGGTTGAGGAGGTCGTCGGCCGACCCGTTCGCTTTGGCCATAAATGCACTCGCTGTGTTGCTGAGCCCCTCAGATGGGGCGGCGGCTTACTTTTTCCAGATCGGCTTTCCGTCGCCGGGCAAGCCATAGCTCGCCCACTTGTCCGTCACCAGCTTGATGACGTCCTCGGCCATGGTGATGGGGCGGCCCCATTCGCGCGTGGTCTCGGGATAGACCTTGGTGGTGGCATCGAGGCCGATTTTTCCACCGAGGCCTGGTTGCGGGCTGGCGAAGTCCAGATAGTCGATGGGCGTGTTCTCGATCACGGTGATGTCCCGCGCCGGGTCCATGCGGGTGGACACCGCCCACATGACATCCTTCCAGTCGCGGGCGTTGATGTCCGCGTCCACCACGATCACGAACTTGGTGTAGACGAACTGGCGCAGGAACGACCACACGCCCATCATCACGCGCTTGGCGTGACCGGCGTAGGCCTTCTTCATGCTGACCACGGCGATGCGATAGCTGCAGCCTTCCGGCGGTAGCCAGAAATCGACGATCTCGGGGAACTGCTGGATCAGGAGCGGAATGAAAACCTCGTTCAAGGCCTCGCCCAGGATCGAAGGCTCGTCGGGCGGGCGTCCGGTGTAGGTCGACAGATAGACCGCATCGCGGCGCATGGTGATGGCGGAAATGCGGAACACGGGGAACTGTTCCACGGCATTGTAAAAGCCGGTGTGGTCGCCGAAGGGGCCTTCGTCGCCCAACTCGTCAAGCATGACGTGGCCTTCGAGCACGATCTCCGCGTCGGCGGGGACTTTCAAGGGCACGGTCTTGCAGTCCACCAGCTCAACCTTACGGCCGCGCAAGAGACCGGCAAACTGATACTCGGACAAAGTATCGGGCACGGGCGTGACGGCGGCGAGAATGGTGCCGGGATCGGCGCCGATGACGGCGGCTGCGGGCAGGGGCGCGCGCTTGGCTTCCTTCCAGCGATCGAAGTGCTGGGCACCGCCGCGATGCTTGAGCCAGCGCATGAGGGTAGTGTCGCGCCCCGTGACCTGCATGCGGTAGATGCCGAGGTTGGCGTTGTCGCGCTTGTCGCCGCCCTTCTGGTCAGAGGTGGGACCTTCGGTGACCACGAGCGGCCAGGTGATGAGAGGTGATGCGTCGCCGGGCCAGCAGGTCTGGATGGGCAGGCGGGTAAGATCGATGTCGCCGCCTGTGAGCACGATCTCCTGACAGGGCGCGCTGCTTACGGTCTTGGGCTTCATGGCCATGACCGTCTTGAGTAGTGGAAAAAGTTCGAGGGCTTCGCGCCAGCCACCGGGCGGCTCAGGCTGTTTCAGGAACGCCAGGGTCTCACCCACCTCACGAAGCTGATGGGGTTCGCGGTCCATGCCCCAGGCGACGCGCTCCACGGTGCCGAACAGATTCACCAGCACCGGCATTTCGGCGCGTCGGCCGTCAGCCCCAACCACATGCTCGAACAGAATCGCCGGGCCGCCGGCGGCCAGGACCCGGGTCTGAATCTCGGTCATTTCCAGGTGGGTCGAGACTGGAGTACTGACCCGGACCAGACGGCCGGCCTTCTCCAGGCGGGCCGTGAACTCGCGCAAAGATTGATAGGGCATCGGCTAGTGGTCCGATTCTAACATTCGCAGCCCGTTCGGGAGGCGTTCCTGCGAATGTTAGAATCATAGGACCACTAGGAAGCTATTGAAATCTAGTGGAGCCTTGGATTTGACATTCGCTTCGTGGTCCCACGGCGACCTGTGTAGCGAATGTCAAATCCGCTCCACGCGTCCCTCGCCGTGCCGATTGCGCCACTTTCACATTTTCGGCAGTCAGTATCGCCACTTAGCGGTGGAAACGGGTGACCGTCAAGCGGGCCGGGAATGGTCGCCTGGGGTTGGACGTCTTTAAGGGACGCCCCGGACTGGTCGGGGTTAATAGGCCGGTATTGGTACAATTTTTACGCGCATTGGCTGGCTTGGCTTGTCGTACTGCGGGCTGAAGCCTAGAATGTCGCCTTCGTTACGATAAATTTGTAATTGTGCTCTAACCTTCTGGCTATTCGAGAAAAACGTCATCAAAAAATGACACGGCGCGAAGCGCCAATGGCGGCGATGGACCACGGGGACCGTTGCTGAAGAAGGATGGGATGCAAGCCATGGACGAAATGGTTGCGACAAAGAGTAAGAGCCAGGCGGAACTTAACGCCGGTGGACTTGAGCGTCTGATCGAAATCGGCTTGGCGCTGTCGGCGGAACGCAATCATGCCCGCCTGACCGAGCGCATTCTTCTGGAGGCCATGGATCTGACCCGCGCCGACGGCGGTACGCTCTATCTGCGCCTGGAGGACGATACCCTCAAATGGGAGATCATGCGCACGGGCTCCCTCAAGATCGCCATGGGCGGCACCACCGGTGTAAAGATTCCCTTCCCACCCGTCCCCATGTACAACGCGGAAACCAAGGAACCGAACTTCAAGAACGTCTCGGCCGCGGCTGCCGTCACCAAGAAGGCGATCAACATCGAGGATGCCTACACCGTCGAAGGTTACGACTTCACGGGCACGAAGAAATTCGACGAGGGCACGGGCTATCGTTCCAAGTCGTTTCTCAGCATTCCCCTCAAGAATTACTCCGACGAAGTGACCGGCGTGCTGCAGCTGCTCAATGCGCAGGACGATAACGGCAACGTCATCCCGTTTTCGCGCGAAAGCCAGCGCATGGTCGAAGCGCTGGCCTCCCAGGCCGCGGTCGCCATCGACAATCAGCAGCTCATCGACGCTCAGAAAGCGCTGATGGACAGTATGATAAAAGTCATGGCGCACGCCATTGACGCCAAGTCGCCCTATACCGGCGGTCACTGTCAGCGTGTGCCCGAATTGACCAAGCTGCTCGCGGCCAAGGCCGCCGCACAGAAGGAAGGTCCCTTCGCGTCCTTCGACCTCGACGAGCAGCAGTGGTACGAACTGCATGTCGCGGCCTGGCTTCACGATATCGGCAAGGTCACGACGCCGGAGTACGTGGTCGACAAGGCAACCAAGCTGCAGACGATCTACGATCGCGTCCACGAGGTTCGCATGCGCTTCGAGGTCCTGCGGCGTGACGCGGAAATCGCCATGCTGAAGGCGATCGCGAAGGGCAAGAGCGCCCGCGTCGAGCGGCGCAAGTTCAAGCAGCGCTGTGAGGAACTGGACGCGCAGTGGAAGTTCATCGCCGAGAATAACCTGGGCGGTGAATTCATGTCCCAGGAACGGCAGGACAAGGTCAAAGAGATCGCCAAGCAGAAGTGGTACCGCTACTTCGACCGGAAGCTGGGTATTTGCTGGACCGAATCCAAGTTGCTGGAAAAAGCGCCGCCGCCGAATGAAGGGTGGGAGCAGGCGCTTGCCGACCTGCCAGAACATTCGGAAGCCGAGTACAATCTGGGCGAAGTCCTCAATATGTGCATCCAGCGCGGGACACTCAACGACGACGAGCGGCGCAAGATCAACGATCACATTGTGCTGACCATCGATATGCTCAATGAAATGCCGTTCCCCAAGCATCTGCGGCGCGTGCCCGAGTACGCCGGTGGTCATCACGAGCAAATGAACGGCAAGGGCTATCCCAAGGGGTTAACGCGCGAGCAAATGTCCCTGCCGGCGCGCATGATGGCGATCGCCGACATTTTCGAGGCGCTGACGGCTGCCGACCGGCCATATAAGAAAGCCAAGACCTTGTCCGAGAGCTTGAAGATTCTGTGGTTCATGAAGAAGGACGGCCACGTGGATCCGGAACTGTTCGAACTGTTCCTCACCTCCGGCGCTTACATGGAATACGCGGAACAGTTCCTGCGCCCCGATCAGATCGATAAGGTCGACATCACGCCGTATCTGGCGCCGCCGAAACCGCAGCAGGCGGCGGAATAAGAATCGCGCGCATTCTTATAAACGCCGGACTTCGTCGGCAGCCGGAAGACCACTTTTCCGGGCAGCGCGCTTACCGCCATGCCGCCCAGCAGGCCGCGAGGATCAGCAATCCGAAATCGCGGTTTGATTTGAATCGCCGCAGGCAATTGTCCGGGCTCGCGACGTCGAGGGTCTTCACCTGCCATCCGAGATGGAATGCCGCGAGTGCCAGCGGCACAAGCGCGACAGGGTTGTAGATCGGCGGGCCGATTGCCGCGGCGAGGAGCGCCGTCGTCAACCCGTAGAATACTGCCAACACCGGTCGGGTGTGCCGGCCAAGCGCGCGCGCAGACGATTTAATGCCGGCTAAGGCGTCATCCTCCCGATCTTGATGGGCATAGATGGTGTCATAGCCGAGGGTCCAGAAGAAGCCGGCGGCGTATAGCAGAAAGGCCTGGCGATCGAGGGAGCCGCGTACGGCGGCCCAGCCGAGAAGCGCGCCCCAATTGAAAGTGAGGCCGAGCCATGCCTGGGGCCAATATGTGATTCGTTTCATGAACGGATAGACGGCAATCAGCACCAGGGACGCAGCACCGACACCCATGGCGAATCGGTTGAACTGCGCGAGAATGGCAAGGCCGATCAGCAGCTGCACGCCGAGAAATATCCAGGCGCGTTTCAGACTGACCTGGCCGCTGGGCAATGGCCGGGTGGCGGTGCGCGCAACACGGACGTCAATGTCGCGGTCAACGATATCATTATACGTGCATCCGGCCCCGCGCATCACAATCGCCCCGACCAGGAATAAAGCCATCGGCATCAGGCGCGGCGTACCGAAACTCGCGAGCACAATGCTCCACCATCCCGGCAACAGCAGCAACCACCAGCCGATCGGCCGGTCGAGCCGCATGAGCCGCAGGTAGGGCCGAGCCCAGGCCGGACTCCAGTGGTCGATCCAGGTCCGGACCGGAATATCGGTGTGGGCGGATGAGATCATCTGAGACGTTTCAGCAAATGGCGATGAGCGGGTAGAGTAGGTGGAATGGTCCTGCTGCTCAACACGTGAACCTCTCCATGAACGACACATCTCTGCCGACGCATGGTTCCGCCCCGCGCCTCTACGTGGAGAGCGCGCTTGTGGCCGGAGTTGCGATCGCGGCGACCGAAGGTCAAAGCCATTACCTTCTGAGTGTGATGCGCCGCGGACCAGGCGGTCGCGTCGCGCTATTCAATGGCCGTGATGGGGAATGGCACGCGACCATCGACGTACGAACGAAGCGGCAAGTCACCTTCGTTGTCGCCGAGCGATTGCGTCATCAAGGCACCGAGCCCGACCTGTGGCTGATGTTCGCGCCGCTTAAGGCGGCGCGCCTCGAGATGATGGTGGAAAAGGCCACGGAACTTGGTGTCAGCGCGCTGGTTCCAGTCATAACTCGCCGAACCGTCGTCAATCGTGTCAATCACCGCCGTCTCGAGGCCATCGTCATGGAAGCTGCCGAACAATGTGAACGGCTGACGGTGCCAACGATTGCCGCGCTCCGTCCGCTGGACATGGCGCTGGGCGATTGGCCGGCGGGAGAGGCCGGGCAACGGCGGCTATTTTTTCTCGATGAAGGGTCGGCCCGTGACGCGAGTGCGCCACCGGCTATGATCGCGATGCACGGGGCGAGCGGCCGTGCGGCAATCCTGGTCGGCCCGGAGGGCGGCTTTGATCCGGACGAGCAAAGATTATTGCGCGGCCTGCCCTATGTGAGCCCGCTTGTACTCGGTCCACGGATTCTCCGTGCCGAGACGGCGGCTTTGGCGGCATTGACCTGCTGGCAGGCGGCGCAGGGCGACTGGGGTCGTCCCAGCTAGTGGTTTAACATCAGCAAGACAGCCCGCCGAACCGGGATGCGCATGTTAGAATCGGACCGCTAAACGTATGGCCGGATGAAATCAACCCTGGCGCAACTGTGGGTCTCGACCTAAGTAAGCGGTCCCCATGCCCAACTCCGTCATTTCCCGGGGCTTTCCATGACATCGTTCCGCTCAAGCCAAGCAGAGCCAATCACGTCCAAGGCGCAGTTGATCGCCGTGGTGGCCGATGGCGCGAAGCCCAAGGACCAATGGCGGATCGGCACCGAGCATGAAAAGTTCGCCTATACGCGCAAGGATTTTAAAGCGCTGCCCTACGATGGGCCGGTCGGTATCAAGGCTTTTCTCACCGGGCTCATGCGTTACGGGTGGGAGGCGGTCAACGAAGGCGACACGCTGATCGCCTTGAAGCAGGCCGGCAAGGGGACGGTTTCGCTCGAACCGGGTGGACAGCTGGAGTTGTCCGGGGCGGCGCTCGACAATATTCACCAAACCTGTTGCGAAGTTGGCGAGCATTTGAAGCAGGTGAAGGCGGTTGGCGATGAGCTGGGCGTCGGGATGCTGGGTCTCGGGTTCACGCCGAACTGGCGACGCGAGGATATCCATTGGATGCCCAAGGGCCGCTATCGAATCATGCGCGAATACATGCCGAAAGTCGGCACCATGGGTCTCGACATGATGCTGAGAACCTGCACCGTTCAGGTGAATCTGGACTACGTGTCCGAGGCCGACATGGTCAAGAAGACACGGGTGTCCCTGGCACTGCAACCGATCGCCACGGCGCTGTGGGCGAACTCGCCGTTCACCGAGGGTAAGCCCAACGGCTTTCTCAGCTATCGCGCCAAGATCTGGCGTCATACCGATCCGGCACGTACGGGCATGCTGCCGTTCGCATTCGAGGATGGCATGAGCTTCGAGCGCTATGTGGATTATGCCCTCGACGTACCGATGTACTTCGTCTACCGAGATCGCTACATCGACGCCGCCGGCCAATCGTTCCGCGACTTCCTCAAGGGTAAGCTGCCGGCGTTGCCGGGCGAGCTGCCGACGGTGGCCGACTGGATCGATCACATGTCGACCGCTTTTCCCGAAGTGCGCATCAAGAGCTATATCGAGTTGCGCGGCGCGGATTCCGGCCCCTGGGGCCGACTCTGTGCCTTGCCTGCTTTTTGGACGGGCCTTCTTTATGATGGCGATTCCCTCGAGGCGGCCTGGGATATCGTCAAAGGGTGGACGGCGGCGGAACGCCAGGAACTCCATGACGCGGTGCCGACGCGCGCCCTGAAAGCGACGATCCGCGGTCGAACGGTGCAGGACATCGCCAATGAGGTTCTGGTCTTGTCGCAGGCAGGATTGCGCCGCCGCGGTCGGCTCAACGCGTCCGGGAAGGATGAAACAATGTTCCTGGCGCCCTTGCAGGAAATTGCCGCCTCTGGGATAACGCCAGCAGAGAGTATGCTGGCGGCTTATGGTGCGGCGTGGGGCGGCGACGTGACCAAAGCCTACGAAGCCTATAGCTATTGAACGTCAGCCATGCGGCACAGGCTGCCGCAGCGTTCGAATGTGCCGCGTGGGGCTTTTGGAGACGAATGCCATGACCGCAAAGGATGGCAAAGACGGTGCGAAATCCGAAACGGAGGGCGACTGGCGGGACGGATGCACCAGCCTTGCCGACGTTCGCGCCAATATCGATCGCCTCGATGCGCTGATTGTACCGCTCATGTGCGAGCGCCACCGCTTCGTGACGGCGGCGGCCAAGTTCAAGCCCTCGGTCGAGGGTGTGGTCGTGGTCTCGCGCGTCGAGGAAATCGTCCGCAAGGTCCGTGATATTGCCGCCGCCGAGAAGGTCAATCCCGACACCATCGAGGCGGTCTATCGCGCCATGATCGACGCCTTTACCCGCGACGAACAGGCGCATTGGCGGAAATTACACAAGTAACGCTGCCGCCCCAAGCCGGGAACGAGAGGCACCCCATGACCATTGCGACCCTCGGCATCCTCACCAGTGGCGGCGACTGCGCGGGTTTGAACGCGGTCATTCGCGCGGCGACCGATGCCGCCGTCGGCCGCGGCTGGCGGGTGCTCGGATTGCGCAATGGTCATCTTGGTCTGCTCGCCAATCCGCCCGACATCCTGCCCCTGACTGCCGATGCGGTGCGCGGCGACCTGCTGCGGGCCGGCGGCACGATTTTGGGCACCACAACGAAAGGCGACCCGTTCGCCTTTCCCGATGCTGACGGCACCAAACGCGATCGGTCGGCTGAGGTGCTGGCTGCCATCCGCGCGCTCGGGCTGGACGCCATTGTTGTCATCGGTGGCGACGGCAGCATGCGGTTGTTCGACCGTCTTCTGACGCCGGCCGGCATTCCGTGGGTGGGCGTGCCCAAGACCATCGACAACGATGTGCCCGGCACGGAATTCGCCGTCGGCTTCTTCACGGCGGTTGAGGTCGTGGGCCAGGCCTTGGACCGACTCGCCTCCACCGCCGCTAGCCATCGCCGCATCATGGTGACGGAGGTCATGGGACGCGATTCGGGTTATCTTGCGCTCTTCGGTGGGATCGCCGGTGGGGCAGATGCCATCCTCATGCCCGAGTTTGCTTACGATCTGGATGCGGTTGCCGCCCATGTGCGGCGCGTTACCCACGACCGTCCCAGCCCGGTCCTGGTCGTGGTCGCCGAAGGCATCAAACGGCCGGCGGAGGAGCGCCGCCTCAAGGGCAGCGTAGGCACCGCTATCACCGAAGGCCTGCAAAGCCGGACCGGGTTCGATGCCCGCTGTACGGTCCTGGGCCATGTGCAGCGCGGCGGTTCTCCAGTCATGTTCGACCGGCTACTGGGCTCGGCCTTCGGTGCCAGGGCCGTGCACGTCCTTGCCGCGGGGGAAAGTAGTCGCATGGTGGCCTGGCGTGGCGGCCTTGTGACCGACATCCCCATGACCGAGGTGACTACCGGCCCGAGCTTCGTTCGGGCCGACAGCCAACTCATGCGCACCGCGCGCCGTTTAGGAACTTATGTGGGTGGGGCTGTGACTACGTCTTGACCGGCGGCGTGCCTGGTGCCGGGCCAACCCCGTTGGTGGGGCTCGCCCGGCGCTCTCATGCCTTCTTCTCAGAGCATATTCCTGATCGTGCCGGCGAGCCCGCCCAGAAGCAGGATCGCCGAGGTGAAGAAGGTGATGCCGAAACCGAGGCCCCGCTTTTCCGCCGCCACCAGGTAGCCGCGCGCGAAAAGAATCCGCCCAATGGGCCAGAAAATGCCGATGGCAGCGGCATAAATGTCGCCCCAGGCGGACGCGAACAGCCACAGCGCCGGCAGGAACCACACGATCTGTTCCAGCGTATTCATTTGTATTCGGAAGATCCGCTGGAACTCCGGCGGGCCGTCCGTCGCCGGCGCGGGCACCTTGTAGGTGCCGCGGGCACCGCCAACTTTCATGGCTGTCCAGATATAGAAAAGGATCGCCAGGACCATGACGAGGTCGGTGTATGGGTATGTCTGCATTGGTCGTGTCCTCCCGGTTTGCGATGATGATGTGGTCGCGGCGTCGGGCGCGTGATGTCCGCCGCCACGGGTCTCTCCCCTCGCGCCAGCATCGGCGCATCAGGGTCCGGGAGTCAAAAAAAATTGGCCCAGCCAGGATTTTTACTTGATATTCACCGCAATAGGAGTAAATGCGAGTTCAAGACGTACGCGCACGTGCCTAAAGCAAATCGCCGTTAAGCAACGACGTAAGCGTCCTTTCGTTGGTTAGACCGCTATCTTCGTCTGATTGATAAAAGGAGGCCGTGCCATGTCCCTCCAGGCACCCGACCCGCGCCATCGAGCCCCTACGCCAGTCCGCGTGAGCCGCAAACGCGCCTGCGTTCCGGCCACGTTCATCGACTGCTCGCACATCGCTTGGGATGGCCACGATCTGGTCGTCATCTCCAAGTACGATGTGATTCTGGATTGATCCCGCTGTTGTCCGCCGGACGCCTGAGCGCTCCGGAACCGAGAACTCCCGCTGCGACTGCGGCCGGAGTGGATGCACAACAAGCGTCGTCCTCGTGCGACGGGATCAATGGAAGAAATCGGGAATGAGCAATCGTAAAATTCTGCCCTTCGACATCCCCCAAAACTGGCCGTCCACGGCCCCGACCTCCGCTCCGATCTACCGGTCGGTGGACGATGTCGCCAAGCGCCTGAAGCCCGAAGCGCCGGTGGAATGCATCTTCCCGGAAGCCATTCGTTCGCAGGCACGCCGGTTTCTCGACCTGTTTCCCGGGCGCGTGCTCTATGCGGTGAAGTGCAATCCCAACCCGGAAATGCTGCAGCATATGTATGCGGCCGGCATCCGTAACTTTGACGTCGCCTCCCTGGAGGAAGCGCGCACGGTGGCGGGTCTGTTTCCCGACGCGACCATGCATTTCATGCATCCGGTCAAATCCCGTGAGGCGATCCGCGCGGCCTACAAGATGGGCATCCGCTCGTTCTCCCTCGATTCGACCTCCGAGCTGATGAAGATCCTGGAGGAGACCCGCTCCGCCAAGAACCTGCATCTTTATGTACGCCTGGCGGTCGGCAACAATGCCGCCGCTTACGATCTTTCCGGCAAGTTCGGTGCGGCGCCGGGTTCAGCGGCGGAGCTTCTGCGCCATGCCCGTAAGGTCGCCCATAAGCTGGGCATCTGCTTTCACGTCGGTTCCCAGTGCATGTCTCCGGAAGCCTACCGTACGGCTATCGAGCGGGCGGCCGAGGTCATCGCCAAGTCCAAGGTGAAGGTCGACGTGGTCGATGTGGGTGGCGGGTTCCCGGCCACCTATCCCGGCATGACGCCGCCACCGCTTGAGAACTTCATCAGCACCATCGTCAGCGCCGCCCAGCCCCTGGTGGATCAGGGCGCTGAGCTGTGGTGCGAGCCCGGCCGGGCCATGGTCGCGGACGGCGCGTCCATGCTGGTGCGCGTGACCCTGCGCAAGGGCCGCCGCCTCTATATCAACGATGGGACCTACGGCAGCCTGTTTGACGCCGGTTCCTTGGGCTGGCGCTATCCGGTGCGGCTGGTCCGCCCTAAGGCGACAGGACGTGCGACCAACGCGGCGAAGGATGCGGCCAGGGAAGCCGGCGGCCGGGGGTTTTCAACCAAGCTCCCGTCGGAGAAGCTGGTGCCGTTCGTCTTCTACGGCCCGACCTGCGACACCATGGACAAGATGAAGGGTCCTTTCCTGCTCCCGGAAGATACCCAGGAGGGGGATTGGATCGAGATCGGTGCTCTCGGTGCCTATGGCGCGGCGATGCAAACCCGTTTCAACGGTTTCCACGCGGAGACCGTGGCGACGGTGTGGCCTGAGGCGGGAGCCGTGGGCACGGTCCGGCCGCGCCGCCGGCTGAGCTTGGTCGAGCAGCCGCTGGCCGCGCCGCCACCGGTTCCGGTAACGCCTGCTGAAATGCCCCCGGAAATGGTGGCAGCGCCGTCGCCGAACCTTCACGAGGACGACAGCACGCCCGCGTTAGAATAGTCTTGTTTTCAAGACCGGCACCGGACACGCGGTGACGCGCGTCCGGTGTTTTTTATTGCCTTGATTTATTGTTCCGCCCCCCAGCCACGAACGGACCCGCGACCCATGGCCAAGCCCAAGACAAAACCGAGAACCAATCGCAAAGCCCAGTTGCTTTCGACCCCGGTCGAACACATCGACATCACCAGTTTCGATGCCCGGCCCATCATCGACGCCATGGGCAAGATGTCTTTCACCAGCCGTGATACGGCACGGGCGGCGGAAATTTTCAACAAGATGATCGGCGACAAAAAGGGTTCGGTGATCCTGACCCTGGCCGGCTCGACGTCGGCCGGCGGCTGCATGCAGGTCTACGCCGACATGGTGCGCTTCGGTATGGTGGACGCCATCGTCTCCACGGGTGCTTCGATCGTCGACATGGATTTCTTCGAGGCGCTGGGTTTCAAGCACTACCAGGGCTCACAGTTTATCGACGATACCCAACTGCGTGACCTCTATATCGATCGTATCTACGACACCTATATCGACGAGGAAGAGCTTCAGAACTGCGACCAGACCATCGGCGAAATCGCCGACAGCCTGAAGCCGGCACCTTATTCCAGCCGTGCCTTCATTCACGAAATGGGCAAGTGGCTGAAAAAGAACGCCAAGAAAAAAGGCTCGCTGATCGAAACCTGTTACGATCACGGCGTGCCGATCTTCTGTCCGGCGTTCACAGATTCATCTGCGGGGTTCGGCCTGGTGCTGCATCAGGTGCGCAATCCGAAATCGCACATCACGATCGATTCCATCGCCGACTTCCGCGAACTGACGGACATCAAGATCAAGGCCGGTACGACCGGTCTATTCATGGTCGGCGGCGGCGTACCCAAGAACTTCGTTCAGGACACGGTGGTGTGCGCCGAGATTCTCGGCAAGGAAGTGGAGATGCACAAATACGCCGTGCAGATCACCGTCGCCGACAGCCGCGACGGCGCGTGTTCGTCCTCGACCCTGAAGGAAGCCAATTCCTGGGGCAAGGTCGAGACGGCGTACGAACAGATGGTGTTCGCCGAAGCCACTACCGTTGTGCCGCTGATCGGGTCAGACGCCTATCATCGCGGCGCCTGGAAAGGCCGCAAGGCCCGGCGCTTCGCCGATATGTTCAAGGGGTAAGCACTCCTTCAAGGGTTGCGCTTTCGCGAAACAACAAAAAAGCCCCCGGCCAAGGCCGGGGGCCTAATTCTGCGGTTGGTGCTGGTCATGGTGACCGGTTTGTTTTAGTCGCGATGATCCAAGCTCCAAAAATCCCGGAAATGACACAAAGTAGATACAGCGAACTCGTCGATATAATGCCGAGTAATTCGTTGCCGACCGCGAATGGCCACAAGGGATTCATGTCCTTGTGCATGATCGCGTCGAGAGCAATATGGGAGTATGTACCGACGAACGCGCTGGCGAACGAGACCGGCCATGTCAATGGACGGTGAACGATCTTCAGATATCGCAACGCCGTTTCACTAATCGGACGGCCAGCGACTCCAGACACAAGGCCGATGATACACGCTCCGAGAACTGTATGGCTGGGGCCATGGAGCGCTGCATCTCCTCGAACCATTCTCACTAACGGTTCAACATCCATCAGGACTTGGGATCCGCCAAAGATCGTAAAGCTGAAACGTTCGCCGCCAACCGCCTTAAATAAAGCTCCAGGACCTAAATGGAACGGCGTCAGCGGCATTCGGTCCTCATAGTGACGATCTGGCGGAGTCCTGGTTTTCAGCTGCTCTAATTACGGCGCAGCCCAAAAACGCGTGACGCATTCGCTCGGGCATGAGGCCATGCCCTGTTTACTATCCACCAGATGATCGATCCGAGGATGATATATAGGATGGTGTTCGCTACCGCGACTGCAGCGAATACTTCCACGAAATCCCACGGTGACTCATCGCCATCGAGCACCCCAAACCAGATGGAAGGCGGGCATAGAGCAAGCGTCGCGACGGTAAGGATAAATGTGGGTATGAGTCCCCAGTTTGGGAGTTCGGCAGAATGAGCAAAATGGGAAACCACAATGGAGGAAAGCCAGCCCATCATCTGTGAAATGGCAGGAACCGCAGCACCGGCGACGGCCCACAATCGAATCTGCCGTCCATATGTCATCGACTTCCTCGCCAGTTCTTTCCTAGCAAGCTTGGATAAAATACGTTTGGAATCATTGTATCCGACGGGGTCGGGATCCCGCCTGCTTTCAGAGCATCTCCGACAAACTCAGAGCAATTTCGGTCGTACAAATTGTAGTCGCCAGGATTAGCAGTTCGTCGATTGATATAATCTTGAACAGCCTGATCCTGTGCCGGGGTTGTCGGAATTCTGGTTGTCCATTGCGTACGAGTCAAATCATCCTTCTTCACAGTACCCGGAACATTATTGCCCATTAATTCTTTGCCGCCATCGCTCTGTGCCGGATAGAACCCTTGTGTTTTGGCCGTATTCACGCCAATTCCCATGTGGCCCGCTAGGTGTGCCATATACGGGAAGTCTGAAACGTACACATCCGCCACCTGCTGTCCGGGCGGTATGTCGGGCGGCGGCGTATCGTTCTCGGTGTCCGGGTCCTCGTAGAGAAACTCCGGCTGTCCGGTTCTGGGATTGATGGAATTCCGGCCGCTCCCGACGACAAAGTGCGACGGGTCGATGCCTTTTTCAAGAGCGGCACGTTGGAGGATCGCGACCACATCCGGTGTCAGCAGACTCTCGGGCACCACGACCTCGCCCGGCGTCACGTGGGCGACCTGGGTATCGTTACCGCGTCCGCCAAGGGCGACGGCGCGGGCCTGGAGGTGTTGGACAAGTGTGCCATGGCGGGCGGGGTCCAGGTTCGCGATATGCCGCTGCGCCCTTGCGACGTGCTGATGGCGTAGTGAACCGCCGCCCGCATCCCTGGCCAGCTTCAGCGCCATCATGGCGGCGACGGCGGGCTCGCCCGCGGCTTCGGCAATATCGCCGGGGATGCCGAGCATGGACGCAAGGCCGCGGGCCACGCCCCGGCCCGATGTGGGGGCACGTTTGATCATCATGGATTCCTCTGGGAAGGATGTGGATGCGCGGGTGCGTACCGCGTTGCGAGGCAACGCGGCAGCGGTCACGCATGGCAATTTCAGGATTGCATTACCGGTGTAGGCAGGACGTGGAGTCTCGTCACCTGCAAGTGCGGTCGCGTCGCCTACCCAACGGCCGGCATCGCCACATAACGCAGAATGACGGCGTAGTGGCAGGCAGCGGCGGCCAGGACCAGGGCGTGCCACAGGGCATTGTGATAGGACATTCGCCGGGCAAGATGAAATCCGACCCCGGCGGTGTAAAGCGCTCCACCCGCGAGCAGCAGCCATATCCCGGTTGGTGGAATCGCCGCGATCAGAGGTTTCCACATCCACAAGAAGGTCCATCCGAGCACCAGATAGGCGGCAATGGACAGGCGTTCGAAGCGCCGCGGCCACACCAATTTTAACGCGCCGCCTCCCAATGCCGCCGCCCACATGAAGGCAAACAGGCCGAGACCGTCTCCGGGCTTCAGGGCGACGAGGGCGAGGGGCGTATAGGTCCCGGCAATCATCACGAAGATCGCGGCATGATCGTAGGTCCGAAGCTGCTCACGCCGAGCCGGATCGGCGACCAGATTGTACGCCGCCGAAAAGCCCAGCATCGCAAGCAAGCCAAAGCCGTAGATCCCCATGGCTGCCAGCAGCAACGGGCCGCCGCGCCCAAACACCGTCACCAGGAGCCAGAGGGCACCGACAACGCCCGTTGTCACGCCGACGCCGTGAACGGTAGCGTCGGCGAGGTGCTCACGCCGCGTGTAGGGCATGTTCATAGGCGGTTTCCATGTGGGTCGCGGCTTTGGGTTAAGGCCGGCTTGTGCTCAAGCTTACAATATTGCATGGGGTACGGACGAGCCGCTGCTATGCTCTCCAGGGGCGTTTCCCGGTGGTGCGTGGACTCCGAACAGGGGATGGGGAGATGACGTTGTTTTTCTCGGGACCGTGGAGCGGTCGCACATGACCTTGCTGTCCACTTACAACGTCACCGTTGCCCAACCTGCCGTGCGCCCGGTTTATAAAGGCCAGCATGGGTTGTTCCGGCCGGAATGCATCCGCGAGAACGTGGCGCGGGTGTGCGGTCTGGTGGAACAGGCGGTACGGGACTTTGACTCTAAGCTCGTCGTCTTTCCCGAATTCTGCCTCCAGGGCTATGCGGTCAAACGTTCGACTATCGATTGGGAGCGGGCCGGCCTTCTTATGCCGGGCGCGGAAACGGCCGCGCTCGCTGCTGTTGCACGTAGTACCGGCGCGACCATCGCCGGAGCGGCCGTGGAACGTATTCCCGATTTTCCCGGTCGCTACTTCATGAGCGCGTTTGTAATTGGGCCCGACGGCATCATGCCGGAGGACCAACTCAAGCTGGTGTATCGCAAGCTTTACGGTCTGAGCGCCAAGACTCGGCCCGGCGATATCCACGATACCTTCGTCGCCACCTATGGCCGCCAATCCCTGTTCCCCGTCATCGATACCCCTTTGGGAAAAATCGGATGCGCCATTGCGGGCGACGTGGCCATGCCGGAAATGGTGCGCGCGTTGGCCATGCGCGGCGCCGAACTTGTGCTGGTTCCCGGTGCCGCCATTCATGAGTCTGGTTACCCGGCCCCCTCGGGCTCCTCCAGCCAGCGTCTCGACCCCAACAGCTCTGCCGTCCGCCGCGTGCGGGCGTGGGAGAATTTGACCTATCTGGCCTATGCCAACATCGGGCCCTTCATCGACGATGACGGCACGGTGGGGCAAGAACGGATTCCCTCGGAGATCGTCGACTATCTCGGGAGGGTCAAAGCGCGTTCAAAGACGTCGGGGGAAACGCTGGTGACGGCGCGGGTGGATATGATGGCCTTGCGCCGTTATCGCGCCGACGTGCGTTTCAACTATCTCGCCCACCTCCAGCCCGCGCTCCATGCCGCCGAATACGCCGGGGCCGAGCTGTGCCCGTTGAACGGATTTGCCAATCATTCCCCTGCCGACGAGCAGGACATGGTTGATTTAATCGCGAAAGGCTGGACCAATGTCGTGAAATCCGGCCGGTTCAACGATTGAACATGCGGCGATTTCCACTAAGTCTGTTCCATGCCTGATCACGCACCCGTGCCGTCGTCTCCCGTTGGTCCCGCTTATGCGCGATGGACCTCGAGTGGAGCTTTTATGCTGGCAGCGGTGGGCGCGGGAATTGGGCTTGGCAGCATCTGGCGGTTTCCGTATGTCACCGGCGCGAACGGTGGCGGCGCTTTCGTGCTGATCTATGTATTGGCCGCGTTCGGCATCGTCATGCCGGTCCTGGTGGCGGAATTGATCATCGGCCGTCGTGGTGGCGGAAACCCCGTGCGATCTATCGCACAGCTGGCGCGTGAAGCTGGCGTGAGCCCGCTGTGGCGCTATTTCGGCGTCATTGGTATGGTGGCGACGTTCCTAGTCTTCAGCTACTCGAGCGTGTTCGCGAGTTGGGCGGTGCCCTATATGGTGCGGCTCGGCAACGGCGCCTTCGCTAACGCTTCGCCTGATGCGGTGCGCGCGGCTTACGACGCCTTCGTGGACGACCCGATCACGCTGATCTGCTTGCACGGCGCCTTTTGTCTGGTCGTCGCCATGCTTGTGGCGCAAGGCCTGCACGACGGCCTCGAACGGGCGTTCAAGATTCTGGTGCCTCTGTTCATCGCCGTGCTCTTGGGACTTGTCGTGTACAGCGGGTTGAACGGCGCCCTTGCCGCCACTGCGCAGTTTCTCCTGCGTCCGGATTTCGCCACGCTACGGTTGACCGGGGTGCTGACGGCCATCGGCAGCGCGTTCTTCAACGTGACTGTCGGTTTCGGCATCATGATGACATTTGGGGCCTATCTCGATCGTAGCGCAAACCTCACGCGGGCCGCGGCGGTCATTGTAGCCGCCGATGTGGTGATGTCGCTGCTGGTGGGTTTCGCGGTCTTTCCCATCGTCTTCGCCTACCACCTCAATCCGGCCGAAGGACCCGGCTTGGTGTTCGTCACCATGACCACCGCCTTCGCCCAGATGCCGGCCGGGCAGGTGGTCGGCGCGCTGTTTTTCCTGCTGATGACCCTGGCGGCCCTGACCTCGGCCATCGCCGCCCTGGAACCATTGGTTGCCTGGGCAATGGAGCGGCACGGCTGGCAGCGCTCCGAGGCTGCTCTGGGGTTCGCTGCCGCCGCCTGGTTGCTCGGCATCGGGATTAATTTCTCATTCAATGTCGCCCGCGACATCCATCCGTTATCGGCGATCCCGATATTCGCCAGGGCGACCGTGTTCCAGGTCATCGACAGCCTGACGTCCGATGGCTTGATTCCCATCGCGGGTGTGTCACTGCTGATATTTTCCGGCTGGCGTCTGACGCCGGACATCGTCCGTGAGGAACTTTCACCGATCTCGCCCTTTTGGCTCAAGCTCGGGAATCTGTTGGTGCGGTGGCTCGCGCCGGCAACCCTGCTGACGATTGTGGCGTTGAAGGAATTGTAATTGCCGCGATCCGTCACGGCGTTTGATCCGGGAGGATCAGAGACGTGTTGACCCTATCGGCACAGACGCAGGGCTTTCTCGGTCGCGCACGCCGTGGCTTCTTGCGCCCACTGGTGCGTACGGTGCTGCGCCTGCGCCATTCCGTGCGCGGGTCGGAAGTGTCGGTTATCGCAATCGCTGCGTTCATCGGCGCACCGGTCGGCCTGCTGGTGTCCGCCATACACTGGTTGATCCTGCGGCTTCATGCCTGGGCGTTCGATCTGTCCGTGGGCGAACATCTGAGCGCGCAGGTGCATATGGAATCCCTGCGGGCCATTGGTATACCCGTCGCGGGCGGCGTGATCCTGGCGGTGACCCGTCACTTTTTCCGCCGTGACCGCGCCAGGGACATCGTCGACCCCATCGAAGCCAATGCGCTCCACAGCGGCCAAATGTCCGTGCGCGATAGCTTGCGCCTGACCCTTTCGGCCTTCACATCCAACGTAAGCGGCGCGTCGGTCGGCATGGAAGCCGGCTACACCCAGATCGGGGCCGCGCTGTTTTCCGCCTGTGCCCGTTATCTGCGCCTGCGGCGCGAAGATAGCCGGATTTTTGTCACGGCCGGTGCGGCTGCGGCCATCTCGGCGGCCTTCAATGCGCCTCTGGCCGGCGCCTTCTATGGTTTCGAGCTGGTACACGGCAGCTATACGCCGAGGGCACTGGCACCGGTGGCGTTGGCCTCCCTGGTGGGCGCGGCCTTGGCCCGCGTGTGGGGCGGAGACCAATCCCTGCTCTTTCTCGTGACCGGCGACTTCCATGTGGCCACCTGGGTCTATCCGGCTTGCATCGGCCTTGGCATGGTTGCCGCGCTTATCGGTATCGTGACCATGCGCGCCGCGACCCTGTTCGAGCAGGCCTTGCGCAATGCCGCCGCCGCCGACTGGATGCGGCCGATCTTCGGCGGTGTGCTGCTGGGTGTCGTCGCCTCGGCCTCGCCGCAGGTGCTCGGCAGCGGGCAGGGTGCCATCCAATACCATCTGGACAATCACTGGCCCTTGTTCGCGCTGCTTGTACTGTTGATCGCGAAAATGTTCGCGTCTGCACTCAGTCTTGGCTGCGGCTTTCGTGGCGGCCTGTTCAGTTCGTCTCTGTTTCTGGGTTGTGTCTTCGGTGGAGCGGTCGCCAGTCTGCTCGCCGCCGCCGCGCCCGAGACGGCGGCGCAACAGACGGTGTTGCAGCTGGTGGGCATGGGCGCCATGGGCGCGGCCATCATCGGCGCGCCGCTGTGCATGGTTTTCCTGGTGCTCGAATCCACCGGCGACCTGCCGGTGACCATCGCCGTGCTGACAGGGGTGGTGACGGCATCGACCATCGTGCGTTTGCGCTTTGGGTATTCCTTCGCCACGTGGCGCTTTCACTTACGCGGGTTGCCGCTCAAAGGCGCTTTCGACGTGGGTTGGGTGAAGGACCTGAAGGTTGTCCGCCTTATGCGCAGCGATCCGGTGGTGGTGAGCCTGGAAACGTCCGTGGCGCGTCTTCGGAAAGATTTCGCGGGCGGGAGCATCGCGCGCGTCTTCGTCGTTGATGGTGACGGTCGCTTTCACGGCGCCATCGAAACCGCGTTGCTCTACGATCCCCACGTGGAAATTGCCGCGGCGACCTTGGTGGCGGCGGACCTGGCCAGCGGAAAAGATAATTTCCTGCTGGCGGAAGAAGACATCCGCACCGCCCTTGCCCGGTTCGATGCCCTGACGGTGGAGACGCTGCCGGTGCTGCGGTCGGCGGACGACCGCCGGGTGATCGGCTATCTGACCGAGGCTATGGCCTTGCGTCACTACACCGAGGCGTTGGAACGCCGGCGCGGCGAGGATCTGGGTATGCCGATCCGATCCGATTTGGCGGAAAAAAGTGGCGGTCCCCGCGGGGACGGGGACCGCCTATTCTGACGCCTCTCGGGTGGGAGGGGGAGGAGGGAGGGAGAGTGCGTCAGCCGTCTCAACAAGCCCTTCTGGCTGAGACGAACTGTAGGCGCCAATCCTTACTCAACTCTTAAGAGAATTAACCAAGATAAAGATTCTTGGGGTGGAGTGGCCGGCTTGGCCTACAGGTCGTGGGAGGGAGAGTCATTTTCGACTCCGGACCTACTAAAGCGACGCACCCACGTTAACGAATATGTATGAACTCATTGATTCTTAACCAGTTTCGGACGGGTCGCTGGACCTTATGTGACAGCACGTTTTGTTGCGGGCTGGGCATTTGTTCCCTTCTTGTTCTTATTTGTAATTGACGGGAGGGCGGAATCGCCCTGACCCTGTTTCCATCTGCCGCCGTGGGCGCGTTCGATGGAGCTATTTAATGAGTGATTCCTGGATCTATCCCCGGCGACCGCGAGGACTTCTCGCCGTCGGGTCGGATGACGACTCGTTGCCGAGCCTTTACCCGGACGACACCCTGCCGTTCCGGCCATCGTGGGGGCCTAGCCCGGGTCCGATAACGCTGCCCATGCCGTTGACGCTTCCGCCGTCCGACAACCCGAACCCGTACATTTTTTAGAGCGATGCGGCGTCCGGTTCCGGGTCGGCGCCCGATATAAGTTCGGGTGCAACGAACACTGTGCCCGGTGTGCTCAGTTCAAATTTCGTGCCGCAGCCGGACAATAGCGCGCCAAGTTCACGGAACCCGGACCTCCTGCCGCCGCTTGCGTACGGGCCGCAGAGTTTGCCGGCAACCTCGAACGACCCCTGGTCAGCGTTCGACACAATTGCGCCCGAATACGGCACGGCGAACTGGCAGAATCTTGTTGCGAATAGTCCGATTACCCAAGGAATCCTTGGCCCGATTTCGCCCGAGGTTCAAAGGCAAATAGATATCGGATCGCGGGCGGCAGCCATTTACGGAGAAACGGGTGCGCTTCGCCCTCAACTCATCGACCCAAACAAAAGCGCAAATGATCCCAATAATTGGGACCCGGATTCCGCGGAACAACTTCATCAGGCAAGAACAAATCTTGCGGCCATGTATGGGACAGTTAACCCCCACATGAAGCCAAAATTACCCGACGATCTTAGTAATCCAGCCCAGAAGCAGCAATGGGTCCTCGCAATGAAAGCCGCACAAGATTCTATGGATACTAAACTCGATCCAAGTCTTCTCAACATGGCCATGCATCAGGATGGAATAGGTCCGCCGGTTGTACAGAAATGGATAAATACGGGTCTTTCACCAAGTCTTCAAATGGGGCCGTTTGTAAACCCGGTGCCCGCTAGCCTCGATTCGGTTAACAAAGGCAAAGCGATTGCCAAAGGCCCGCGCGCGTTTATCGACTTTTATGGTAAGAACTAAATCCTCAAAGAAGTGCTGAGGCAGGCGTAGTTTCAAATGATTCGACTGCTAGCAATGTTGGCGATGCTTTGCGCGGCAATGGTTCCCAGACCCGTTTTCGCGACAGAGCGGGCGCAATGCACAGCAGCTAAATTTGCTTTTCCAGGCTCTAGAAAGTGCGCGCCAGATTTCATATGTGAAGGGAATAAACATCTTGTCGGTGAGTGTTTTAATGTCCGCGGAAGGTTGGAAGTCAGAATTGACTTCATGATCGAGCTGTACGTCGATGGTAAATACAGATCATTTTGGTTAAACGCTCCGGCTGATTTCCCGAAGATTGGTGGTGACTACTTTCCGCTTCCGGCGAACGTGGCTAACGTCCTGGAGACCGACAATCATGTGACTGGTGATTTCCGCGTCTGCCCGTTGGAAGCGGTTAAGGTTGATCAGGACTCGCAGCTCGCATGTATTGAGAGCGCATCAAATATTTTAGTGGAACAAACAGAAAAGACTTGTTGGGGTGAGATTGGGGAGAAGCGTGCTTCCGCCTATGCGGATGAATGCTTCAAGGCCCTGAGAAACTGGAATGCGGCTCCATGCAATGTCTACACTCTTTCTTGTCGTCAGGTTGCCGAGGGGGTGAAAGCGGAGTGCACGAAGTTCGCAAAAATTTTCCCTGATATGATCCCTGCGCTTTGCAAAGAGGACCCCGTGAAGCGTTTACAACATACTGAATCGCCTATCCCGCCACCTGCGCCTTAAGCTGAGTCGCGGCGCGGGTGTAGCCGCCGTCGCCACCGTCGACAAAGTGTACATGCTGGCCATAGGTGGGTGAGACCACCAGGCATGTCATTACCGCGTGATCGGAGATGTGCATGCCGTACTTGAGATCGCCGCGCGCGGCGCGGTCGTCCAGGTAGGTTCGGATAGGCTCGATCTTGTCGCCGGGACAATCGAACACCACACACAGGCTCTCGTCGGTGCGGGCGAAATCCACGGCGCCTTCGGCCACTTCCTTCACATAGCGGTTGGCGTTGAACGATCCGGTGTTCCACCGGTTACGCACGAACAGGTAGGCGACGAAGGTGATGACCGCCACAACCGGGATCATGAGCATCAGCGGCACGCGGCCGCGGCGGGCCTTGGCCTCGCGCACCAGACCCTTGGGCGGCCAGCGCGGTTCCAGGGCGGCTTGAGTCACGGCGTTCAAGGTTTCCAGTCCGGCGATTCGCGCAATTTCCATGTGGACCGCATGATGATCGGCGCAGCGCAGCACCAGGGACACCATGCGCCCGCGCGTCGCCTTGATGGGTGTCCAACGGCATGACAATCCCGTGAGGTCGGGCGGGTCGCCGTCGTCCTCGTTGTCGCCGATCATGGCCTCGTGCCCGAGGGTGTCATCGCCGCGTCCCTTGACCGACGATTCCATGAGTTCAATACCGCCGCCGCGAAACACGGCATAGGCGCTGCCGGGGGACGCTTCGTAGCGGCCGACGAGCACGACCTTGTTCCGATCGCGGAGGGCTTTGACGGAGACCAGTCCGATGCGCAGCTCCAGATTGAAGTCCCGGGCGGCGAAGGTCCGTACGCGGGCCAGCACGCGGCGCACCTCGTTCTCGTCGCTGGGCGGGACCAGGGCGGTCGCGCCGTCGCCGCCGAACTGATAGGGGATCTGGCCGCACAGGTTGGTGAGGGCGGCGATCATGGCTGCCGCCGCGAAATTAACGTCGGAATGGCGGCCGGCCGCTACCGCTGCCGTGGACCCACGGATGTCGGACACCGCCAATAGCCAGTCGGCGGGCGCCTCGACGTAATTGGCGTCGTCAAAGATGCCCGGCGCCGTGCGTATGGGCGCGAGACGGCCGTAGAAGCTGGTATCCGGATCGGTGGTCAAAGCCGCATTCTCCCCCATGAAACGTCGGCTGAGTCGTCCGCCGGCCCAGGATAGGGACGCGAACGGGTCAGGCCAAGGCGGGAGTTCATGCGTTGTTCAGCCGCCCTTACGCCAAGCCTTTCAATTCGCTAAACTTCTCCGCGCTCAAGGTTAATGGTCGCGGCGCGGCCCGTCCGCGGTGGGGAATTTTGCGTTTCATGACTGGTGTCCGTCTCTGCCTCCTGCCGCGGTATCCGCGGTGAGCGACCGGCGTCTCGCTCCTGTGTATACGGCTCTTGCCGCGGGGCAGATCAAAGTGCTGTCCGTCGACGTGTTCGACACGCTGCTTTGGCGGCGTGTGCCGGAGGCCATCGACGTTTTCCTGCTGCTGGGCCGAAGCCTTGCGGCGTGCGGTAAACTGGCGGCCCATGTTTCCGTCGTGGAATTCGCCGAATTGCGCCGCGCGGCGGAGAAAACCGCGCGGGAGCGGAAAGAAGCCGCCACTGGCTATCGGGAGGTTACCCTCCTCGACATCCATAACGAACTGCCGCGCTTTTTGTTCGCCAAAGGGTTCGATGCGGCCGCAGGTGCGGCGGCAGAGATCGAACTGGAAAGCACATTGATGATCTGCGATCCGGCGGTAGCGGCGCTCATGGCGCACGCGAAAGCGGCCGGTGCGCGGGTTATCCTGGTCTCGGACACCTATTTTTCATCGGCGCAGGTGAGGGGGCTTCTGAGCAAAGCCCAAAGTAAAACTCAAGTCGCCGAGGGCCGCGATTTCGATCGGCTTTATGTCTCGTGCGAAGCGGGCCGCCCCAAATGGCGCGACCTGTTCGATACCATTGTGACCGACGCGGGCGTGCCGCCAACTGCGATCCACCATGTGGGTGATAGCCTGGAGGCGGACGTGTGGCCGTGCCGCGCCCGGGGCATGGGTTTTACACACTACGACAAATGGAGTTTCGGCGCCCGCGTGCAGACCGTGGAATTCCCCAAGGATATGCCCGAGCGCGCGGTGCGGCTGGGAACGCGGGGTGATTTCGGCCTGACCGGATTACGCTCGCGCCTGTTCAATCGCTCGCCCGACGATCTGCCTGCCGCCATGGTGCCCTACTGGAGTTATGGCGCGGCTACGCTGGGGCCGGTGTTTGCCGCCTTCGCGCGCTGGATCGTCGCCACGTGCCGGCGGGAGGGCGTGACGTGCGTCTACGGCATGATGCGCGAAGGGCGATTCCTCAATCGGTTGGTCGCGGACACCGCAGCTGCGGTTGGCGTTTCACTTGAGACAAAAGAACTGTGGGTATCGCGCCGGGCGGTGGTGCGTGCCGCCTTGTCGCCGGAGACTCCGGGCCTGTTGCCGGAATTCGCCATGCTCAGTCCCGGCCGGACGACTGATGAAGTACTTGCGGCCATGGGCCTCACGAACGCGGATCTCGCCGCTGCCGGCATTGGCGCGTTCGACATTACGCGCGACGATGCTTTGGTCAGCTTGTGCCGGACCATCGGCGGATCGTCACCGCTGCTTGCCAAGACCGTGGCCGTGGCGGCCGAGAACCGCCGTAATCTGATGGCCGGAATCGGGCGGGTCCTCGATGTGAAAGCGGCCCGACCGGCGGTGGTGATGGATCTGGGCTACACCGCCACCATCCAGACGGCGCTGCAGGCCATATTGGGATGGGAGAAAAGCCCGTTACGCCTGATGGGGCTTTATCTGGCCCTCAATGCTCGCGCCAAGGACAATGTGCGGGCGAACACGGACCTGCGGGCATTTCTGAACGAGGACGGTTTCGCCGGACCCATGGGGGAATTGTTGTCGCGGGTGCCGTTTGTGCTGGAGCACGCCTGCATGTGCCGCGAAGGAAGCCTGTCGGCCTTCGACAGCGCGGGCAATCCGGTGCTGCTGCCGAATTTGCGGGAAGAAAGCCAGCTTGCCCAGATGGAGGCCCTGCAGGCGGGAATCATCACCGGCGTGGCGGCGGTCAATGGCCTGATGGGCAGTTTGGAACAAACGCCCGCCGATGATCCTCTGCTCAAGGCGCAGATCGCAGCCATCATCACCGCCAGCCATCTTCATCCGACGCCCCAGGAAGCCGGCACCATCGGCGCATGGAAGCACGAGGCCAAAATCGACTTCACCGGTGCATTCAAGCTCACCGATCTGTCCTTCGACGGGCCGAGCCTGGAATACCGGGGCTGGCCGGCGCTTCAGGATATGGGGCTCGATCAGGTCTACTGGCCGTCGGCGGCCTTCGTTGCCGCTGATCCGTTTATCGCCGACGTTTATGCGGGCGGGATTCGCCATGCCTACCAGCCCGAACATCTCACCGCTGGGCCCGTGCTGGGGCGGGTGATGGTGTGTCCCGATTCCGGCGCCGGTTACGACGAGCGCCTGCAAGGCACCATTCCCATTGCGGTCAACGCATTCGGACGGGCCGACCTGCAAGCGGCGATCAAAGCGGTGGGGCCGGAAACCTATCACCGTTTGCGGTTCACGTGGCCCGGGGCGCGGGCGATCATCGGCATCGACAAGTTTACGGTGACATATGTGGGCGATGGACAAAGGCTCAGCCGTGAGGTTGCCGATGCCGCTCACTGGCAGAAGGCGCAAGCTATCGGTTCCGGCTTGGTTCAGGCGGAGTCGGGCGCGGTGTGGGAAATGACGCTGGAAGCACCGCCAGCATGGCCCCACGGCATGGAAATATCCCTCAGGCTCAAATATCTGCGCCTGGATCCGCTGTTCGGAGGACGCAAGACATGAGCGGCGGTCGCCTGTGCATGGTCACCACCAACTTCAATTACGGCGCGTTTCTTGACGACTGCATGCGTTCCATCGTCACGTCACGGGGCTTTGATCGCGTCGATTATATCGTCATGGACGGCGGTTCCACTGACAACTCCATGGAGATCGTTCAACGTTATGCGCCGCAGCTGAAGCACAGCCAGTCGGCCAAGGACGAGGGGATGTATCACGCCATCCAGGCGGGATTCGCCCTGTCCGACGCGCCCTACATGGGTTGGCTCAATTCCGACGATCAACTGACGCCGTGGACGATCCAGACGGTGCTCGATATTTTCGATCAGTTGCCCGAGGTGCGTTGGATCACCTCGCGTCATCCCATGCAGGCACGCCGTGACGGTGTGGTGATCAAGGCGGATTTTTTGCCGGGTGTGGACGCGTGGGGATTCTATAACGGCGAGCATGTGCGGTCCTTGGGATTGCCGTCCAGCGGATGGATCGTCCAGGACTGTACGTTCTGGCGCCGGGACCTGTGGGATGAAGTGGGCGCGACTTTCGATCTCAGCCTGAAACTGGCCGGCGATTTCGAACTGTGGGCGCGGTTTCTGCAGAAAACACCATTGTACGTGGTGCCGGTGCCCTTCGGCATCTATCGCTTTCATGGCGCCAACAAGGCCATCGCCCAGAGGGACGCCTATCGTGACGAGTGTGTGGAGGTGCTCAACCGCTACACGCCCATCGTGCCCTCGGACCTCAAGCGCCTCAATGAACAGGTGATCGCCAAGCACCTGAAGGCCATCGGCCTCGGACATCTGGTGGACAGCGCGCTCTGTCCACCCATCAAGACCGTCGGCTTCAATCACGGCGACGGCCGCTATTACGCCGTCGAACAGACGTGAGTGGTCAACCGCCGGCTTCTTTCAGCCAGGCGGCGTAGGTGGCAAGTCCGTCGGCAAGTGTGACCGCAGGGTTGAAGCCAAGGCTGCGCAGTCGCGTGGTGTCGGCGCAATAGGCCTGCGGATCGCCCGCGCGCACCTCACCGTTGAATTCAATCCGCGGCGTCACGCCGACCGCCTTGGCGAGAAGTTGGGTGAAGGTTGCGACGGTGGTGGCGATGCCGGTGCCGCCGTTCACAATCAGCGGCGAGGGATGCGGCGTGGTTGCCAGATCGAAGATCAACCGTGCCGCGTCGGTGACGGCGAAAAAGTCGCGAACCTCATGACCGGTGCCGAAGAGAACAATCGGATTCTCGTCGGCGACCAGGCGACGCCCCAGTTCCCATGGCAATTGCTTGCGCAAGCCCGGACCATAGACGGAGAACATCCGCAAGATCGCGATAGGTTGTCCGGCCGCGCCGGCCGCGAGGCAGGCTTCTTCCGCCGCCAGTTTGTGATCACCGTAGGGCGACACGGGGTTGGGCAGGTGGTCTTCCGCCAGGGTGGCGTCGGATGCTGCGCCGTAGACGGCGGCGCTGGACGGAAACACCAATCTGCAATCGGGTGCTTCGGTGATCAGGAAGTCGAGAAGCCGGAGCGTGCTGTCCAAGGTATCGCGACGGCACATGGCCGCATCGGCGATGGAGCGGGCGACGGAGCCGTTGCCCGCGCCGTGAAAAACCGCGCGAGGTGGACCCGTGCGCCGCAGGGCTTCGACGAGCGACGTTGCGTCGACTTCGGCGGTGATGTGGGGAAGGAGGCTTTCCGAGACCGGCGCGCGATCGATGCCAAGAATCGACCAGCCATTGGCGGCGAACTGCCGCGCCACATGGCCGCCGATAAATCCGCTGGCGCCGGTGATCCAGACCACGGAGGGGCGGGCGGCCATCTCAATACTTGCGGATGGCAAAGCCGACGCCGTACCCGGCATCGCGGAAGCTCCAGGCGGAGAAGCGCTCATCGCCTAGGATAAGCTCGCGCCAGACGTTATTCAGTTCTGGGTGTGCGGGATGAGCGATGTCGTCGAATACAATGGCGCCGCCGATGGCCAGACGCGGCAGGACGTCGCACAGGTCCTGAGCGGCGCCGCGCTCGGAATGATCGCCGTCAACGGTGATCAGGTCGAAACAAGCGCTCGGATTGGCGGCGAAGAAACGTGGTAAGGTAACGTGACTGTCGCCATCGAAGAAGGAGACCGGACCGCGATGGTTGACCTTCACCAATTCGTTGCGCACGAAATCGGGCCCCGGATTTTCGATACCGGCGTAGCCTGTCTGCCATAGGTCGAACAGAAACATGCCGGAGTAGGGTGCTTCTGTCGCCACCGCACAGGCACTACGCCCGCGACGGACGCCGATTTCCAGGTAGGTGCGCGGCTTTAGCGTACGGCTGAGACAGAGCAATACCGTGACAATATCCGCATACATCCAACTCGCGCCGAAGCGGGCCCGGCCCTCGCGGCAGTAGTGCATCAGGTAGGTCGTATAGGCGTCGGGCGTGAGCCGCTCCATGAGCGCCAGCGACGCGGCAATGAAATCACCTTCCTCATGAATCTTGCTTAAGGTATCCGCACCGGCGATCACCGGTGGATACCATGGCGCATCGCCGGGCGGCGGCGCGTAGGTGATCGCGGGCACGAAGACGGATGTCTTGGAATAGACCGGGCGGGGCAGAGGTTGAGGCGCTGACATCCAGATCACGCGGCAACGGGATCGGCGATGCCGTCGGGCAGCGGCGGAAGCCCCAGAGCACGGCGGGCTTTCAAGGTCGAGACCGGAACGTCGGCTACGACGCAACGAACCATGTCGCCGATGGCTTCCGTGCGCATGTCGGCGGCGGGATCGCTGTGCAGCCAGGTCCAGAGGTCGGAGGCATGTGGCGTGAAGCGTGTTACGTCCATCATGCAACTTTCCAGAATGAAATAATCCAGTGCAGCGGCCTCGCGCGCGGCTTGCGGCACGATGCCGCGCGCGCCGGACAATTGCTCGTCGAGCCAGGCGAAATAAGCTTCGCGCGTCGGCGGGCGGGTCACGGCGCCGGCGGCCACATAGTATGTGTCTCGCATGGACACGGCAGGAACGCCCAACATCTGTGCCTCCAATACCGTGGTCGACTGACAGGCGACGCAGGCGTTGGCGTTTTGTAGCAGGCCGTAAATCGGCACCCGGTGGGCGGCACGCATCACGTGAAGATTGGCAGGCCGCCGCTGCTCCAATTCGGTAATGAGGTCCAGATTCTCCGGCGAGGGAAAGGTGGCCTCATAAGGATGCTGGCGCACGACCATGTGGGCTTGCGGGTGGGTGCGATCCACGTAGTCTACGGTGTCCCGCAGCCAATCGGTCTGGGTCTCGTAAAGCGAGCCGATCCCGAGGGCCACCGTATCCCAGTCATAGCCAAGAGGCAGCACGAGGCTACAGGGTGGCAGGGTCGCGGGATTGGCTGCAGCAGCGCGAACTTTGGCGGCAAGGGTTTCAAAACCACGCGTCTGGGCGGTGGCCGCGAGGCCCGGCGGCAGGGTCAGCAGATGATCGTAGGTCTCGGCATTTTCGATCAGATGGCCGGCGATGCTATGACTTGCCAGAAACAAGTTCTCGAATCCGGAATCACAGCTAGCGAAGCGAACACCGTGGATATCCGCTAGACGGCGTACAACGTAAGACCCGTTGGCCACGCCGCCGGGGCAGAACAGCACATCAGGATGTTCGGCGGCGAGAAAGCGATCACAAGCGGCAGTGATGTGGGTAAGGGGCGTGTGTGCGGAGAACTTGAAAGATGCGGCGTTGCCACGGGCGAGGGTGCCGCCGCCGATACGGTGACGAAGATCAAGGCGGAGACCTTCATCGACTACGCTGTCGATCAGTATTTTCCGGCTTGGAGCGGTAGCGCTCGCGAACGCGCTCAGGCGATAGCTCGGAAACAAGGCCTCGAATTCCCGGCAGAAGGTATCCAGGGCAGCGACTTCGTTGAGTTCAAAGGGATGGATGGCCGGGTAGGGCAAGTCATTGATGAGGAACTCGACGCGGGCACCGGCGCGGGCGGCGATGGCGATGCCCAGGCTCACGGCGAACCATGCCGCTGCTTGCCGATACCAAGGCGTCAGGTACATGACGATGCGCGGTGCGTCTGGATTGAGGGGCGCGGCATGGCGCATGGCGGCGAGGGCAAACCGGGCCATTGCCGGGCCGTAGTTCTCCACGGCCGGGAGAGGCGGGATCGGCATTTGGGTTGCGGCCTGGGAGGTCATGAGCCGATGACCTCGGTGAGCGCATTCACAACCCGATCCACATCACTGTCGTTCATGGTGGGGAACAGGGGCAGGCTGAGACAGCGGGCGTAGTAAGCCTCGGCGCCCGGCAGGTTGAGACGTCCATAGCGGCGCTGGTAGTAGGGCTGCAAGTGAACGGGGAGATAGTGGACCTGCGTGCCGATGCCACGCTCCGATAGCGCGCGCATGATGTTGCCGCGATCCTTGTCCAGGGCGGCGAAGTCGATCTGCACCACGTACAAGTGCCATGCGGGCCTACCGCCGACGCGGCCGACCGGCCGGATACGATTGGAAAGTTTTGCCAGCAACGCATCGTAGCGGGCGACCAACGCGGCGCGGCGGGCAACAAAAGTATCCAGCTTGCGCAGTTGGCTACGGCCCAGAGCCGCGTGAATGTCGCTCAGGCGATAGTTCAAGCCCAGCTCTGGCATCTCGTAGTACCAGGGGTTGGCCTGACCGTCGGGACCGAAAGCGAATTCCGGCGACGCGGGCGTTGACGGCTGCCGCACCATGCCATGACTGCGCAATGTTCGCATAGCGGCGTCGAGCTTGGAATCGTTGGTGGTGACGGCGCCGCCTTCGCCTGTTGCAACCGTCTTGACGGGATGGAAGGAAAAGCATGCGGCTATGCTGGTGGTGCAGCTGCCGACTTTCGTGCCGTCTGGCATGAGTCCGCCGAGGGCATGACACGCGTCCTCGACGATGGCGATGTGATGACGGTCCGCGAGTTCGGCGATGGGGCTGAGGTCACAGCACTGACCGTTGAGGTGCACCGGGATGACGGCTTTGACCGATCCACGCGGGGCGCGATCGAGGGCCGCTTCCAGATGGGTCGCGCCCATGAGCCCCGTATTCGGATCAACGTCGGCGAAGATCACCTCGGCACCCACGTAGCGCGCGCAGTTGGCCGAGGCGAGGAACGTCAGCGACGGCACGATGACCTTGTCACCCTCGCCGATGCCGAGGCCGGCTACGGCGAGATGAAGCGCGCCGGTGCCCGAATTGCAGGACACCGCATGGGCCGCGCTAGTGACCTGGGCCAGCGCCTGCTCAAAGCGGTCCACTTCCGGACCGGTGGTGAGGGCGTCGGAGCGCAGCACGGCGGCGACGGCGGCAATGTCGTCGTCGTCGATGGCCTGGCGGCCGTAGGGCAGGAAGGGCGCGGTCATGGGTAGCAAAGCGCTCGACATATAAGTAGTTGAAAAATAATGTTTTTACCACAGCGCCAGGGGTTGGTCCGGGGCCGTCACTCTAGGGTATTGGCGGAGGGTTCACAAACCGTCAAGGGGGCTGGCCAGGGCCCGCTGCGGGACTAAGGCACGGCCTTTCTACCTTGACCCATATCAAAGTGTTTTCTGCCAATTGGTCTACCTCTCTTACCGCCAAATACAGGGCGTCACATGGAGGGATCGAGAATGACTACATTGTTACAGCGTATTGGAGGGGAAGCTGCGGTGAGCGTGGCTGTCGAGTCGTTCTACGACAAGGTTTTTAGTGACCCTGTATTGCTGCCGTTTTTTGCCAACACCGATTTCGTCAAGCAGCGTCAGCGCCAGAGAAAGTTCCTGTTGCAATTCATGGATGGCAAGGCGCCCAACGCGAACGAGTACATGCGCAATGCTCATAAGAAATATGTGCATGAGATGGGTTTGAACAACACCCACTTTGATATTGTCGCGGGTCATCTCGTAACGACTCTGAAAGAATTGAATGTGCCCGCCAACCTCATTGCTGAGGTTGGCGCGGCCTTGGAAAGCTTGCGGGCTGATGTGCTCGATGAGCGCGCGAGCGCCGTCGCGTAGTCAATTCGTCCGGAAAGGATAAGCCCATTAAAGCGACTGGGTTGTCGCCCGTATTTCTCGAGAACGCGGGCGGACAACTTTGCCTGGCGCATTCTGCACCAACGGCTGGCGAATCACGCCAGTCGCTTGATTACCTGCGCCGGGTTGCCGGCGACGATCACGTCGGCCGGGACGTCTTCGGCGACAAAGCTCATGGCCGAGACGATGGAGCGGGCGCCGATAGTGACGCCGGCGCGGACGATGCTCATGGTTCCGAGCCAACAGTTGTCGCCGATGATGACGGGACGACCCGGAAACGTGGCATCGCTGCCGGTGCCCATGAGAATACCGCGGGTATGCTTTTGGCGCTCCTGCCAATCGATGGGGTGAGAGGCGTTGTCGAAAATCTGCACGCCATGTGCGATCGCCACATCATTGCCGATGATGATACCCGTGTTCACGGAGATCAATGTTTCGTCGCCGATGTAGACATGATGGCCGATGGCCAAAGTGCCCGTAGGCTCGATGCGGATCATGCCGCGCAAGGCGCAATGATCGCCGATGGTCACGCGGCGCGGATTGCCGGAGAGATTCTCGATCCAGGCTTCCGGTCCCAGGATAACGGAGGGATCGATGGACGACAGGGCCAGGAACCGGTTCCACACCGGCAAACCCAGGGCGCGAAAGGCGTCCAACTGCGCCGGGTCGGTGACCCGGGACGGATGGGGAAAGATCAGGCCTTGGCCGAAGGCATGAGTTTGGCCGCGCGGGAGCATGTATGCACCTCCGGTGAGCAACCGAGTGTGACCGAGGGCGAATTAAGAAAGGCTTAGGAGCGCGATCAGCCTTGCTCCTGCATATCGCGCATGATGTCCACGAATGCCTGAGCGCTGGCGCGGGCCCGCAGGCCGCGAGCGGCTTCGGCGCCGGCTTCAGCAATCGGGTCAGGGCCGGGTGTAAGGTTGGGCCATTCGGAGGCGATGGCGTCGGCCAGGGCAACGGCGTCGCCGGGCGGATAGAAATGGAAATCGGCAAGCGGTCCGGCGTCGGCGGCTTGTTCGCGATGCACGGGCAGGTTGGTGAGAAACAGCGGCCGCCCGAGGGCTTTTGCATCTTCCACCACAGTGCTCCATCCCTCGAACAGTGAAGGTTGGACCACGGCGGCGGCATAGCGGAAGAGATTGAGCAGAATGTCCGGGGCTACCGTGCCCAGCAGTTTCACGCGGTCCTGAAGTCTGTTGTCCACGATGAATGACCTCAGTTCGTCCGCGTAGCCTGGATGGCGGACGTCGATGTCCCGTCCCGTGCAGGCAACTACGGCGGGGATGCCGCGATCGCGGAGCAAGGTGATGGCGCGAAACAGAGTGAGGTGATCCTTATGCTTCCAGAACTGATTGGGTGCGAACAGGAAGGATTCAGGTAATTCGAACCTGGGGCGCGGGTCCTGGGGCGCGACGGCGGAACTGTCGAGGCCGCTGGTGAAATGCCAGATGTAGGTCCTGGCGGTGGCGGTGGGATAAAACCGTTTCAGGTCCTGCCGGCCGGCTTCGCTGCTCACCAGCACAAACTGGCGGGAGTGGGTCATGATGCGGAACTCGGTGTTGCGCTGCTCCATTTCCTCGGCATCAAACATCTCGGGCAGGTGGCGGTGTTGGAAATCGGGAATCCAGTGAAGTGCCTTGTTGGTATTGAACATGCTGCGCAGCACCGGAAAGATCGCCGCCGCCTGATCGAATAGGACAGTAATACGGGCCAAGTCGGGCTGCCCGCTCGCGTCAAGAATGTCCGGCGCCAGGGAAGGCTTCACGGCGAGCGGCTTGCCGTTGGGTTCGAAGATGCCCTCCACAGCCGCTTGATTGAACAGCATACGCGGGAGCGGGGCATCCAAGCCGCCGTCGGTGAGAATCACGATGCGCGGTCGTTCGCCTTCCGGCAGTTGGGACAATACGGTTGCAAGGTTCTGAACGTAGATCGCGCCTCCCATCCAGCCGCGAAAGGCGACTTCCACGTTGGGCAGGAACAACGGCATCAGAAGCGTGGGACGCCGGGGAGACATGGGGCAATCTAGAGACGACGCAGCAGGCGCGCCGGGTTTCCGGCGTAGATCCCCGGTTCGCCGATGTCGTGGGTCACGACGGCGCCGGCGCCGATCACCGCATGGGCGCAGATGCTCACAGGCATGATGGTTGCGTTGCTACCGATGGAAACATGGTCGCCAACAAAAGTCGGATGCCACAGGCTGCGGTCACCGTGGGCCGGTCCGCCTGTGGAGTAGGGATCGTTGATGAACATGACACCGTGGGCAATGGTTACATAATCGCCGATGGTCACCATCTCGCATAGAAAACTATGGGACTGAATGCGGCAGTTGCGGCCGATGAGGACGCTTTTCTGAATTTCGACAAACGGGCCGATGAAGCTGTCGTCACCGATGGTGCAGCCATATAGATTTACCGGCTCGACCACAGTGACGTTCTTGCCGAAGGTCACGTCGACGATGCCGACCGTTCTCAGAATGGGGGAATTGGGCACCATGGGGTTCTTGCTCGTCAGGCTTGCGCGATTTTGAGGAAAGTGTCGCACACCCGTTCGCGTTCGTCGTCGGTGAGATCGGCACAGATGGGCAGGCTTATGACCCGGTCCGCCGCCTGTTCGGTCTGGGGGAGCTGTCCGGGATGGCCGCCCCCGTCGGCGAGGGCGGGCTGGAGGTGCAGGGGAATCGGGTAATGTACTCCGGCGCCGATGCCGTTTGCTTGAAGGTGGGCGAGGGTCTGGTCGCGGTTGGCGACTTCGACCACGTAGAGATGATAAACGCTGGCGGCTTTGGCGTGAGGTTCGATCACCTTAAAGCCGGCTTGTTTGAGTCTGGCATCGTAACGTTTGGCGTGATGACGACGGCGTTCGGTCCAAGCACTGAGATGGCGCAGTTTGACACTCAGCACTGCCGCCTGAATCTCGTCCATGCGGTTATTCTCGCCCACCAGGTCGTGAGTATATTTGGATTCCCGGCCGTGATCCGCCAGCTTGGCGATGGTGCGGGCCGTGGCCGCGTCCCGGGCTACCACAAATCCGGCGTCGCCATAGGCGCCCAGGTTCTTCCCCGGATAGAAGCTGAAAGTGCCGGCATCGCCGAGGGTGCCAAGGGCGCGGCCGTTCCATTGGGCCATGTGGGCCTGGGCAGCATCTTCAACGACTTTCAGATTATGATGGGTCGCGAAGGCAAGGATGGCGTCCATATCCGCGCCGGTGCCGTAGAGATGCACAGGCAGGATGGCGCGCGTGCGTTTGGAAACCGCGGCCGTGGCGATGTCGAGGGTGTAGGCGGCGCGGTCGATATCGGCGAACACCGGCGTTGCGCCCACTGCCCGGATGGCTTCTGCGGTTGCAAAAAAGGTGTGTGCGGTGGTGACCACCTCATCGCCGGGACCGATCCCTAGCGCCCTGAGTGCAAGAGAGATGGCGACAGTGCCATTGGCGCAGGCGGCGCCATGATCGGCACAAAGGGCTGCAAGCCATTGAGAGGTGAACGCCGTCACCGCCTTACCGTTGATGAATTCCTGGCGTCCCAGCACCTCCGCAATCGCAGTGTCGATCTCGGGTTTCAGGGCCGCATATTGGCGCTTGAGATTGACGAGGGGTATGGTGTTCACGACCGGGACCTTCGCGGGTGAGCAGCACTACGGGTTTCCCAGGCAGGACTGCGCGGGACGGGGACGTTAAGGTAATGCTGGCGGCCTTTCGGACAGGTTAAGCAAAGATTGCTTTTCGTTATTCGAGCCCGCACCGCACCTGCCGCGAACTTACACGGCTTCAGCTCTGGGCCCTGCGCTTGAAGAGGCGATAGACCTTCACCGCGTAGTACCTCTTATCCGGCGGGGCTTCCTTGTGCACCAGGTCGAACCCGCACGACCGCATAATGCCCTCATAATCATGAAAAATATTGCCATTTGGAAGTAGGCATCGGTTTTTGTTATCGGATTCTCCGAAATAGACATATTTGTTCGCGATGCGCGCCATATCACGAATCACGTTGGTGTCGGGAATAGCTGTCAGAACCGTGTGGCTATAAACGAGGTCCATGCTCAGATCTGCGATTTTCCGCAGCTGATCGTTTGCAGTACCGCAGTATAAAGTGGTCGCGGCGTACGTTTCGGGAAATTTACGGCTAAACTCTGTTACTGCAAAATTGTTGATTTCAACGCCCGCGAAAGAACCGGCGAATTTTTTGCGCCTCAGAAAATCAAGCATGACGCCGTGATTGCAACCGACATCCAATACCGTGGCGAAGGGCTCCGGCCGTTCGAAGACAGGTTTGAAGAATTTCTCTAGAAGGCTTTCATCGGGAAAAACATACTTCGAAAAGCCGTGAGCGGAGTTCTCTTCCTGCGAGGCCATATAGCCCTCGAAGAAGTCGGTCACTTCAGACTCAACTTGCCGTGCCATTTCCTCAAGGCCGTTCTCGCGCAGAAATGGTATGAAATAGCGGGACACCTTGCTGCCGATGTTGCCATCAGTCATGAACTTAAATGCTTCCGCAGTCGCGCCGGAATCGATTAGGCAGCGGGCTGCGGCATAAAAGCTCTCATCCCGATAAATATTGTTGTGAAACAGCTGTTTAAAAATTTGATGCGCTAGGACGTACTGTCCTGCTTCATAGGCCACATAGCCGCAGACAAACAGCTTCGCCGGTGGCGAGAGCGATGGCGAATGAATCAAATCGCGGAGATCGTCGTTGGCGATCGCGGAGAGGAGATCCTGAACCTGCATATTTTCCGCTCGATTATACGGCGTAATGCCGCCGCCGTCACATTTCTGGCAACCATATACTTGTTGTCGACTCAGTTAAAATGAACTTAAGACGAGAGCTGGGTATTAGCCACGGATGCGCCTGCGTGGCGGCGTGCCGACGACAAGATAGACTTGTGAATTGGACTTCAAGCTCTGCACAAGAACGTCATGAGCGAATTTGCGGCGGGTCCAATCGAACAGCATGAGTCCATCGAGGCTGTCGAAACAGTTGTCGATGGCGGCGATGGTAAACGCGGCGGCATGTGACTGGATACACTCAGCTACGGCTGTGGGCTGGCGCAATGGGTCCAGGTTGACGAATTCGTGCCGTAGTTTCCTGAAGTTACGCCAATGGCGCAGCCAGGATTCCTTCGATTCAAAACTGAGCCCCAGGCCGCGATAGATCGGGCGCTCGGCTCGATCGGCTTCGGCAAGACCTTCCGGCAGTGCGAACGCTGCGTTCGGATGCGCGGCCGCGATTGCCCGGCGGGCATCGATGATGAACGCGGCAAAATTTTCGCCGTCCCAGGTGTCTATCATATGGCGCCTGAAGGCAAGCGCGGCCTTGTTGCCGTCATAAAAGACCACTTTGGTCTCATCGTGAAAGCCGACAGCTTCTAGGACCTGATTAGCGCTAAATCCCTGGGCAGGGGCAAATAGGCAATCCAGACCACGTTTGAAGCGTACTGCGGGGATATCAATTGCGTCATTATTTCCAAGCAGCGAAATTCGATTGTCCGGCATGGCGGAACGCGCCGCCTGCTTGAGAAAGTCGGTGGTCTGACGGAGGCCGCTGTCGCTGGTGTGTGTTGCGGCGAGGACATCTCCGAGAGCTCGTTGCCACTCTCCGGGGTTACCGTAATAGGCATAGCAATAATGCTTCCAACGGCGGGCCGCGTCGTTCCAGTTGACGACCTGAATTCCGGCTTTGAGGCTTTCCGAAATCCCATGCCAGCCGTAGCCGAAGGCAGCGTCTCGTTCCGTTTCCTTGCCGGTGGGATCGAGCCAGAGGGGCGTGTAATCGTCGTGGACATCCTGGGCGCAGCGTTTAGGAAGGGCCACCGATTTCGGGCCTTGATCCGGTGTGCCGAATGAAGGCCGTCCTATACGCTCCCATGTGCGCCGGTTCACGAGCGTGCATTGGTCGTGAAGGAAATAGTATCCGCCGCGCTCCATGATG
>SCTM01000254.1 GCA_004297485.1 Rhodospirillaceae bacterium
AGCGACGATCAACGAGACCGTCGAACGGGTCGAAGCCATGTCTGTTGACCTCGGCCTGCTCGAGACCCACTGCAATCGCAACACCTTGATCGCCGAGCCCGTGGGTCACGACCGGGCTGTGGTTTTCGCGGCCCCAACCCATCCCTTGGCCCGCCGGGGACAAGTATCCATGGCCGATTTGCACGATGCCACTTGGTGTTTACGCGAGAATCCGTCGCTAACCAGAGCTCATCTGACCATGAAGCTGGGGGGTGGAGGACTAGACATCCGCTTTGTGGCGAACACCAACGAAGCCATAAAAGCGGCGGTGTCGGCGGGATTGGGCCTGGGCTTTGCCTCCACACGCGTCATCGCGCGTGAGGTCGCCGCAGGCGATCTGGTGGAGATTGAAGCGAATGCCGTGGCCTTGGACCGTGGGTTCACGCTCCTTGCGCCGAAACGGGTCTACCAAGGCGCGCTGCCCAAGGCATTCGCGGACCATCTCCGCGCATGGTTGGCCGCGGAACACCCGAGGACGGAAGCCGTAGCAGAGGATACCGCTGTTCAGGCTGCTTTGTGATTCTGCCGCGTCGCGATTTTCTTCGGCCGCGCGCGTGAGCGGCGTCAAGACAGTCGTGGCCGGAGAATGGAACGCATCATCAGTGCATCACCACAGGGGAAGTGCCTGGTTTGACGGGACGCAGAAACAGGACAAGAGGTATGACGATCATGCCGATTGTCGCGAGCGCCAAGAACATGTCGTTGAAGGTCATCACCAAGGCCTGAACCATGACCTCGCCGTCTAATGCCCTGTAGGCCGCTTCGAGCCCTGCCGGACCACCGCCGTACAGGTCAGCGGCACTTGTGATTTGCTGCTGGAGATCAAGATCAGTGCCACCGAGCGAGGCATTCAGCTGCCAGTGATGAAACTCAAACCGCTGGTCCTGAAAGCTCGCGATCGCCGCCAACCCCATAGAGCCGCCAAGGTTCCGGGAGACCACGACCATGCTGTTCGCTTCGGCGGCGTCGTCCACCGGAACCGAGGAAATCACCGTTTGTTGGAGCGGAATTGCGCACAGGGTTGTTCCCGCGCCAAAGAGCAACCGTACGAAAGTGAAGTCCGTGCCCGTCGATTGCGCCGTAAGGCTGCTGGCGATGAGAGCCGCAATTGCCACGCAGAGAACAGCCCCCGCGACGATGAGCCGCAGATCTACCCGAGTGACAATGATCGTGTAGAGGAAAGCCGAAGGAATAGCGACTATGCCCGAGACGAAGACAACCTGCCCCGCCTGAAGCGCGTTGTAGCCGGAAACCGCGACGAGGAATTGCGGGATCATGAAAAGGCTGGTGTACAACAGTACGCCAAGCACGGCCATGAGCGCGGTGGCCGAGGCCAAGCTCCAGTTGCGCAGAAGCGCAAGCCGGAGGACCGGCCGGGACGCATACAACTGGCCTATCACAATCAGGGAAAATCCAATGACGCTTGCCACGGCAAGCTTCCAGATCAATGGCGAATCAAACCATTGCTCGCGATGTCCTTCTTCCAGAAGCGTCGTGATCGCGCCCAGTCCGACGATCATTCCCGTGACGCCGACCCAATCCGCATTCCGAAACTCGCGCCAACTACCGGCCGTTCCCGTTATGGCAACCATCAGTAGGACGACCTGGATGAAACAGACCGGCACGTTTATGAAAAAGGCATAGTGCCAGCTGTAGTTCTCGGTCAGCCAGCCACCGAGCAGAGGGCCGGCAATCGGACCAAGCATGGCCGCCACGGCGGTGACCGCAAGCCCAATGGGCTGTTGGGACGGAGGCAGACGCTTTGCAACGATGGTGAGGCCGGTTGGGATCAGAATACCGCCGGCCAAGCCCTGGCCGACACGACCGAAAACCATCATCTCAAGATTGGTCGCAAGTCCGCAGATGACCGAGAACAGAGTAAACAGCATCACGCTGCCCAGCAGCAGCCGACGCATGCCGAGCATCCTTTCCAGCCAGGCGGTCATTGGGATGACAACAATTTCCACCACGAGGTACGCCGTACCCACCCACGTCCCTTCACTCGGCGTGGCCCCGATCTCCCCTTGGATAACCGGCAACGAGGCATTGACGATCGAGGCATCTATCTGGCCCATCACAACGCCGAGCACGCCGGCGGCAACAGCCAGCCAATCCGCGAAGCTGGCGCGGCCAGGAGTTCGTTCGGACGGCACGGTTTCGGTCGTTGCGTCCACCTTGCCTAACGCTCCTGCTCTTTGCGCATGGCGTCCAGTTCGTCGCTGGCCGCCCGGGTATCGACCTCGACATCAAGCGAAAGCCCCGGCACCAGTACACGCCGTGCCGCCGGGCCGGCCTCGATGTGAATACGCACGGGAACACGTTGGATAATCTTGGTGAAATTGCCCGTCGCATTCTGTGGCGGGATCAGCGAGAAATTGGCGCCGGTGCCCGGCGTGACGCTGGTGACCTCACCCCTGAACTCGACACCGGGCAGGGCATCGACACGGATCGTCGCCTGCAGGCCGGGCCGCATCAACCCGACCTGTGTTTCCTTGAAGTTGGCGACGACATAGATGTCCTGGGAAGGGACGATGGTCATCAACCGCATGCCCGGCTGAACAAACTGGCCGGCACGCACGCTGCGGTTGGCGACGCGGCCGGCGACCGGCGCGATCAGCCGCGTCGCGTTGAGGTCGTTGGAGGCCGCCTGGCGCTGTACGCGCGCAACGTCAATCTCTGCTGCAAGCTGCGCGCCTTGTGCCGCGATGCTCTCCACGTGTTGCTCAGCCTGTGACTGCGCGGCCCTCGCGGAAGCCATTTCGGCGTTCGCGCGATCGCAATTCGCCGTCAGTTGCGATAGGGCCGACGCAGATTGAATTCCCGCCGCCACCAGAGGCTGATAGCGCGCCAATTCGCGCGAGGCGTAATCGAAGTTTGCTTTTGCCGCCCGCAGTTGCGCCCGCGCCGTCTCAACGCCGGCAAGCGCCTCAGCGTGCGAGAACTTCGCCGCGTTCTCGGCTTCCACCGCTGAGGCGATCGCCGCATCGGCCGCCGCAACTTTCGTTTGATAGTCAGTAGGATCGATTTCGATCAGCAGCGCGCCTTCGGCCACCTGCTGGTTGTCATCCACCGCAACGGCGCGGACATACCCCGCCAGCTTGGAGCTGATCGAGACTTGATCGGCTTGGATCGTTGCATCGTTCGTGTCCTGGAAATAGCGACCGTGCCGGTCGTAGTACACATAGGTGACAAGCGCAGCGACGAGCGCGACAGCCAGCACAGCCATACCGGCCTTCTTTAGCGGAACGGCCATGCCCGCCCCCGGTCATGCTGGATCATGTCATCCTCCCCCTCACCGACCTTGATTCACCGCCAGCCTTGTTAGTATATACTAACTTTCCGGTTGTTAGTGTATACTAACTTATAGACAGGAATAGCATCGAACCTGCGATGGCGACCGGGACTTGCGGTCGGCAACCCAAATGGGGCGGTGAGGCTGTGCGTGGCTAAAAAAAAGTCGAAAGGGCGCTCAATCGGTCGACGCGCGGTTAAGAAGCGTAAGCGCCGTACTGCGGAGGAGATTCGGGAACGCCTCCTCCAGGCAGCCAGGGAGCAGTTCAAGGCGAAGGGATATGCGGGTGCAACGACTGCGGCGATCGCAAAACGCGCCGATGTCGCCGAGATGCAGATGTTCCGGTATTTCTCGTCAAAGGCAGACTTGTTTCGCGCGGCAATATTCACGCCGCTGACGGCTCATTTTCGGGCGTTCAACGCGATGCACATGCCCAAAGCCATCGATGAACGGAGCATAGGAGAGCGGGCACGTCTGTACATGACAGAGCTTCAGTCCTTTCTGGGGGAGCATTCGAAGATGCTGATCACGCTCCTTGTTGCGCAGGCCTATGCGGAACCGGCGCTGGGAACTGAGGTGAACGGCCTGCAATCTTATTTCGCTGAAGGTGCGGCGCTCATGTCGGCACGGGCGGCACGGTCCTCTCACATTGACCCAGCAACGATTGTCCGTGTCGCCTTTGCGGCCTTGCTGGGATGCATCACTTACAAGGAGCAGCTGTTTCCGAATGCCGCCGCCAACGAAGCCGCAATTGACGAAGCCATTACAGAGTTCATTCTCACTGCCCTCGCGCCGCATTCCGATCTCGGCTCGACGGGTGGCGGACGCGCATGAGTGGCCCCTGAACGTCCGAGAATCAAAGCGGCGATCGAAAGCCCTATTGCCCAGACTGGCATGCTGTGACGTCGCGCCGCATTGCCGGCGCGGCACCCCTACCGTTTAGGCTATTCGAGCGTCGTGATGGTGCGGCCGACGTGCAAGCTTGACCGCCCATTGGGATCGCCTTCAGTATACCGGTACGATCGCTTAAAGACGCCCCTCCCAATGGTCCCCCCCCCCCGGTTCTCAACACTCTCGTGCATAGGCCATGATCAACCCGACTGCGAATAACGCCGCCGACCCAATGTCGCGCACATACGTGTCTCAAGGACTAACGCTTCATTATGCCGACTGGGGGAATGACGGTGCACCACCGCTCATACTTGTCCATGGCAATCGCGACCATGCAAGGAGTTGGGATTGGATCGCTGGTACATTAAGGGATCGCTGGCACGTGGTTGCCCCCGATCTACGCGGGCACGGCGATAGCGCGTGGTCTCCGGAGGGCGCATATCTCAATCCTTACCATCTCCTCGACTTCGTCGAATTGATGGATACTCTTGGCCACGACAAGGTGACTGTGGTCGGGCATTCATTCGGTGCCGGCGTTGCTTCACGGTATGCAGCCATCTTTCCCGACCGTATCGCCAAGTTGGCGATTGTCGATGGCTTTGGGCCGGAGCTTCAAATATATGCGGGTTGGGCAAAGACAGGTCCGGTTCCGCGTACACTGGAGTGGGTAAAACAGCGGTGCGATCCGCGCAATGACACGCCGCGGCGATTTACCACGATCGACGAGGCGATCGCCCGCATAGCAGCTGGCAACTCTCGCCTTTCGGAGGCGCAGGCCCGCCACTTGACGGAGCACGGGGTACGCCGGCACGCGGATGGCTATGGTTGGAAATTCGATCCTCGGGTGAGCATGTTCGCGCCCGAGGACTTCTCCTTTGAACTCACGGCGTACTGGCGCGAGATCACCGCACCAACGTTGCTATGCTACGGCGCCGAGAGTTGGTCGACCGATCCGGAAAAGGATGGCCGCGCCGCCAATCTCCGCAATCGCCGGACTATTGCAATCGAAAATGCCGGACACTGGCCCCACCACGATCAGTTCGACGCCTTTATCCGAGTGCTTCAGGACTTTTTGTAACACGGGCTGGATTAGTCGTCCTTCATGCTTGATCCGGTTCGGGCGCGGTTTACGACAAGCGCACCCGCCGGCACGTATATTCAGACCAAATTCATACTCGTGAATTTTCAAAGTGTAGGGTTCTCGATGCATGGACTATAGTCGTCAATCCACCTATAGCGATCCGGTGACGATTACAGCATCGGTTCGCGCACTTTTACGCTGCGGCCTGTAACTCCGCCGTGCGTGAGTCCACACCCTGAGCCGTCCGGTAAATTCCCATGGTACGCCTGCTCATATACCAACGCACCTATCTCCGGATCAGTAATCGTCTATCGGATTTGGCCGGCGTCGCATTCATCGTCTTCAACGATGATGGAACTTTGAATATCGACGGGCGTGCGATCGAGTCCAAGGACGCCAAACCCGACGCGGCATGGTTTGCGCTCGATCTCTACGCGGCGCCTGCCCGCAAGGCATTTCTAAAGTTGCTGCTAAATGTGCCGACGCTCCAATGGGTTCAACTCCCCGGCGCCGGGGTGGAACATCCGGACTATGTGGAGTTATTCACACATGGCCTTCGGTTGACGACCAGCCACGGCCACGCTGCGAGCATCGCTGAGTACGTTCTGGCTGGCGTGCTTGATCACTTTCAGCGCGGCCCCGAGCGGCGTACCGCCCAGGCCAATCGCGTGTGGCGGCCGATATTTTTCCGCGAGGTGAGCGGATCCAACTGGCTTGTCGTTGGATTCGGTGCCATTGGACAAGGCGTCGCCGCGCGAGCGCGGGCCTTTGGCGCGAAGATCACCGCCGTGCGCCGCGATCTCTCCCCCCATGCTTTGGCTGATTCACTGGCACCCATGAGTGACCTCCTGAACCTGCTCCCACAGGCGGATGTCGTCGTCCTCTGTCTCCCGTTGAACGCCGGGACGGCAAATCTTGTGAATGAGCCCTTTCTTGCGGCAATGAAGGCCGGATCGGTCCTGGTGAACGTCGGTCGCGGCGGGTTGGTGGACGAAACCGCTTTGTTGACGGCATTGGATGCCGGCAAGCCGGAGCATGCCGTGCTCGATGTGTTCCAAACTGAACCACTGCCAGGCCAGAGCCCATTCTGGTCTCATCCCCGTGTCGCCCTCACCTCCCATGGGGCGTCCGTGACCAACAATCTCTACCCGCGCGCTGATGATATTTTTTTCGAGAACCTGCAACGGTTCCTGACGGGCCGCGCATTACTCCACGAGGTCAGCGCGCTTGATTTCGGCGCATAATACCCGGTGAAGAAATCTCTCGGCCGGTCTTTTGCGGCATTAAGCGGAAGATTCGTCACCATTGTGGACTATGAGACGCGTGCCTGGATTGACGTTACCGGCAGCGCCATTGCATCCTTATGCTTGCAGCGTGCTTATTATAGACCGCTTATCATGGAGGGAATCGTCACATGGGTAGGCTGAGCGGCAAGGCAGCGCTCGTCACCGGCGCTGGCCAGGGCATAGGACTGGGCATTGCGCGGACCTTCGCGGCCGAGGGCGCCAATCTCGTGATCACCGGACGTAACGCACAGAAATTAGACGGGGTCGTCCCCGAATTATTGGCCCTTGGGGTCAAGGTCGTCAGCTGTCCCGGGGACGCCGGCAGCCGATCCGACGCCCAGCGAGCCGTCAAGGCGGCTATCGATGCATTCGGCCGGCTCGACATCCTCGTCAACAACGCTCAGGACGTAAAGCCAGGCAGGATGCTTGAGGATACGGACGACGAAATTATGAAATCGACGGTCGGCTCTGGCCTCTACGGCACGCTGTATCATATGCAAGCGGCATTTCCCCACTTCAAGGCGTCGGGCGGCTCGATCATCAATTTCGGCTCCCGTGAGGGTATCATGGGCGGCGTCGGGTTCGCCGCCTATGCCGCTACCAAAGAAGCCATTCGCGGACTGTCCCGCGTCGCCGCCAGGGAATGGGGCAAGTACGGCATTCGTATCAATGTGATTTGTCCGGCGGCGCTGAGCCCGCCCGCGGCGGCGTTCATCAAGGATCATCCGGATCAAGCCGAAATCTACCGAAAGGATCTCAGCCTCGGTTATTTTGGTGATCCGGAGAAGGACATCGGACCGGCAGCACTTTTTCTCGCCAGCGATGACAGCCGCTATGTGACCGGCCAGACAATCAATGTGGATGGCGGCCAAGTCATGCTCTGAGAATGACGCGGCCTTTCGGAACTGGGGCCTTTCGAATTCCGGCTCATGAGCCCGTTAAACAGAGCGTCTTTGTCGAGGCCCGTTTCATCTTGCCAAGGTCATTCCTGCGCCAGCTTTATTTCTTCGCAGCACCTCTCTTGGGAGGGAACACGGCGCCCGGCGACGTCTTCACGGATATGCGCTTGAGCCGGCGATTGGTGAATACCCACTTGCCGTTACGCTTCTCATACGTCTCATGATAGAACCCAAACCCATGCAGCCAGTGTTCCTCGCCGCCCTGCATCCAGTAGAGCATGTCTTCCATAGCCCAGATTCCGGTGGCTTTGTCGGAGGACTGGATGTTGATATCCGGAGTGTGCGAGTGGTGGATCGTCGTAACACCCTCCAG
>SCTM01000255.1 GCA_004297485.1 Rhodospirillaceae bacterium
CTGTCGTTTTCTGGTGATGGCGACGGGCAATCTTACCGAGCCCCGCGATCCCAACATACCGGGGATTGGCAAGTTTAAAGGGCGTGTCCTGAAAACATCGCGGTGGCCGGAGGAGCCGGTCGAACTCGCGGGGCGGCGGATCGGCGTCATCGGCACCGGTTCCAGCTGCGTCCAGGTGATCCCCGTTCTCGCCGAGCAGGCAGCCCACGTCTATGTTTATCAGCGCACCGCCCATTACGCCGTTCCCGCGCAGAATCGAATTCTTGACTATGAAGTGTTCGATCATGTGGAGGACCGGAGGACGTTGCTCGGTGCGATCGAAAATGCACAGGCCGGCGACACGCTCACGCCTGCGCTCGGGCGAAGCAGGCCGGCGGCGGATTATACGCGCGAAGGACAACTCGAACGCCTGGAAATGTTCTGGCAGACCGGCGGGCAGAACCTGCTGATGGTCTTTTCCGATCAGGCCTATAATGAAGCGTCCGCCGAAGTGGTTTCGGAGTTTGTGCGGCAAAAGATTCGCCAGATCGTGAAGAATCCCGCGGTCGCCGAAAAACTGTGCCCGAAATACCCGCTCGGACCGAAGCGTATTGCCAACGAAATCGGCTACTACGAAAGCTATAATCGCGACAACGTCACCCTGGTGGACATCAAGGAAGATCCGATTGTCGAAGTGACCGAGAACGGCATTAGGACGACCCGGTCATTTCACGAGCTTGATCTGATCGTCCTGGGCCTCGGCTTCAAGGCGTTCACAGGCGCGATCGACAATGCCGACATCCGCAATGAACGTGGCGAAACACCGACCTCCGGGTGGACGCGCGGCCCGCGAACGCTCATCGGTCTCATGACCCCGGGCTTTCCAAACCTTTTTCTGCTCACAGGACCGGGCAGCCCGTCGGTTGCCGGCAATCTCTATCAGCTGAATGAATTTCATGTCGAATGGATCAATGACTGCATGAAATACATGGCAGCGCATGGTTATTCCACCATCGAGCCCACGGCGGCGGCGGCGGATCGCTGGAGCGATCACGTCGCCAGCCTCGGCGCAAAATCACTGCGCACCAAGTATGCCAACTACATGGTCCACGTAAATCCCGATGGTACACGACTTACCATACCGTATCGTGGATCGATGAACACGTACTACAAGGAAGCGACAGAAGTTGCCGAGTCCGGTTATGAAGGATGTATATTCGGGCCTGCGGCGGCAGGCGGGAGCGTCGCAGACGCGCCCGCAACATTCTGACACTGGCTACCCGGAGTTCTGACGACCGGTAGAGCCGCAGTCGCACATGCGCGATTTTTCCGATTACCTAACAAGTTCACCCTGAGTGCCTGAGCATGCGCGCAAGCACCTGAGTAATCTTGCCAGTTTTCTAAAACAGATGGTGCACTCCTAGGCAGGCTTGACCCGCACGACTAACGTTCGCGAATCCGCGCCGGATGCCGACGCACATGGGTGGATAGGGTAAGAGCGCCCATGGCCGGAATCACGTCCTTGCCACAACCCACTGTGATTGTGGCGATTCTTCCAATCGGGGAACTAAGCATACCAACAGCCGCACCAACAAGCTTTCCAGCTGTTAAGAGACGTCGTGGATGAGCCGGAATGGCCAGGCCAGTTAGTGCGCAGGCTGACGTACGCGTCGGCTTCGGCGGCCTGAGCAAAAAACAATTGTCACCAAAGGGCTGGAATCACGGCTGGCCGAGCTTCGGACCGTTGCCGGCCGTCCCACACCTTACGCTATCGCCTCCGCCTTGGCTGGAAGATAGTCTTTAATCGGACTACTGACGACACACAGCATGAGGACACTAACTCGCGCTCTTTTTGAGTTCGCCATGCGATAATCACAAAGTCGCTGGCTATCCAGAGTAGAGACCCAACGGCCAGCACGTGCACACCGTTGTCCTTTCCATTTACATCATCTCCGCATACTCATGGTGGAGTCCGTTAAGGTGTGGGCGCACAGCAATGCCTCCATTTAACTGGATCCGGCGATGAACTGGCGAGTCTTTAGCTGAGAATAGATGGGCTATAGACGGGTTCTCGCACGATTGTGGTATCGCGCATAGGAGCGTAGCACCCGGCGGAGATGTGACTCGCCGAAGATAGCTAAAGGAATAGCACCAAGAGCTACTTTACCTGAGGTGCGGGAGAGTCAATTTCCTTTTGATCCCATTCCCTTTCCTTATTGCTCACCGTACGGAAGCCGATGTGTTGGGAGCTGAAGCCGGTCTCCTGTGGCTGCCGCGCCGCGGGCCGGAAACGCCGGCAGAAATCGGTGGAACATAAGTACGAGCCACCCTTGATTGTACGTTGAACGCGCGATGGGGGAGTTCCGACATCACCGCTTTCCACGTAGAGACTCGATGTCCATTTCCAGACGTTGCCGATCATGTCGTAAAGGCCATAACCGTTCGAAGGAAAACAACCAACCGGGGCAATACCGCTGTAGCCGTCAGCCGCGGTATTCTTGTCAGGAAATTCACCTTGCCAAACATTGGCCATCCACCTGCCGCCAGGCGTCAACTCATCGCCCCAGGCGTAGATTTTGCCGTCAAGACCACCTCGAGCGGCATATTCATACTGCTCCTCCGTCGGTAGTTCGCGGCCGGCCCAACGGGCGTAGGCCAATGCATCGTTATAACTCACTTGAACAACCGGCTCGTCGTCATGCCCCTTGATTGT
>SCTM01000256.1 GCA_004297485.1 Rhodospirillaceae bacterium
CCTAACCATTTCGACTTGACCTACAGCCTGCTTCAACCGGGATTGACGTGGAACGGAACCACGCTATCCGCGGGTTGGGAGCAACTGAGAGGAAATGGAACCGTGGCGGTCCAGACACCGCTCGCGACCTTATTCCGGCAGAACGGTTGGGCGGACGTATTCACCATCACGCCACCGCGCGGACTGCGTGATCTTCATATCCGGTGGATGCAGGAACTGCCCGACGCCGGGCCGTTCAAGATGCCCAAGCTGGATTTGCGTTATCTCGACTTCGCGAGCGCGGGAGGGCAAGGTCGGCGGCTGCACTATGGCTGCGAGTTTGACGCCGACCTCAGCGCCGGCATATCCGAATTCTTTACCCTTGGGGTTCGCGCAGCGCACTATTCAGCCGTCGCATTTAATGCCACGACAACAAAACTATGGGTTTACGTGGAAGTGCACTACTAAGTTGCGGTGTAGGCCGTCAACGCTCTACATTCCGGCGTTGTACGGAATTGTTATAGACTAAGTGTTATGAATCTGAAGCGGCTGCGCCGATCCATTATTGCCTTGTGGTTTGGGGTGTTTACCCTGGCCGTGAGCGGCGTTGAGCAAAATCAGCTTGCCGCGAATGTCATGGTGGCGGCGACAACCGATGCCGGCGTATCTGTCGGTTCTACCATCCATCCCGCCGATTGCCCGATGCATAATGCGGGCGGTCATACGCACAAAGGCCATGCCGATTGTGCGATATGCGGCAGCCTCGCGGCTCTGACGGCGGTCACCCTTTCGGCCGCTGTTGTTCCCTTGGCGCCGCCGGAACTTGCCGACGCATCACCGATCGATATACCGCGGACATCGGTCCTCGACCTACGCCCCTCGCCATACAGTTCCCGCGCACCACCATCCGTCATCTGAACGCCATCTGTCGCACACCATAATCGGCTTCTCATAAAGCCGTTGGTGGGCGCCATTATACGATTCGCGCGGCCGATTTATTGGGTCGCTCACGTCGTCCAGTTCAGTTTCATGCCGGAGCCGCTTTATGTTTCGCCTTCCAGCTGCGGTATCCACCGCCAATCGCTCCATTGCCGAAATCATTTGCCGTGTCGTCTTCTGCGTGCTTCCAATCGCATTCGGTGTAGTTGTCCTTTGTCCCGAGCCGGCATCGGCCTGCGCCTGCGGTTGTGGCGTCTTTGACGTCGGCACGGCCTCCATGTTTCCCACCGGCACCGGGGGATTTGCCTATCTCGAATATGAATTCCTGAACCAGGACCGTAATTGGAACGGCACAAGCCGCGCTCCAGCAGCCGACAACGACGACAAGGATATCAAAACTCACTTTCTGACGGCCGGCCTGAATTACACCTTCAACCATAGCTGGGGAATCCAGGTGCAGCTGCCCTATTGGGAGCGATATTTCAAAACCACCGATAGCGACACTGGCACCATTGTTTCCTTCGATCACGGCTCTATCGGCGACGTGCGCCTCATGGGCGTGTACACGGGTTTTTCCGGCGACATGTCCACCGGTGTGCGCTTTGGCCTGAAGCTGCCAACGGGCGATCATACCTATCCTGGCTTTGATCGGGACACCGAGATCGGAACCGGTAGCACGGATGCCCTGCTTGGCGCCTATCACATGGGGCGGTTTGCGAGCGACAGCGACTTCAGTTGGTTCATCCAAGTCATGTGGGATCAGCCGTTCGCCGACGAGGATCACTATCGTCCCGGCGCCGAGATCAACGGCACACTAGGCCTCTATTACGAAGGCTGGACCATCGGCGATAAACTCAAGATATCTCCCGTGCTGCAAGTCCTCGGTTCCCACCGCGCGCAAGATTCAGGAGCTAATTCCAACCGCCCCAACAGCGGTTATGATCGCGTCCTGATCTCGCCCGGCCTTGAATTCAACGCCGGCAGCTACAAGGTCAATGTCGATGTTGGGATACCGGCTTATCAGAACATGATCGGCAACCAACTGACCGCGCCGGAATTCATCAAGCTGGTCGTCGGTTACAATTTTTGAAGGAGTTCTGACTGTGCAAAAGGCATGGGCGATGTGGTTCCAACGCCTGCTGTATCTCTGCGCCTTATCGGCAGGCGCGATCACCCTGCAAACATTCTGTTGTCCGGAATCGCGGGCCGCGGCTTCGGTTGGGCAGCCAGCCCCAGCCTTGGTGGTCGACGAACTCGATGGAACCCATTTTACACTCGCCGACCATCTCGGGCAGATCGTGATCGTGAATATTTGGGCGACGTGGTGCGGGCCATGCCGATTAGAAATGCCCGCTCTGGATAATTTCTATCGGCAGCATCATGGGCATGGGATCGAGATGATCGGCCTCAGCGCCGACCGCCCACATGACCGTAAGGATGTCGTGACACTCATGTCCGCGTTTTCCTATCCCGCGGCCATGCTGGGCGACGCACATGCTAACGGATTCGGAACTCCTGCAGTTCTCCCCATGACTTATGTGATCGGCCCCGACGGGATCGTACGCGCACAGATGAAGCCATCGGATACGCCTATCACCGTGAAAAACCTCGAAGATGTGGTCCTTTCTCTGACCCCCGCAGAGCCGTCGCGGCCGTCCCCCTGACGATTTCATTGCCCAAATTGCGGTAAGGCTGGTCCCAGACTGACTCTCGCGTTAGAATACAACCATGAGTGTCACTTCCGTTGCAGGTTCGGCCAGCCTCACGCCTCCGCATCCATCGCGCGCGAATGGTATTCACGGGCCTCGCCCAGTCGTTACGGCGGCCCCCTTCTCGCCCACGGCGCAGAAGCAGGCCGATGCCATCAATACCGGACGCCAGCCCCATCGCGGCCATGTCGTGAATATCGTGGTGTAGCGGCCGTGGGTCTCGTTCTTGCCTTCGACGACAAGTTTGGCTCTCCCTACAGCGAAGTCGCGTTGGCCAATGGCGAGCGTGTCTTCATATCCCTTGATCGCCACGGCCTCACGATCAAATCCCTCGCACGACCTGGATTTGCCGAACGCGTGCTTTTCAGTGCATCACCGGACACGGTCGTAAAAATATGCGCCGGATTATTCGACGACCAAGGATACTCGCGCGCAACGCCGCTCCAGATCCTGGTCTCCGCCGTGACCCAGTTGCCTAACGCGGCGGCCGTTAAAAGCGCATTCCAGGATGCCGCCGCCGTCGTGTCCTGACCGGCGATAAATCGACCGGCCATATTCCTATCCTTCCGGCCCATCAACAGGCCGAAAGCGCAGGGCGCCCAACTCGCTTCTGATTCGCCGGGCTTCCGTTTCCGGAATCTCGGTCATACGCGGTTCGATCAGATGCCCAACATCGCCAGCCATGATGATCGCATTACGAGCAGGCAAGCGTGGCCGGTCCAATAGTCTCACGGTCCAGCGGTTATCTTTCAAGCGACCCGCCAGCTTGAGCGCCGTCATATCGGCCCTGTCATCGAGACAGACATTTACGAACATCGCCCCGCCTGGGCGAACGCATCGCCGCGCCGCTTGACAAAAGGCGTCCCCCGTCAGGTGCTTTGGGATTTTCTCGCCGATGAAGGCATCGATCACGAGCACGTCGTAACGTTTTCGCGTCCTCTGCATATGCGCCAATCCGTCGCCCACGTGACATGTGATGTCTCGGGGCATGTGGAAATGACGCCTTGCCAACGTGAAGGACGTCTTATCGATATCGACAATCGTTACCTTCATTCCGACGCGAACCAGCATCGTCCCGAGGACCCCGCCGCCGCAGCCGATCATCAGAACGTCTTTTGCCGTTGTCTGCCTTGCGAGACTGTAAATGGCGTGGACGTAGGTATCCAGGCTTACGCCCCCACCGTCCATGGCCGTCTGATTTCCACCATTCTGCACATAGGTCAGAGCGCCGGTTTTTTCCGCATACATCAGCTTTATGGTGCCGACGTCGGAACTGTATTTCACCTGCCTGGGCGGTTTCACGGGAACGCGTTGCGCTGACATTTGAGAAGCGAAAGGCCGGGAGTTCTGGGGGCTGCCGTGCCGGCACTATAGCGGATATGGTTTCGTTAGCGATATCAGTTACTCGAACTGAAAATGATCCTCTCGGAAAACTTTTACGCATGCTTCAACAGCCGTCGCATCGAAGGCTTGACCTTTGCCCCGCTCAAGTTCCTCGAGGGCCGCGTCCAGGCCATAGCCCGGCCGATAGGGTCGGTGCGATACCATCGC
>SCTM01000257.1 GCA_004297485.1 Rhodospirillaceae bacterium
GCCCGGACAGTTGCCGGGTCATGGCTTGCCCGCCGGCCTGGACCATACTCGCGTAGCGTGGGTTTTTGCCGTAACTCGGCAACTCGGCGCAGAATGTTTCCGCGCGCTCGCGGCTGCTGCCGGCCGCCTGCAATCCGTCACGTAGGATCGTCAACTGTGGCATGCGTCCTAGTTTTTTTGCCTGGCCGAGAGTCGAGCAGGCGCCGGCCAAGTATAAATTGAGGCCAAAACGGGAAAACGCATTCAGGGGCGATTGAGGTCGGTTCGCGACATTGACTGCGGCGCTCGTGAACGCCAGGAAATTCTTCTGCGCTTCGGCCTCGGCCGGAGATTTCTCGGGCGGCTTCTCGACCGGCTTCTCAGGCGGTTTTTCAACCTTAGGCGCTTCCGGTTTCGGCTTGGGAGGTTCCGGCGGCGGAGGCGCAGTTTCCACAACCGGCGGCTCGAGTGGGGCGTCCTGCTGTCGCGGTGAGTCTTCCGCAACTTGCACCTCCGTCGTGAAATCGTCCTCCTGGAGGCGATCGACCTGGTCCTCCGTGTCCGCTTGCTCGATCTGTTCGCGTAACTCTTCGATCGGGATATCGGCAGCGGTGGATTCCGACGAGGCCGCCTGGCCCTCGGCGGGCGCGCGGTTGGCCTCCTGCATCTTCCGGATCATGTCGGTCGCCGATGGGGGAGGTGCGGCCGGGCGGCGGCGGAATTTCCACAAACTCGACAGGTCGAACTGACGAATAAGCTGGTACAGGAAACTCAGAATGGAGGCCGTCAGATAGACGATGGCGATCAGTCCGGACCGATCCACGTCGTTCGGAATTCTTTTGAAATACTCGAGAACGTAGATGCCGGCGGCGGTCAATCCGACCGCGACGGCAGACATCGCCAGGGTCATCGCCACGACAATGGCGAGCTTGGCTGCAAAACCGCGGCCGCGCTTCTTTTTCTTGCGCTTCTTCGGTGGTGCTTTTTTTGCAGGCGTGGCCGCGGGTTCGTCAGGTTCCTTGCGGCGGGGTTCAGGCGGTGGCGGTTTGGGCCGGGGGGGCTTTTTCGGAGCGGGTGCCTTGTCGCCGAACATGCGGTCGGCATCGGGCATCTGCTTTGCCAACGCACTTTGCCACGACACCGCTTCTTCGGTCGTGTTGGTTTCCGGATAGTAGGTCTCGCGGACAAGTCTCACCGGCGCGCGGAGCGTCTTTTCCAGTTCCTGCGCTTCGCCCAGGGCAAGCTCGCGCTGGCTGGCTTCGAAGCTGGCATGCACGGACCAGCGGCCATCCTGATAGTAGTAGATTTCGAAGCTATCTTTCGCCATGCGTCCGGTCGCCCCGCCCGCTGTTCAGCGGATCGCGAGCAAGTTCCCCCTTGTGCGTTCTTCGGGCATCGTTCACGACGCCCGCCTCGGAAAATGCGATCGCTTCAGACCGATCACATGCCCCGAACGGGTCTCGCGGACTTGGAAATGCTATGCAGCATTTTCGGCATGCCCGTTGTCCTGACTGTCCGAGCAATGACAGTCAGGGCCAATATCACCATCGGCAATATTCGCTAAATATGCCTTAAGTGTGCAATCATAAGTGGCGAACTTGGGCGATAGGCTCCCGTTTCACGGGAACTCGAGCATTCCGACTCACCGGGGGACGGCGGCTTTCAGGGGCTTCGCGGCGGCGGCGATGCCGCGGGGGCCGTTGCGCCGGGGGCAGGCGCAGCGGCAGTCGGAGCCGGATTCGAAGATTCAAACGGTGGGTCGTCGCGCAGTGTCTCGTCTGTCGTCGCCAGGTCAAGGCGGGCGCGGGCCTGCTCATGAGCTCGCAGGGTGTTGTCATCCTCGTAGAGCGGATGCGTGCGCTTGATCACGACCGCCGCGACCGGCGGTCCGCCAATCGTGGCAACGCCAACACGGATCGCGTCGGCAGCGGCCACGGCGGTGGGTTCGTCGGTAAAGCGGGCAAAGATTCCCGGACCGCCATGATGCGGAATGATTTCGCCGCCGCGTTCCAGGATAGCCATCCGTGCCGTCGCATCGTGAAGAGCGACATCGACGGCTGGAGCCTCCTCGTCTTCATCCACCCCCTTGTCCGCAGGCACACGGCCCTCGGTGAGGAGATACACAGACACCTGGGGCTGAAGCGTACGCGCCATGTTCGGAAACCGCCACACGGCCAAGGCGTCCACAAGAATTTGCTCGAGATCGGATTTGCCTTCCGCATACCGCTTGATCGCGACTTTTCCGGCGGCGAGCAACGGTTGTGCATTAGGTGCTGCGATATGCGTCGCATAGCTTGCAAGAAAGAGGTCGATGGTCGCAGGCTTGTTGCCCATTTGGGTCAAGGCTTCCGTCAGCAATGTGGTTGTCGCTGCAGCGTCCACTGCGGCGGTGTCCCCAAGCCCTTGCACCGCGCCGGACAAAATAATGGCAACGCCGCGACGCGTGACCGGATCATCACGATGGGATCGCGTCATCGCGGGCATCACAACGTCGAGGGTAAACCGGCGCAAAATGATTCGTTCAAGCGTCCAATCCCTGGTCGCCGTCGCCGATACCGGCGCGCTCTCCGCTGTTTTGGGCTTTTCCGCTTCCGGTGGTTGCGTCTTGGCGGCGGGGACGGGTTCGGGCGGTTTGGCCGGCGGTAAAGCTTCCTGAACAGGAACTGGAACGCTCGCAGGGGGCGTCGGAATCGGCTGGGGCGTGGGTGGTGTGGGCGGCTCGAGGACGGGAGGGATCGGCGGGTTAACTTCGGATCGGATCACGTCCCAAGGGCGAAACCCATCCGCAGTTCTGCGCCGTTGCGCTTTTTCCTTCGGCCGCTGCGGCGCTACGGGTTTGCCTGAACTCTCCCACATCTCAAGAAGAAGTTGGTGCACCCGTGAGCGTGAGCGAAATGCCCGCGGAAACGTAAATAGAAATACGACCAGATAAGTCACCGCCATCACGGTCGTCGCGGCACCGGCCGGCATTGCCGACATAAGTGTCGTCAGCTGCGAGAAGATGGACGACACAAGCGCTGTGACGACTGTCGCGAACAGCACGCTGGCGCCGATGGCGACAACGATGCGAATAGTGGTTTCGGCGCGCGATGCCCGATGCGATCTCGCAGGTCGTTGTGGCGCAGTGCCCCGTTTGGCGCTCTGGCTATACGGTTCCTTATCGCGCCGGGTAACCGTGGTGAGCGCCTTGCGGCGGGAAACCATCGCTTGAAGCGCGCGACCCTTGGGACTGATGTAGGTGGTGATTTCTTCATTGCGGTTGGTATCGGGAAAATAGGTGTCGCGCACGACTTTGGTCGGCCGTCCGGTCGTGCTTTCCGTCGAACTGGCTTCCTTGACGGCGTCTTCGCGCTGGGCACCCGGAAAGCGGGCGCACAAGGTCCAGCGTCCCTCATCGAGCACGAAGACCTCATACTGGACAATGCCGCGCATGGCGCGTGCCTCAACTCCCGGTAGCGTTCGCACCGCACACACATACTATTTGTGCCGATGTCCTGGGTAATACCATACCACAGGATGAACGCGCCGGGCCGGCGCGAGGTTTCAGGTTACGGAAATATTATCGGCGGGTGAGGCGGATGAGCGTTATTTGCTCGTGCCGAACGACTTGAACCGCTTATTGAACTTCGCCAGCTGGCCGCCACTATCCGTTAGACGATGGACGCCGGTCCAAGCCGGATGGGTCTTGGGGTCGATTTCCAAGCGCAGGACATCGCCCGCTTTCCCATAGGTACTGCGGGTTTTGTATTCGGTTCCGTCCGTCATCACCACGCTGATCTCGTGGTAATCGGGGTGGATGTCCTTTTTCATGGCGCACCTTGGCCTGTCGTGAAAACGCCGGGTTTTGCGGCGTCGGGAGGCGAATAAGGGGCGCCTTATAACGGCTGGGGTTTCTCGAGACAAGGGCATTTCAGCCGCTAACGGTGCGGAAGCCTTCGGATACCGCTCTACCGTTGGTCGAGTTTGAGCTCGATTCGGCGGTTATGGGCCCGTGCGGCTGGTGTGCTGGCCGGGTCGATGGGTTGAAATTCGCCAAACCCGGCGGCGGCGAGGCGCTCAGGCGGGACGCCCTGTGAGATGAGGAATTTGACCACGGCCAGTGCCCGCGCCGTGGACAATTCCCAGTTCGACGTAAAGACGGCGGATTTGATCGGCACGGTATCCGTATGCCCATCGACGCGGAGAATCCAGTTCACTTCCGGTGGAATCTGCTTGGCGAGATCGAGCAGGGTATGGGCGAGGTTGGTCAGCTGTCGCTGTCCGTCGGGGCCGATTTCCGCCGAGGCGGATGAAAACAGTACTTCCGATTGGAACACGAACCGATCGCCGACGATGGTGATGCCGGGTTGCTCGCCGAGAATATCACGCAAGCGCCCGAAGAATTCCGAACGATAACGTTGCAGCTCCTGCACTTTGCCGGCAAGGGCGCGGTTCATACGGCGGCCGAGGTCGGAGACTTGTGCTTTCTGCTCGGCGGTCAGCTTGTCGGAGGCATCCAAGGCTTGCGTCAATCGCGCCAGTTCGTTCTGCATGTCCTGAAGCTGTTGGCTCATCAAAGCCGCTTCAGCTTGGGCGGCGACCGAAACCTGCTTTTCCTTTCCGACATCGGCCGTGCGGGCCGCCACGTCTTTTTCAAGCTGCGCCTTATACGCCTCCATGGCTTTGACGCTCTGGTGTAGAAGCGCGAGTTCCTGAACCTGGCTCGCGATGGTCGCCTGATTCTCGTTGTTGAGTTCGGTGGCTTGGGTCAGGGATTGTTTGAGTCTGGAATTCTCCTTGGCGCGGGAATCCGCTTCGGCGGTCTTGCCCGCAAGTTGGCTGCTAAGATCGAGTTTGAGCTGCGACAGCGCATCGATCTGCGATTTGGCGTCGGTCAACTGGTCGGTGAGCCGCCCGATGTTCTGCTCCAACTCGGCATGGGCCTGTTTTTCCAGGGAGAGCATGCGACCCAGATCGGCGATCTGGCCGCTCAGCTGCCCAAGCTCCTTGTCGCGGCCGGACAGGGCCTGGGCGAGAAAGAATTGCCCGAGCACGAAAACCAGCAGAACGAAAATGATGATGATCAATAGGGTCGAGAGAGCATCGACCCAGCCCGGCCAGATATCGACGGTGCGGCGGGCGCGTCGGGCAAAGGCCGGCATGGGCAGCGCCTACGCCATGCCGTCGCTGTCGCGAGGGGACACGGGATGGCCGCCGAGGCCCGCCACGGTACGTGCCAGCAGTTTGATCTCTGTCCTGATATCACGCACGGTTTCCTCGCGACTGGCATCGAGCGATGCCGTCAGGCGTCCAAGCGCGCTGTCGATACTGCGGATGTGGGCGCGGGTGGCATCATCAAGAAGCGGCATCTGCCGTCCCTCAATCGTGCCGACGTGACCGAGAGATTCCGCGAGGCCGCGAATCGCCGGAGTCAACTCGCGCTGGTTTTCCGCCATCCTGAGCAGGAGCTGTTGCTCCGCGCGCATCTGGTCGGCGAGGATTCCCAGATTGGCGTTCAACTCGCTGAACTGTTGGTTTGCGTTCATGCGCGCCTGCTCGCTGCGGCTGATCAGCGTCACGAGATCCTGCAACCGTTCGGCGGTTTGTTCCAGCAGGGCTTCGGTATAGACCGACACACCTTGTTCGCTGTCACCGGTGCCCGACGAGAGGCGCGTCACACCGGAGAGCCACTCCTCAAGTTCGTTGAAGAATGCGTTCTGCGCTTGACCGGCTTGCAGGTCGAGGAAACCAAGAACGAGGGAGCCCGCGAGACCGAACAGGGATGACGAGAATGCGGTCCCCATTCCAGTGAGCGGCGCTTCAAGGCCCTTCTTCAGCGAACTGAAGACGACGGCCAGGTCGTCGCCGGTCACGGACAGATTGCGGATGACGTCGGCGATCGATTTAACGGTGGCCAGGAGTCCCCAGAACGTGCCGAGCAGGCCGAGAAAGATGCATAGTCCGGTGAGATAGCGGGCGAGATCGCGGCTCTCTTCCAGCCGCGACGCAATGCCGTCCAGAAGCGTGCGCATGGCGGGTGCGCTCAGCATCAGGCGCCCGCGCGAGCGCTTTTCGCTCAGCATGCGCGCCATGGGCGACAGCAGCCGAAGTTTCGGCGGCTCGGGATCGGCGCGCAATTGGTCGTCGTTGTTATCGGTACCGGTCGCGGGCTCGTCGCCGAACTGCTCCATCCATCGCGCTTCGGGACCGAGGAGCACGACCTGCCGGAAGTTCAGTATCGTACCGATGAGAATGACGGCGAAGATCAGTCCATTGAGGAGGGGATTCACTTGGAAAATGGGGATCAGGATTTTGGCGATCGTCGCGACACCGACGCCGAGGATCACCAGGAAGATCACCATCCGCGAGAGATACTTCGATGTGTCGGTCATGACATTCCGGGCATGGGGTGACGCGGCGTTGCGGCCGGATCGGCGGCGGGGCTAGTGGTCCGATTTTAGCATTCGCATCAGGGCTCAGCGGGGTGACTTGCGAATCTCAAATCCGCGCCACTATCGCCGCGCGCTGAGTACGATATCAACACGGTCCGCTTCGCCGCCGTTGTTTTGATCGCCGAGGGCGCGTACTTCGATCCGGGTTGAATCAAGCCCGTTGTCGATCAAAAGCTTCCGCACCGCGACGGCGCGTTCAAGAGAAAGACGTCGGGACCGGCTGACATTCTTTTCCGGGTCCGACGCGTAAGAGAATAACTGCACGCGAAGATTCGGATCGGCCGCGAGGCGGTCGGAGACATCCTTCACGGTTGGCAGGGACTCAGTCGGAACGGCCGTGCCGCCGCCGGCATATGACACGACCGTTGGTTCTCCAACGGCGATTTTGGCATCCATCGGCTTCACGGCCGGCGGGATGACCGCTGCAACTTCGGCCGACGGCTTCGTGATTTCGACGGGCTTTGCGGGCGCAGTAATGGTCTCTGCCGGCTGCACTGTTGGCGGCGGAGCAGCGGCGGTTTTGACCTCCGGCTTTTCGACAGGCTTCGCCAGTGGCGGCGGAGTCAGCACTTGGGGGTTTGAGGCAGCCGATGGCGCGGCCGGCGGTGTTATCGGTTTTACCTGGCCGATGGAGTCATTCGGCCATTGCGCCGTGGCCGGAGCTGCGGGCGCCGGAGCGGGCGCGGCGGTCGCGACTTTCGCGGGCGGTGCCGGTGGCGGAGCTGGTGGTGCAGCTGGTGGTGCAGCGGCAACCGGCTTCGTAACCGGAGTCACAGCCGGTGCTGGCTTAGGCTGTGCCGGCGGCGGACTCGGGGTCGGCGCACGTGCCGGCACGTCGGCGCTCGCCACGCGCGGGATCGTATGAACAGGTGCCGACGACGCAATCGCCGTCGCCGGTTTGACTGCAGCAGATCTGGCCGGGTGCATGCGCTTGCGCTTCACATGCGTGGGTTTCAACACGAGATGTCGCGCGCATGGGCAGACGTATGGGGTGAGACTGGCCTGCTTGATTTTTGGTGGCGTATAGCGGGGAACGCCATGCGGTGGTCGCAGAACAACCGGCTTGCCGCCCGGCGATGGAATCACCAGCGGCGCGTCGTTCAGATCAAGCGGCTCAAGCGCATCATAATCGACGGACACGCTTGCGGTGTTTTGCGGCGTGTGTGCAAAACCGAACGTCGGGC
>SCTM01000258.1 GCA_004297485.1 Rhodospirillaceae bacterium
CCTTTGAGATCAAGCCCTTTGATGTCGGGACCGTTCAAGTCGCGCAGACGGCTGCCCGTCTGACGCAATCTGATCAGCTTATCTCGGTCGCCGGTGGCGGCGATACGGTGGCGGCGCTGAACACGGCCGGCGTGACGGATAAGTTTACTTACGTTTCCACCGCCGGCGGCGCATTCCTGGAATGGCTGGAGGGAAAAACACTTCCCGGCGTGGCCGCGTTGATGCGCGAATGATGGCTCGTACGGCCGCCCGTCGGATTCGTTTTCAATTTCCAATACCCAGATTCCGCAACAGCGGAATTCGCGCGGCTACGAAGGCTTCGTAGGCCGCGTTAACCTCGGTGCGGTTCTCGCCGGGCATGGCACTGACCACGAGATCGGTGGCGTCCACGCCGCGATGGCGGGCCAGCAGGAACAACTGCTCCATGCGCGGCAAGCCCACGGCGCCGCCGGTCACCGGTGACGCGGTGGCATGAACCTCGTCGCGAGTCAGGCTGCGTTCCCACAAGACGGTATTGAGGCGATCGGTCCGAACTTTCCGTGCCGGCAGACCGCTGGCGGGCATGGCTGGTTCGGCGGCGCCGAGGGCCGCCATGGTCAACACCGCTTCGAGCACGGCATCGGGTTCCATTCCCGCCGCGGCGGGATGTTTCATGAGCGCATTCGTTGACGCGGGTCCCTCGGCCAGGGCGGTGGCGACCGCGAGTGCCGCGTCGGCCTGGGGACGAATTTCGCCGAGCATGGTGGTGCCGGCGACACGATGGACGTTGGCCGGAAGCACCGCGGCGGCCATGGCCACATCCATCAACATCGCTTTCGGATTTGACAGCCGGGTCGCGTCGCGCACAAACAAATCGCGCCGGAATTGGCAGTTGAGGAAGAAATCCTTCAACGTTTCGCGCGCTGTGGAATCGGTGATCTCGCCCAGCGCCTCCCGCATGCCCGGCGTGAAATTGAGCGCGTCGATATGATCGAGCAGCCGCGCCGATCCGCCGAAGGTCAGTCCCAGCGGCTCATGTTGTGCGACGATCTGGGAGAAATGAAACGACCACCAGTCGGCGTTGAAATACTCGTGAGCCAGATAGTTGGGCGACAACGGCATGATGTCGTCCAGGTATTGGCCCAGCAGCGGGTTGGCACGAAAGTATGTGGCATTGAGGCTTTTGATCCGCTGGCCGAAGGCGAGGCCGGCGCTGACCTTGTCGGCAATTGATCCATCCGCCTGGCGATAGCCGATCATCATCAGCTCGCGGAGCGGCATGATCGCGCTATAGCCGGGCTGGGCGTTGTAGCTGGAATAGACCACGCCGCCAGTCGTCAGATGACGGTCGATGAAGCGCAGGATGACATCGCGATTGAACTGGTTGATCCACGACCACACACCGTGCATGGCAATCGTATCGAATTGGGGCAGACCCGCCGCTTCCATATCCTCGAACGCAAGTTCGAGGAACGTGACATTTGCCAAACCTGCCGTCGCGGCGATGTCGCGCGCGACGTTGATGTGGTCGGGATTGAGATCGAGGCCGAAAAACTGCGCCTGGGGATTGGCGGCGGCATGGACCAGCGTGGACAGGCCGAGACCACAGCCAAGCTCGATGTAAACCATCGGCGCGCCGAGGGCGCGCCCGGCAATCCCGCTCGCGGTCAGGGCTAGAGCATGCGTGTTCGGGTTGAGCTCGCGGTAGTAATTGAACGGATAGGTGATTTCCGTCACGTAGCCGTGGGTCTTGTCGCTGGCGGCCGTGGTGAGGGGGTTGGACGCCATGAAGCGTGATTACTCGGACCCGAAGCGTCCCATCTGCAGGAACTTGTCGCGGCGGCGGGCGCGAAGCTGACCGCCATCGATGCGCACGAGTTGGTTCAAATGCGTATCGATGGCGTCGCGCAGGGCGGTGAACACGGCTTCCGGCGAGCGGTGGGCGCCACCAAGGGGCTCCGGTACGATGCCGTCGATGACGCTGAGCCGTTCCATGTCTTGGGCGGTGATCTTCATGGCTTCCGCGGCGGTTTTGGCCTGCTCGCCATCGCGCCACAGGATCGAAGCGCACCCTTCCGGCGAGATCACCGAATAGACGGCGTGTTCCAGCATCAGGATGACGTTGCCGACCGCCAAGGCCATGGCGCCGCCCGAGCCGCCTTCGCCGATAACGACGACGATCACGGGCACGCGCAAATCGAGGCTGGTCTGAATGCACCGGGCGATGGCTTCCGCCTGACCGCGTTCTTCCGCGCCGACACCGGGATAAGCGCCGGCCGTATCCACCAGGGTGATGATGGGCAGCGCAAAGCGATCGGCCAGCAGCATCAGGCGGCGTGCCTTGCGGTAGCCTTCCGGACGCGCCATGCCGAAGTTGTGTTTGACCCGAGTCTCCGTGTCGCGGCCCTTTTCGGTGCCGATGACCATGACCTCACGGCCCTTGAACCGGCCAAGCCCGCCGACCACGGCTTCATCCTCGCCATAGAGGCGGTCTCCCGCCAGGGGCACGAAGTCCTCGATCAGGGCATTGATGTAATCGACGGCGTGGGGGCGATCCGGATGGCGTGCGACCTGGGTCTTCTGCCATGCGGAAAGTTTGGCATAGGCCGAGCGCAGGTCTTTATCGACCCGGTTCTGCAGACGGCCGACTTCCTCGGCGATATTGATGCCATCGCCATCGGACAGATGCTTGAGTTCGGCGATCTTGCCCTCAAGCTCAGCGATGGGCTTTTCGAAGTCGAGAAAATGCATGCCGTTCTTGCGCCCAAAGGTACCGACAATCGATGCGTGCCGGCGCCATGAGACGTGCGTCCACGTCCCGACTACCCTTAAGGGATACATGACGGAGGGATGACGGGAAGTCAACTCCGAGGCTGCATCCCCGCAATTAACACATTGTTATTATGAGATAAAAGCATTCAGATTCACGACCGGTCGGGCGTGCAGGCCGGCCACGATCCGCTCGAAATCCGGCTCCCGGTCGGGGTCGAGATGGCCGTGGCGGATGGCGAAATCCAGGATCACCAGGCCCACGTTGAACTTGAAACGGGTGGTCTCTCGCACCAGGGCGAGCACGTCGCCCAGGGGCATCAGGTCGAACCGGGCGATTTCCCCGTCGGTATTGCGCGGGATCACGTCGGGCGCCAGCGGAAGGTCGTAGCAGAACAGGGTATCGGCCTTGACGCCCCCGGCGCTGGTGAAGGCGTATGAGATCGTGCCCACTGGCCGCGCGGTTCGCGCCAGGTCGGGTGCGAGGTCGGCTTCCTCGGCACATTCCTTGATCAGGTTGGCCGTGAGCGACAGGTGCGCGGGCTGGCCACCGGCGACGATGTTGTCGAGCTTGCCCGGCTCGACTTCACGATCATCGCTTCGGGTGCCGATCCAGAGAAACGTTTCATTGTTCCGCCGCACGAAGCCGTTGACGTGAATGCCATAGGCGCGCACGCCGAAGCCAGGCACCAGTGCCCGGTCGAGGGTGAACGCCGTTGGTGCCCCCCAGGTCGGCTTGACCGCATAGATTTCGCCGCACAGCCGCCGATAATGGCCGCTCGCCGCCAGGGCGGGGCTGATGGCCGCAACGGCGGCGGAACGTTCCTCGGGTGTGCGAAGGTGTGGTGCGAATGTGACCTCGTGATCCGTCAGCACGAACACGTTTTCATGGCGCGCCAGTATCGCGGCATGTTGGGGACCTATCCAGCCCAGGTCCTGGCCATCGACCCGGAAAGGCTTCATGCCTGTAAGGTCCAGGCGGTTGCAGGCCTCGACCCGGTCGAAATAGCTCATGGTGTCTTAATCCTTACTAACGCTAGCGAACCGGAATCCATTTTGCCGGAAAATGCTTTATAGTCGCGCCACCCTCGTATTGTCCGATGACGTTTTGGGCAAGAACAAGTGCGTCGTGAGCAGATCAGGGGAGACCGCTCTGGTGAACGGCGACAAAACCGCATCATCCTTTCGTGATCGCCTGCCGCTGCTAGCGGCGGTGGTCCTGTCGACCTTGTGGATCGCGCTGGTGGTGCATTATCTGCACGACCTGCCGGGCGGCTTGCGCGGTCTGAGCCCGGCGGAAGCCGCCGGTCTGTTGGCCGGCGCCGGTGGTCCTCTGGCGGCGTTCTGGCTGTTCATGGCGGTGGTGGAACAACGCCGCCGTCTTGCGCTCATGACTCATGCGCTCGGTGAAATGCTGCGCCAGCATCGCCACACGTTGCAGATCGCGGAAACGCAGACGCGCACGCTCATGGAGTTCCAGGCCCAGGCCAAGCGCGTTCAGGCGGCGGAAACGCGCCGCCTCGCACTTCAGGATCTGGCCGCCCATGTTGCCGTGCTTGCCGAGCGGCTGGGCGTGATCCGGCGCGAGGACGTGGATGTGACCTGGGCCCGGTTCGGGTCCGGCGACATGACGGCGTTCGTGCAGCCGTTCTTGAATTTCGCCGTGTCCCATCCCGAGATCAGCGAGCGCCTTGCCGAAGCGGTGGCGCGGGACGCGGTCGCGGCGACGGCGCTCCACGGTTTTGTCCGCCGTTACGAACGGCTGGCGGCGGAATCCGCCGACGACCGCCTGATCCAGGAAATTGTCGACGAAGGCGCCCTGGGCCGTGCCTTTCGCCTGTTCAAGGCCGCCGCAGACGGTGGCGGTGCATCGTCGCCCAAAGGCAATGGCGCGACGCCTTCGCCTGTCGAGCCCGACGACCTTCTGCAGGCCCGCCTTGCCGATTTGTCATCGCGTCTCGACGCGAGCGCACCGAAGCTCTGAGCAATGGCAGGTTGGGGCACGCGGCTCACGGCGCTGTGGCGCGGAAAAAAACCGGCGCCCGTCAAAGCGCGCAAGGCGCTGCCCGCGAAGTCCAAAGGCGGACAAGATCCGCGCGCCCAACTCATCCATGACGCGCTCGCCCTTCACCGCGATCATGGCGCACCGTTGCGCGCGGCCTTGAACAAAGCGGTGAAGGGGCTGGAGGACCGGCGCACGCTGCGCGACCCGGAGGCGCTCGCGCGCCTGCTGGCGCTGGCCCAAGCGCAACGGGCCATGCAGCGACTTTTTGCCGGCGATCTCCGGCGCTATCTGGTTCTGGCGGGCTTGCGCCAGTGGACCGGAAAGGAACCCGTACCCCTGGACAAAGACGAACTACGGCCGCGGCAGACCGTCACGCGGCGGTGACGGGAATTTGAGGCTGGCGCACACCCAACCTATGTTCGGCGGCAGCCATTGGCGTGGAGGGTCTGATGTTTACGATCTTATGGATGCGGGGACAGTCAAAGACCCCGATTGAGACCATCGAGAGTCCCATGAAGACCATCAGAACGGTGATCGAGTCCGCCGATGCCATGGCGGCCGACGTTGTGGCGCGTCATCCCGAGGCGCCCCCCGACCGCTATGTCATCGTCGACGCCAACGGTTCGCAGGTTGATCACGTCCACTTGGGCGGTTCCTAGGCCCCAAGGTCGCGACCGGATAAATGTATCCCGCCGAACCGGCCGGCAACTCCCTGAATTCATTGAAAATCAGAGAAATGCCTCCCGCCGGGTACTGCCTCAGTTTGAAAATAAGCGGGGTTGACTAAATTTGCCGCGATTAGGCTTCTGTACGGTCAAGAGCGCCTGGTTTGCCTCTCACCGTCTTCGTGATGGTCCATGATATCAGAGATCATTACGCACAGCGTGCGTCGGAAAACAGCGGCAAGATTCTTTCTGTTCCCGACGCCATTCATCTAGCCACGGCGATTATCTATCGTGTCGATGAGTTTCATGCTTTGATGAAGTAGGACGTGCAAAGATACTTGGTTTAATTCCTCTTTCCGGCGATGTCGCTGGTCATGGATTGAAAATATGCAAACCAACCGCAAAAAACCCTCAGTTAGACCTGCGCAAACCGCAGGGGTAGACGACTTCAAAACTGTCGCCCGTCGCCTTGAGTGTGATGAGGACAAGGAGCGGTTTGAACGCCAATTGACAAAGATCGCCTTCGCGCTGCCAAGGACGAAGAAGGCGAAAAGCCCGAGTAAGCCCAAATGACCCCGCGACGAGTTAATGCGGTCATCTGGCTCTATCTCTGGCTATGTCGGGCGTGCACGCCTGTAGGAATTGTGCCCGATGGAAGCAACTTTGGAACTGAAAAGCTGAAGCAGTTTGTCGAGTTTGGTCCATTCGACGACCCCGTGCGTCTGTTAGGGCGCGGTGTCGTGCTTCTCATCCCGTTCCTCATCATCCATTTTATGCTTCCGAAGGCGAAGAAACCTGAACCGGGTCCGCCAGCAGCCTAATGGGTTTGCGAAGTATAATAACGCCCAAAAAAGGACGGTAAGTCTCCAGACGAGATGGACGAATTAGCTCACGAAGAAATATCGGAACTTGATTTTGTTGACGATGAAATTGCTACTCTGCAAACGACCTACCTAAGACAACGAGCAGATGAACTCCTAATTCCAGAGCTAGATTTTGACCCAAAAGGTCCTAATTGGATTGAAGCAAGGACGCGGAGCGGCTGGCAACTTAGTCTTGAGGCGAGGGCGACTTTGCGAAATCGAATTCATGTCGAAGAAACGAGAATATGGGAACATCGCACTAGATGGATCATACTTCTTATCGGACTTATCGGTGCCACGACTGGGTTAGCCTCTGTTTTAAAACATTAATTTGATTTCAAACTGAGGCAGTACCCCCGCCGATAGCGCTTGACGGACCGGGGCGCGGCCCGTAAAACACGCGGCTTCCGGGTGATGGCCCCATCGCCGTCCGCCCAGGACTGTATTTGCGTCTTTCCTCAAGGAGTTTCCCATGGCGCGCCGTTGTGATGCCACCGGCCGTGGCCCTCAAAGTGGCAATAACGTCAGCCACGCCAATAACAAGACCCGGCGCCGGTTCCTGCCGAACCTGCATCAGGTGACGCTGCTGAGCGACGCCTTGCGCGTGCGGGTGCGCCTGCGCCTGACCAGCAACGGCTTGCGCACGGTTGAGAAGCGCGGCGGTCTTGACGGCTTTCTGCTGTCGACGCCCAACGCGCAGCTCGAACCGACGGCGCTCAAGCTCAAGCGCCGCCTGAAGAAGGCACAGGCGAAAGCCGCCTAAACATCTTCACGCGCCGACGATAAAGAAGCCCGCCATCGCGCGGGCTTTTTTTATGGGTCGGTGCGTTGATCAACTCCCAAGGGTGATGCCGGCTGCCTGAGCGAGTGAGGGGAATGTCACGGCACTGACGCGGCCTTCGGCGGCGAGCCGCTGCGCGGCCATCTCCCACGTGGGCAATGCGTCAACGCTTTCCTCCCAATGCACCAGGGATGCCTCGTCGCACCACAAGGGCAGATGGGGCATGGCCGCGCGATGGGGGCCGCTTGTCATGAACGCGCGCGCCGCCGCGCGATCGCGCCACAAGGTCATGGTCCAATAGGCACCCCGGAACCGGCGCAGAAGCACACCGCGATTGCCGTCGGAACGGCGCGCCTGACGGCTGCTCGTGAAGGCGTACCAAAGGAAGGGAAGGAGATAGCGGGATGACCGCAGCCGTAGACGCGTAACAGAAATTGTCATCATCGTGGTTTTCCAAGCAGTACGCTTCTTATCGCCCAGCCAACGACAAGCATTCGACGATCACATAAGCGACGACGACAGTCGCTGTTGCCGGTCTGCATCAGGCCGAAGTTACGCAGTCCGGTCTCACCAAAATCACAGCCGAAGAAAATAGCAGCAAATAGGATCGGCGCGCGCGTCGGGGTTGATATTTACGGTGGTTTCGATTCGATGCTAACCGGAGTTTTAAGTACATGGATCGGCTACATCTTGAAGTTCTCGATGCCGTCAAAGATGGAAAGACTCGGCATGTCACCCGGCTGACGCATGATGGCGGTGGCAACGCGATAGAAATTTTTCACGAGTTCGATCGTGTCATGCCGTGGTCCGATGACGTGCCTCTTGATGGGTACGTGTTGGTCATCCTTTTGTTCGCGGCGTCGATCGGCAAGCCGCTGCAGGTGCATGGCCCCATTTCCCGCTCCGCCTTGCGCAATATGGAAGAGCTTCTCCTGGCGTGGAGCCGCTGGAAGCCGATGCGTTATCGAAGGATCGATATCGTGCCGGATCGCGTCTTGGACGTTCGTGGAAGCGCGGGCGTGGGAGTCGCCATTGCCGCCTTCTCCGGTGGCATGGATGCGACCTTTACCGCGTTACGCCATGCGGCCTCCTGCGGATCGGTTTCGGAAGTCACGCGATACGGATTGCGATCGGGGCTGATGGTTCACGGCTTCGATGTCGATGTCTACAATGCACGCGATTTTGAACGACTCGTGGAACGCACCCGGCCGCTGTTCGAGGCGCTCAAGCTCGATCTTCGCATTGTCAGGACGAATAGCCGGGATCTGCGGCTTCAGGACTGGGACGATTCATCCGCTTTGGAGCTGGCCGGTTGTCTGCACATGCATGCAGGCGAGTTTCAGTATGGACTTCTCGGCAGCACCAAATCGTACGATGCGCTCGTGCTGCCCTGGGGGTCTAACCCCGTGACCGATCATCTGATGTCGGGGGACCGCTTGGCCGTAGTGCATGACGGCGCCGGTTTCTCCCGCACGGATAAAGCCGCGGAGATTTTGCGTAACCCGGTTGCCTGTCGAACCGTCAAAGTATGCTACGCCGGAGTTGACCAGTCCGAAAACTGTGGACGTTGCGAGAAATGCGTGCGCTCTCAGTTGAATTTTCTTGCCGCCGGCGCCGCTAAAGTACCGCCATGCTTTCCGCGAGAATTCGACCTCGATTGTATTCGCGCTATCCAAATCGACCATGAAGCGCAAATGATCGAGCACGCCAGTCTCCTGGCTTACGCAAAAGCGCACGGCGTGTGGGGGCCGTGGCTGCCGATTTTGGAAGAACGGCTTGCGAAATGGCGGCCGGTCGCGGCGCCATTGTTGGCCCGGCGAAAGGCGGGCGGGCCACTAAAACGGACCATCGCGAAGTCGCTGACATTCCTGGGCGTCGATGAACCGGCGAAAAAGGTGTGGCG
>SCTM01000259.1 GCA_004297485.1 Rhodospirillaceae bacterium
TAACCGCGGTGATCGGATCGCGCCTCAGCCGGGACGCCGCTGTCGTTCGCTGTTTGACTGTTTAATGACCGGCTTCGATTGAACTCCTTCTTGCCCCATAAGCACGGTGTTCGCGCAATGCCGTTCGTGCTGTAATCTCCCCACAATCAATGGAATGAGAAATGGCGCCGCGTCATGGAAAAAAATCGGCTTGAAGCCTTCAGCGACGGCGTTATCGCCGTCATCATCACCCTTATGGTGCTGGAGCTAAAGGCACCGGCCGCCGGCGATGGCCTCGCCGATCTGAAAGGGCTGGTGCCGGCTTTCTCCAGTTATGTCTTGAGCTTCGTTTATGTCGGCATCTATTGGAGCAATCATCACCACATGTTCCAGGCGACAACAAAGGTCACTGGCGGAATTTTGTGGGCGAATTTGCACCTGTTGTTTTGGTTGTCCCTGTTCCCCTTCACGACCGCTTGGGTTAGTCAAAACCATTTTGCGCCGATTCCGAGTGCGACCTACGGCCTGGTGCTGCTGATGGCCGCCCTTGCCTATTACATTTTGCAAAACAGGATTATTGCCGGGCAGGGACCGGGCTCGCTATTGGCCGTCGCGATCGGCAGGGACTGGAAAGGTAAATTCTCGCCGGTGTGCTACCTAGCGGCGATCCCGCTCGCATTCATCAGCCCATGGATCGCGAACGGCCTGTATGCCTTCGTCGCTTTCATGTGGCTGGTTCCGGATCGTCGTATTGAGCGGGTGCTGGCGGGGCGGGAAGAAAGATAGCCATTCCGGGCTTGTCGTGCATGGTTGGAAAAGTGGGTCGCAAAGCGCCCGCCCTCATCATAAGATTACTTGTGCGCGTTCAGAGCAGGGAGTCCCGGTGATGGAAATACGTAAACTCGGAACCGAGGGCCTCAAGGTCTCGGCCATTGGGCTGGGCTGCATGGGTTTAAGTGTCGCCTATGCGGACGTGCCGGACGAAGCACAGGGCTTGCGGCTCATAGGCCGCGCGGTCGAACTTGGCGTGACCATGTTCGACACGGCGGAGGTGTACGGTAACAACGAGCTTCTCGTGGGCAAGGCGCTGCGCACGGTACGCGAACGTGTTGTGATCGCCACCAAGTTCGGCTTCAAGCTGACCGGTGGACGGCCGTTGGGCGTCGACAGCCGTCCCGATCACATCCGCGAGGTCTGCGATGCGTCGTTGAAACGTCTCGGCGTGGAGACCATCGATCTCTTCTACCAGCACCGGGTCGATCCCAGCGTTCCCATCGAGGACGTGGCGGGAGCCGTGGGTGATCTCGTACGGCAAGGTAAGGTTCGCTATTTCGGTCTCTCCGAGGCCGGCGCCGAAACCATCCGCCGCGCACACAAGGTCCACCCCGTCAGCGCCCTGCAAAGCGAGTATTCGCTGTGGACCCGCGACGTGGAGCACAAAGTTCTGCCCACATGCCGCGAGTTAGGCGTGGGCCTCGTGGCCTACAGCCCCCTGGGGCGCGGCTTCCTGGCCGGAGCTGCGACAGCTCTTGCGGAAAACGATCGCCGCAAATTCATGCCGCGTTGGCAGGGTGAGGCGCTTGCCAAAAACCTGAGCCTCGCCGAGGCACTGACAAACCTCGCCAGCGCGAAGGGATGCACGCCGGCCCAGTTGACGTTGGCCTGGCTGCTGCATCGGGGCGGGGACATCGTGCCGATCCCCGGTACGACAAAGATCCACCGCCTGGAAGAGAACCTGGCCGCCGCCGCGATCCGTCTGTCGCCGGACGAACTCACCGCCATCGAAGACGCGATGCCGATAGCCGCGGTGCAAGGTGATCGCACCGACGCCGCGGGCAGGGCGATGTTGGATACCTGAGCGGGATTGGCCTGGCGTGCTTCTACTCTATCGACACGCCGGAATGCACGATGCCGAGGGCAGCGAAAGAAGGATCGTTGTTCGATCTTTGGCCCTGCACGAAGCCCGCGCTCGCGAGCCAGTCGTTGGCGATCGGCTGACTGATTGACCAGTCGCGAACGCAAATACGTTTTTTGATCTTCCATCGGCCATCCTCGCGCACGAGGGTGTCGACATAGCGCCCGCCGAGTTGATCGAGCCTTTCGCCGCCGTCCTCGGCCGGGCTGCGAACCGTTGCGATGAAATGGCTCTCGGCACCGGCTTCGTCCCCGTTGATCGTGACCAGCGATTGTCCCATCAGATGGCTGCACATGTTGGTGGCCGGCATCGCTTCCATTGTGCGCGCGGCAAACTCGGGGCCGGGGCACTTGTTCGGGCCATGGTCATCCCAGCTGTCCTTGGCGTACACGGCGGCCATGCGCACTTGGTCGGTCCGGTCGCAGCCGTGGCAATATTCATACAGCAGTTTCGTGATCTCATAATGATCGAGCATTTCCTGGAGGCGCGCGTCCATGGGATCTCCTTCAATCATGGTCCGAACCAAGGTTTCGATTGATCACGTGCCGCTGTGATCGCCTTGCCCTTGGCGGTCGTATGCCGCCGCCTGAGCATTGCTACTTTTTCCGCAATGCCTTGGCTTCCTCCGGCGAGATGTCAACAATGTCCTTGATCATGCAGACGGCTCCCGCGACGTCGTTGACGTGCAACGTGTTGGTCGTGCAGAGGTCCTGGGTGGAGGTTTCGTAGGAAAAGCCTCTATCCATCAGACCGGCGCAGCTGCCGGCCAGATCGATGCGCTTGTATCTGTGCCCGTTGAGTTCCAACAGGATGGTTTTATCGTCGATCGCGGGACTATTGTGCATCTCCTGGATCGGGACGCATACAAGGTGATGATCGGATTTGGCGTCGGTCGCCCACGCCGGTGTCGCGGCGATGACGCCGGCCAGGGTGGCGCCGCAGAGTATGCGTTTCAACTTCATCATGGCCTCCTCATCCCTTTCAGACGATGCCCCGCAGATTGTCCATTCAATCGCGCCGCGTTATTTCGGCTTGGCATGCTCGCGCTCGTACGCGGCGACGTCATCGAAGGCTCCCATCACCAGGTCGACGTAGGTTTTCTGGAACAATGCGCGCTGGTCGGAATGATCCAGAACGATCGGCCGATTATTGCGGATCGCCCGCAACACCATGGGCGCGACCTCGTCCGGCGTCAGAAATGTGAGTGTGATGTTTTTGAAAGAAGCCTCCGAGTTGACCTCCACCCCGCCCGGACCGCCAAAACGGGCCGGACGATTCCGCATCATATTCGCTTTCATCTTGGCGGTAACGCCGCCGGGGCAGTAGACCGTCGAGCCGATGTTGCATTCGGCGAGCTCCATGCCGATATTCAACATTAGCCCGACAATTCCCAACTTTGCGGCTGCGTAGGTCGAGTGCATCGGAATCCAGGTCGGGAACAGCCCCGCCGTGGATGCGGTCGCCATCACGTGGCCGTCACGGGCCGCGACCATATCGGGGAGGAAGGCCTGCATGCAGTAGGCCACGCCCATGAAATTGACCTGCAAGATCCAGTCCAGGGTGTCGTCCGAGATTTCGGACAGCCGATCGAAATTGCTTACGCCGGCATTGGCGAACAGCAGGGAGATCGGCCCAAGGGCGGCATTCGCTTCGGCCTTCGCTTTCTTGATCGAGTCGCGCTCACACACGTCGCAATGAATGGCGACGGCCTTGCCGCCTGCCGTGTTGATCTCCTCCGCCACCGCTTGGGCATTGTCGAGGAGAATGTCCGCCACCGCCACGGTGGCTCCCGCCGCGGCTAAAGCCTTGGCCAAACCTTGACCGATCCCGCTGCCCGCACCCGTCACGAACGCAGCCCGTCCCTTAATCTCCGTCACGCGATTCCTCCCCTAATCATTCCCATGTTGGCATTTCGTGGTCCGATTCTAACATTCGCATCCCGGTTGGGCAGGCTGTCTTGCGAATATTAGAATCGGACCACGAGCACTGTATTGCCGCCTGCCGGGCACCGTCGGAATGACAAACCGGCGCCGAAATCCGGCACGCAAAACTTCAACCGGAAGCGGAACGTCCGTTCATCGAAGATCCCGGCGGGGATACTGCGGCGGACCATGGCGCTAAAATACGGCTTGTCGCTATCGGGGTCATTGTCCCCTCGTCTGGTATGGCCTTGATGCAAGAGACGGCCTGGTTTGCAATCATGTCATAGGTCAGGCGGGACGCTACCATGCCATAGTTTCCCACGGCGGGCCGGGGCGGCTCCATAGTCCTATTCCTCCCTCCCCCGGGATAGTAGCGCTTCGTAGCGCGTCCGGCTCGCCACCATTCCATCACGAATGAAACCTCGCGATCATCGCGCATCACCAGCAGTCCCTGCCCAAATTGCATCGGCACTGAGTCAGAGCCGCATTTCGCGCCTGTCCCCCGGTTCACCGGCTCACCTTCGCCCGCGGAATAACGGCGAGCAGTGCCAGCAGCTCGCGCCAATGCCGTTCGGCAGCCGGTGCGTTGTAGACGGGGAAGTCCGCCATCGTCCATCCATGCCGTGCGCCGGAATAGATCTCGCAGCGGTGGTCGACGCCCGCGGCGCTCAGCGCCTTCTCAAGCCGCTCGGCCATCTCCAGCGGATAAAAACTGTCCTGATCCGCACCCGCGACATAGATGCGTCCCTTCATCTTCGCCGCGAGCCGGTGTGGGCTCATCTCAGAATCCGTTGCCAGGTTCCCGCCATGAAAGCTCGCCGCCGCCGCGATTCGGTCGGGATAGGTTCCGGCCACAGTAAGCGAGATCGCGCCACCCATGCAGTAGCCCGTGGTGCCGACCTTGTTGTGGGCGACGTCATCGCGCGTATCGAGATAGGCGAGAAATGCTTCGCTATCCTCGGCGGCGCGGCGATTGTCGGTCGACTCGAACAAGTGCCGGATCGCCCCCATCGTATTGCCGGAGGCAAACACTTTTTTTGGCTCAAGCGGTGCATAGGGACCGGCGCGATAATAGAGATCGGGCAGGAGCACGACATAACCGTCGTCGGCGAGCCGCTGCCCCATCGCGGAATGCGTTGGCCGGAGGCCAAGCCCGTCCATGTAGAAGATCACCGCCGGCCATGGACCCGGACCCTTGGGCTTGAAGACCTGCGCCGGGCACGTGCCGTCGCGCGTGCGGATTGAAATCTGTTCGTGGCTCATATCGCCTCCTTGCTGCATATTCCTCCGGTGGTGGCGACAGCTCCTCCCGAGGTTGAGCAGTCTGGACCGTGGCGAGAGAAGCCTAGCCGGGGCGCAAGTGCCAGGCCAGCCAGCGGTAGATTTATACGCCACTCCGCGTGTGCGGGACGGCGGCAAAGCTGTTGAAATGCTGCGCCGTGCTTACCCAAGCTTTTCCGTCGTTCGGAGCACTTGGTTCAAGACATTGATTTATAATGGTGCTGCCGCGCAGGATTGAACTGCGGACCTCCCCCTTACCAAGGCGAAATTCGCTATTTTTCTCAATTAGTTAGATTGTCTCTCGATTGTCCTGAATTCAACTAGATTTGCGTTCTAACGTCGAGCGCTTTCCATCCTGCGAAGTGTCAGGTTGTGAAAATTCGCGTTGCGAAGAAGACGGTGGGAAAATCCGGGAAGTAACCTGCCAAGTAACCAAGACCAGCTTTGCCTGATCGAACGCTAAATTCGCTGTACTGGAATCCTACCTACAAATTATGACTAACTATGGTGATGTTTGCTGAGGAGGTGCAGCAGCAAATTGATGGCATCCAGGTAAATCTTGATCGCCATTCGCATTGCATCAATCCAGCTATTTTGACCGGCGGCCTGTCTCTTTGCGACCGAATTGAAGTCAAAAAGGAGATAGAGCGTAAACAGGCCAATACCAAAGCTCGATACCGCGCCTTGACGCACTGATTTCATCGCGCCGAACAGCCGAAGGATAGAGAAGAGAACTAAGCCATTTAGCGCGATGAAAAGAAATGGCTGTAAAAATCCTAAGTCGATCTTTGAATAAATGCCAATCACAGCGCAAAGAAGAATGATTGCGGCCGTGAGAGCGATAACTCTTCGCCCGAGCCCCTGGTCAAAAGTAATCAAGACATACTCAAGCATGATGCCAGTAATTATCGACCATGCTGAAAACACGGAGAAGCTGATCGGCAGTTCCTGATATTCCCCCCAAAAGAGGAGTATTAGGAATGTGGCAAACCAAACGACTAAAATCAGATTTTGGGTACTATCGGTGAAAATCCAACGCCAGCGTTGCTCTACGTCCTCCACAATCTTGCTGTCTGATTGGTTGGTGTCGCTGAGCTTTGGATCAATTCGCTCGAAGAAAACAAAGACTGCATGCGTGGTCAGCCACGTTATGAGCAATTGAGCCGACACTATGAAAAATGTCTTGGAAAATAGCGTTGGTAATAAATCATCCATTTCCGCCATCCTTCGCTATTTTTTCTAATTCGCCCTTTGCCCAATTGCGTTCTATGAAACCCGCCGGACAGTTTTCGGCAGCGACAGTCAGCATGGCCCTGGCAACCGGAAGATTGCTTTTCATCAATTCATATTCGGCGATATAGAAGGTCGCCTCGCACTGTTGGTCACGTTGAGTTTTTGCGTCTCCCTTTGCCGCCGCATTATGCACATCATCAGGCGTAGCTTGCCCGAGGTAGAGAGCTGCGACTGGATTGGGCCAAGCCTCCGGTTTGAAGCGAGTCTCGTCTTGTTTAAGAGCATCAGCATTGGGTATTCCTGCGCGTGCCCGGGCTAGAAACAGCCAAAGTGGAGCGTAGGCTTTGGTGGGATCGAGTTTTGCACCCTGCGAGAAGTCACTAACCGCTTCCCCATAGTTTCCGATCAAGAAATGGTCCATCCCAACGCCGTAATAAACACCGGCGCTGGCACCGCCCTTGCCAAGAGCATGTGCGAAGTCGTCAATGGATTCGTTCCATTTACCCACTTCTTGAAATGCGTTGCCGCGCGCCTCGTACAGGGCGGGAATGGGATTGATTTGGATTGCTTGGCTTAATTCCTCGATAGCTGTTTCCGCCTGTCCCTGCGTTGCAAGAACTTGCCCCAGCACGGCATATAGGCCGGATGCCACCTCGGGCAGGAAAAAGTCATTGAGTATCTTGTCGTCAGCCAGACTGGCTCGAACCTCCTTTTCAGCGCCCTGGAAATCACCCGCATCGACCAAGGCTGCGCTACGAAGAAGGCGGGCACGGGGATCGCGAGGGTAAAGAGCCACTAAACTAAAGGATTGCTTGATGCCCTCGACGCCGGATTTAGGTAATTCGGCGGTCGGGATTAGCGTGAAATCGCGGTCTATACTTCGATAGCGAGAAATGACTGGCGATGCGCTGTACAGACACAGGACCGCACCAACCAAAGAGATGGCAGTCGCAATCTGGCGATGCCCGGGCATTAGGGCGTCGCGTGGCCACGCGAATACAACACATAATCCCAATAGCACGCCAGCGATGGCACCCCCAAGATGGTCGGCGTAGTCGATGTGATGAGTATTAGGCGTAGAGAAAAGCATCGGTGCGACAGCAGGAATCAGAAGCCTTAAGAGAATTACCTGCATCGCAGAGCGATCGCGTCCCTCTGGCATCCGGTAATTAATAACAAAGCCCGCTGCCAGGAGCGCAGTAATCGCGCCAGAGGCTCCCTCGGACACGATAGAGGATGGGTTAAGGACCAGAGAAAATATTGATCCGCACAGACCACCGACGAGAAATATCGCCGCGAACCATGCTCGACCGATGCGATTTTCCAGCAGCCATCCTGTAAACCACAACGTGATCCCATTGAATAAAAGATGAGCGGCGTCGTGGTGTAAGAAGATCGCGGAGAATACGCGATACCATTGTCCCGATTGGACCAATTCACGATTAAGCGCCCCCATGCCAATGAGTGAGGGAAGCCCCATCTTGAAAAGACCTTCTGTCGGAGTGACTGACAGTATCTGCTCAAGAACAAAGATGCCTGTAAGCAAGGCGAGGAGCCAAAAAGTCAAATATGCGCGACCACGCGGCGGTAGGGGAGGATCCAGGGATAATGGAGCCTGAGCCGAGAGAGGAGTGGGCGTCGTGACTTGCTCTTGTACGCCTCGAAAGAGGCGAATTGCCTTACGGAGATTGAATGCTCCGATTACAAGATAGACGACGCCTATGGTCCATCCAGTTCCGGGGCGATGAAGAAGTGCGAGCGTGGCAAATGCTCCAAATGCGACTTGTAAAATACCAAAAATGAGAAAGAAAAGAGGCTGCTTCGCGGCGCGTGTCGAAGATCGCCCAAGAATTCCCGGCACAACGAGCAGGGCGAGAATTAAAAATAATAGAATTAGCACTTTCATTGTTTCATCGGCCCCCGCCAACTACGTCTTTATTCGCTCACGAACCGCCAGTTCCTTTAGATAACTTGAGCAGCCGCACGGCTTCCTTATCGTCTTTTGTAAGGCCGCCCCGGCCCTCGTGGTACATCAGTGCCAACATGTATTCGGCACTTGTATCGTTCGCGTCGGTCGCGAGCTTAAAAAGTCTCGCAGCTTCGGCTTCATCCTTTGGGATACCGCCGGTACCGTTGAAATACATGAGGCCGAGATTGTATTCGGCCTTCCAGCTTTTCTGGTCGATGGCCAGTTTGTAATATCGAACGGCTTCGTTGGCGTCCTTCTGGAATCCGCCAAGGCCAAATTCAAAGATAACGCCGGTTCTAAACTGTGCGTATGCGTCGCCCTGGTCAGCCTTGGCTTTGAACTTCTGGGCTTCCTCAGGGGCCATGGGCGGAGGGCCAGAATCCACTGGCGGGCCTTTGATGGCGGCTGCCGGGGATTCGTTACCCATCAGCTCAGACAACCCGGACAGAACGCTATCAATGCGGTCACTACTCCGTAATTCGAAGATGATGAACGCTATAGCGAGCGCCATGAAGGCGTAGGTCGCGTTGGTTTTCCAACTGGGTTGCTCACTGTGGCTGGGCGTTATAATTGCGGGTGGAGGGCCAGAAGTATTGGCTGAACGTTGTGTTGAACTACGTATCTCATCAACACCGCTTCTACTTTCTGCCGGGTCGTGAGACACAGCATTATCGACTGGTTCTGGTGTCCAGTCCTGCATGGCCTTTTGCTCTGCGGCAGCGAGTTCATACTTTTTGCGTATGCTTTGGTAGCTGCCAATTACAACAGCCAAAGCAGCTGCCCCCCGGATTGCTCCGCGCCAAGGAGAGCCATGGACCGCGGCGTCATAAAGCAATAACACTTCGATCGCAGCTACAAACCAAACGAGGATCAGATAGAGCCGCAGATTTCGCCGATGTTTTGGGTTTTCGATGACCACAGTCTGATCCGTGCGCTCGTACAATTGGCACCTGATCGAGATTATAGAGTAAGATTTTTACTTGCAATCTAAGGGTGCAATTGCTCTGATGATTTATGAGAGTTCTGGATAGCGTCAATTTTCAAACAACGACGCACAATGAACGCTTGGAACAAGCGCGCTTAATCTAGCATCGAGCGCAATTCGGCAGTTAGGCAGGTATCAACGGTCTGCGCCTTCGCGCGAGGCCGCATTGGACGTTGAGCAGGGAGAACGTGTTAATGCCGCTGTCAGTACATGCTCCGCGTATGTGGACGGCGTATCTTTTCGCTTATGGCATTTGGATTGCGGTTTTTGTCGCGGTGATCGTAACCGCCTGGTTTTTTGCGGGTGTAGCTCAGAAGCGGTTGGCTAACAGATCGCGCGCAGTCCGTTTGATGGCTACATCAGCTATCTTTGCTACGGGGTTTCTCGCATTTGGTCTCGTTTATAGAGGCGTAGCTACTTTAGGGCTCACGCTTGTGGAAGCGAGTCAGGGAGATCATTCCTATAGAACGGCAGAGGCAGCTCTTGCTAACCATCCTGAAATGCAAGCTATCGCAAGCGAGGACCCTGAAGTCGGAAAGACAATAAGTGAGGAAATTGGAGCTCTCGCTGCACACGGGCCATTCGTGGAGGGTAAGCTGCGAGATATCTATAAAAGGCACATCGGCCCTCTCGCCGCGAAAGCTGACCCGGGCACGCTTATTGAATATGGCAAGGCTCGCCTATCCCTTTTCCAGGCAGCACAACAGGCTGGTGCTGGAACCTGTCTTAGAGTGGTCGTCGGCCTTTACTATGAGGACACAGCTTCCTTATTGCCCGAGCTTCGCAGCAATTTGGCGAAAGCAATCATGGCTGCCTATCAGTCAGGTAAGAACAAGCCAGATGTTTCTATAGTTTCGTCTGAAGAATTCGCCGCACTTATAAACAAGGCGTCACATCTGCCACAAAGCCCGCTTGACCAGGGCGAACTTCGGCGTGCTGATGATCCAAATGGGTCTGATGGCGATTTATGCCGCCGTATGGTGCATCTCCAGTCCAACATTCTGTTGATGGACGAATCTGACTCCATTGCGTATCTCCGCAAGGAGATTTCCATTATGTCGAACTAATGCTGCGACAATGGGGCTGATATGTATTGTGCAAGATCTATCGGCGTGGCTTTTTTTATTCTGCTGTGTGGCGGCTATTGGGCGATAGCCGTAGCCAACGAAAAATCTCCCAGCATGGTCGAGTCTCTATCCAATCCAGCCGATGAGAACGCACGTATCGCGGCGTCTAAGGGATACGTTGTTAGGCAAGGAGCAGCGCTTACTGTTTGGTTAGACGCCGACAAAAGCCGTGGCGTTGCCTTTCGGAATTGGAATGTAAAAAGGGGTGATCGAGATAATGCCTCGTATGAATACTTAACTGCCACCTCTCAGAATTATTTCATTGAACTGCATTATGACCACGACGCGCCCAGTCTTTTCGTTGTTCAACGAACTTCCGGCGAGGTTCAAAGCTATTACACTGAGGATGACGCCCTATATTTGACCCCTTCTCAGCAGAGGCTTGTTGTTGTGCGTCGGAGTTCCCTATCCCCCCAAAAACCGCTGCTATCGATATCTGGTGTCAATGGCACCGCCAAAATGGAGTTGTCATGCAACGGTGCGGGAGAGGCCAAGATGACGGTGTTAACCGATGATAGCGTCACGATTGATTGGAAAGAAAAGCCAGCGAATGGGCGCGCTATCACCTTCACTCGTAACGAAAACAATTGGGCGGTAGCTGAAGGCGACGCCGCAAAAAGTCTCGTCTGTCGCTAGAGGGCTCTAGGATACCCGCTCTCCTTATCGCCGATTCAGTTCCTGCAACATTTTTGCAACACCGCTCAAAATAACGCTGAGCCCTGCATTCTACGGTGCGTGGTGTCAGCGTACGACGGGATCGAAAGCGCGCCGATCTCGTGCCCGCTTTCCACCTCAAAAATCCTTTGAAAGGAAAGCCTATGGATACGCTTCTACATACACCTCAAAATTCAGACGCCGTGCCTCATGGTGGGTTATCGCCATACCTAACCTTCGACGATTTCGGTTGGCCCGGAGACCCTGCAATTTCCGATCAAGAGTTTCGATCAATCATGTCGGATACTGTCGGATCTCGTGGAAGTCTCCGCCAAATCCTCCGTGTGATTGTGGATAGCCACCCTATTACCGACGTAAAGCTTTCGCCCGAGGCTCGCGTAAACGGCGCTATGGAGTTATTGACTGGCCGAAGCGCCTCTCGTTTAGGCCCGGCGATATCGCCAAAAACGAGAAATATCCTAGAGCGCGTCGCAATCCTATTCTTGAAAAAGATATTTGGTCCGGAGCGCTTCACCCATACGAATGTCGATGTGCGAGCGCTGTGCAGACAAGTAATGAGCGAAGCGGATCCGCATCAAAAAATTTGGGACGCTGAACAACGTCGAAAACGTGCAAAGGAAATCGAGGAACTTTTCAGTCGGGGAAAAGACAGACTCTTGGTCGCTGCTTCGTTTGACGAAGAGAGTCGTGAGCGACATATCCAACAAGCTTGTGATGGATTGCGTTCACTCGGCATTGTTACTTAGGTCAAGGGGGCTTTCTCTTTACATATCTCCCTTAAATTTTATCTGCTCGCATTGTCTTCTTCTCCTCGCGTTAATTCACAAACCGCGAGGAGAAGATGGACACACATTCAAACTTTTTAAATCCTAGTACAGAACCCTTCATAACGCTCAAGCTCGCTGCTGAGCGAAGTGGGGTGTCTCTCTTTAAGATTCGATCGGGAGCGCGCAATGGTGCGTTTCCGATATACACCTTCTGCAACACCAGAAAATACTGCCGCTTATCCGAGATCATGACGGCTATCGAGAACTCCCGCATCGGAGGTGCTCAATGAGCTGTCAAGGTACGCACATCGGTACAGGGCCAACGGTGCACTCTGGCGTGTTGGGTACGTTAAGCCCATTGCGGTTTACCACGCCGGACCATGTGTATTGCGAGATTTCCGTAGACGTGTATTCCGGCAAGCTAACGCTTGTGATCGAACGGCTTCGCGAGTTGCCGGAGATCGAAAAGGAGCTCGGATATCGAGATAACACCATCTTGGATGCCGCTTTGCGCGGAGACTTCGAGGTCCGATTTAATCGAGCCCGCAAGTCGCAGGTAGTTGAGGCGATTGATCGTCTTAACCGGGTGTCGCAGCCATGAGCACATTTAGCGATTTAGCGCCCCATTATCGCAACCATGGTTTTTGGGCTCGTCCCGTAAAATCCGGGACCAAAGCGTGCAAAGTCAGGGAATGGCAAAACGAAGATAGCGCGACGGTTCTTGCCAATATTGATGACTGGCTCAAGGAAAATCCCAATCCAGGGATCGGATTGTTGATGGGCTCTCCTCTCAGTGATGGCACGTGCTTGGCCGCATTGGATGTTGATCGCGATGAATATGTTCCCATCGCGCAGGCTGTTTTGCGGCGGTTTCCGTGTGCGAGATTCGGCAGCAAGGGAGCTGTCTACTTCGTCCGAGTTCGACCCGGACTGAAAAACAGGAAATTCAGAGTGAAAGGCGAGGAAAAAGATTGGGGGCAGGTGGCTGAATTCCTGCACTCAAAGTCGTTCTGCGTTTTGCCACCCACTATTCATCCCGGTACGGGAAAGCCATACGAATGGATTGGTACGCCGCTTACCGAAGTAGATGTAGAGGAGCTGCCGTTAATCTCAGAGGAAGCGGATGCGGACGATGGGATCGCTTTTGAAATGCTTGAAGCCGTCTTCACTAGTGATGCTGTCCCTGCGCTTTTGACTGGTCCTGAAACGCATGAGGCGGCGTTGAGGCTTTGCGGGCAGCTTGTGGCTGTAACGACAGACCGGGAGTGGATACGCGACATTGTCGCAAGTGCGTTTCCGCCCGGTTATGACGGAGCGAACATTGATGATCTGGAGCGGATGATCGATGGGGCGATGAAGAAGGGCTATAACAAACAACGCTCGAAAGGAGCAGTATCGATTGCCGATCTTGTTTTGCGTAAAGCAGCCGAAGTTGGTTTCACGCTCTATCAAGATTCTAGCGTCGCCTATTTGAGCATTCCCTCCGAAGCAGGGGGAGAACTAACCTATCCGGTTAGGTCTACGGCAACTCGAAGATGGCTGCGTGGAATGTTTTTCGCGGCATTTGAGAAGCCTATTCCAGCCCAAGCAATGTCAGATGTGATCGAAACGCTCGACGCTCGCGCGATTATCGAGGGCGAGCACACAAGAGTAAATATTCGGACGGCTGGAGATTACCAAACGGTCTTCGTTGACCTAGGTGACAAAACGGGCACAGCGGTTCGTATAAATGCCGAAGGTTGGTCCATAACCGCTCCGGACCTGCGTTTCTACAGGTCTAGTGGCTTAAAGGAACTTCCTACTCCTGTGGCTGGTGGAAGCATCGCCAAGCTCCGCCAAATCCTAAATATGGATGACGAAAATTGGTATCGGCTGCTCGGCTTTCTTATTGGCTCTTTCAATCCATCCGGGCCGCTTATGTGTTTGCTGGTGGAGGGTGAGCAGGGTAGCGGGAAGAGTTTGATTTGCAGCGTCATCAAGAGAATTCTTGATCCAAATGTTCTCATCAAGGCGAGACTTCCCAAGTCGGTTCAGGACCTGATGATTACCGCACAGGATAACCATGTGCTGATATTTGATAACGCGAGTTGGATTAATGCAGAGATGTCCGACGCTTTGTGCAGTCTTGCTACGGAAGGCTCATTCGCAACCCGTAAACTCTATGCAGATAACGAACTTCAGATTTTTTCTTGTCGACGCCCGTTCGTTGTCAATGGCATCGCGGATGTAATGAACCGAGCTGATCTTCAGGAGCGTGCGATAGTCTTGCAACTGTCGTCTATGGCAGAGGACGACCGTCGAACTGAAAAGCAGCTGCTGCCTATGTTTCAGGCAGCGTTGCCAGAAATTCTTGGTGGTCTGTACGACGCAGTGGCCTGTGCTCTTCGCAATTATGAAGAGACGGAACTGCCCAAAGGAATTCGAATGGCGGACGCCGCTCAATGGATCAGCGCCGCTGAGCCGGGATTAGGAGTGCCCAGAGGCTCAATTACCAAAGCGATCATCGAAGCTCAAAATAATCTCATGGCGGATACGATTTCGAGTCACCCGGTGCTAACCGCCTTGCAACGTCTCACCCCCATGAAAAAGGAGTTCATTGGGACAGTGGGTGAGCTTTTTACGAAGCTGATGGATGAGTTCAACGCTTGGGATGAAAAGCCGAGGCGTGACCTGCCTAAAACAGCTCAGCACTTATCGAAGTTACTTAGGGTGAAGAAGGTAGCCTTCGCTAAAGCTGGCGTCTCCGTGGAGTTTCTCGACCGGGGGCATGAGGGCCAACGCATCAGAGTGACTTCTGCCCCTCAGGAGAGCTTTCAACCAAGTCCCAAATTGGATGAAAGAGTTTAGGCAGGCTGTGATGCTTGTGACGATGGTGATGCTCCGATTGGGCTACCCCTGGGGTCGTTTAGCGGAGCGTCACCGTCATCACCACCGTCAATGGGACAAATCCGAGTTGTAGCAATTCTTGGCGGACAATTTGTTTCCTGCGATTTCCCCATAGTTCAGGGGCGGCTCAAGTAGCCGTCAGCCCGCGTTCGACGGGGTTTAAACCGCCGAGCGAACTAGCTGGTTACTGGCCGAGTTACCTGCCATCGCCATCGAATATTGCGATTACTTGTGCGGGTTACTTCGCCGTGATTTTTTCGAATGTCGAAAGTTCTGGTGAGCGAAGATGGCTTTTAAGATCAACATTACGAAGCGGGAACGTCGCCGCAAGAACATGCTCGGTGAAGTTATCCGACAAGTGCGTTTC
>SCTM01000260.1 GCA_004297485.1 Rhodospirillaceae bacterium
GGTGGCCGCAGCACACGGATGGCTGATTACGATATGCCGCGCGTGGTCGACTGGCTGAAGGTAATGGATCTCCTGGACGTCGATGCTAACCACCACATGATGCTGGCAACCCGGTATTTTGTGTTCACGCAGACTGCAACGAAACTCGATTACTTGATTAGCTATGTGCAGAATGAAGTGCCCCTTTCACCGGCGCGCCATTGGCGCTGGCTAATGGAAGCGATTTATCTCGCTCAAATGAAACGGAACAATCTGCCGTGGGCAGTGGAACTGGCCAAACAACTCAGCAGTTACGATTTTCCCGACATGCCCATCATCGCTCGCCAGATGGGCGCGCTTATGTCGGAGCGGGCCGGTGACTATGTCGGTGCGGGAGCCCTAATGGCGCGGGTTCTTTCTACCCACGGCAATGATGCGCTCCCTGGCGAAGCCGCCTTCATGCGCGCGTATATCGAGGCCATGAATCGGCGAGGTGCCGGGATGCCCCCCGACACGGACCGCCGGGCGCTCCCTCCACTACCGGGGGCCAAGTAGTTAAGGTTGCGCATAATCTAGCTTCAAGTGGAAGTAGGTGGGAATGCCAGGCAGGCCCGTGGCGTCTAGGGTCGGGAGCGACTACCGGAAGGGTTGTTATGGCTGATCGTGTCATGGCATCAAACCTTTGCGCGCCGCCGATGACATCTGCAACCTAACCGCCTGAATTCTTGGCATCATTTCCCCTAGAATTCTCTAGAATTTGCTTTGGGCCTGTGCTACCCACAAGAGAGGTTAACAGCCGTCCGTCCACTCGCCCGTGTATGGGGCGCGCGGCGCGGGGGCTCTACGGGCATACAGACTGAATCCAAATTGGGGGTCGAACATGTTGAAGCTTGAGATGAAAGCCGGCGGAAGCCAGAAGGGTTTCACGCTAATCGAAATGTCGATCGTGTTGGTGATCATTGGTTTGATCATTGGCGGTATCCTCAAGGGGCAGGAAATTATCAATGCCAGCCGCCAGAAGAATTTGGTGACTCAGATTGATGGTATCCGGTCTGCCATCAACACCTTTAATGACAAGTACGGCGCGCTGCCTGGAAGCTTCTCGGCGGCGACCACAAGGCTCAACGCAAAGGCGGTCAATGGCACCGGAACCGGTTTCGTGGGTGCGAATAATACCAGCAGTGCTACCATCGTTGCTCAAACAGCAGTCGGCGCCGGCAACGCTGCGGGTTCTAATGGTGCGCAGACGGACGAGCCCGCGATCTTCTGGTGCCAATTGGCTTTCGCGGATTTGATCGGGAACTCTTCGTCGGATTGTGCTCAGGTTCCGACCGTTTTCGGAAACGGCTCGTACCTGCCAGCGTCCGCGTATTCGGGAACGGGCCTGTCGGTAGCCTATGGAACCTCTGATACGACGACCTCGGGACAGCCAATCGATTCGCTTTGGCTTCGCGTTCACCGCACCGCTGGCGTTCCCACTGCTGGCGTCTCCGGCAAGACAATGGCGGCGATCGATGCCAAGTACGACGATGGCCAGCCCGGCACGGGACAAATCCGCACCGGTACAAATACCGCCGATTGCCCGAATACGACGACTGTCGCGCCATACACGCCAGTATCTGCGACCTCTGATCAGCCGACCTGCATCATGTTTGCCAATTTAGTGCAGTGAGTTTGTGAACTTCGGCATCGCCGAAATTCCGAATTTCTCAGAAAGGGCATGGAGCACGAGAATGTGGTCCGTGCCCTTTTTCATTCGATTTTCTGCAAGACGCAAATTTATGTTTTGCCGCACTAACGGCGGGATGACGTGACCCGCGTATAACCCTGACGCGATCTCCGACGTCATCGGGGCGAGATGCACGACGCAATGATTTTTAAATATACATCGCTTCCTTGCTGCTGCCGCGCTCGGGGGATGAGCATTGTTGAACTGTCTATCGCTGTGTGTCTCGTCGGGATTGCAATGATTCTGACTCTGCGTGGCACAGCTCTTATCGACACGATGAGGGCCTTTATCGTCAGCTATCAGATCCAACAAATTCAGAGCCGTGTTGTTGTCTACGACGCGGAATTTGGTGCCTTGCCTGGTGACGATCCAGCTGCAGCGCGGCGGTTTGCCTTGCCTAATCCGGTATCGATCATGGGCGGCGCCGATGTATCATTTACGAGCGACGGTCAGATCAACGGTTTCTTGAGCGACTCCCTCAGTCCGAATAGCGAACAATATATGGCATGGCGTCACTTGCGGGCTGCCGGTCTGCTCGACGGCGACCCTAAACTCGCTGGCGCCTCAGCCGCTCCCGAAAACCCCTTTGGCGGCATCTATGGCTTCGACGAGGGCAACCTCGGACAAAAGGCTGGCTCACTTTGCCTGACTAAGGTTCCCGGCCGGGCAGCGGAAATCATCGATAAACGCCTCGACGACGGCGTCATCAACAAAGGCCGGGTGGTAGCGACATCGAAGTATGATCCGGTGGTTGCCCATAACCACTTCGACGCCCCGGATTCCGCCCCTTACGACTATGAAAAACAATACATTGTCTGTGCTCCCCTGCTGCCCTAGGGCCTCGCTATCCGCGCGCCGGTGGGATAGGATTTCCCATCGATTCCAGAGCCACAAAATAGGGGGTTGGCATGGACGGGGATAAGTCAGACGTCCAAGAAAAGGGCTCGACTGTACGCATCGGCGACGTGCTGCTCGAACGCGGCTTGATCACCAAGGAACAGCTCGACGCCGCTTTCGCCGAGAAGGGAAAGAGCGGCCGCCTCCTCGGCGAAGTCCTGGTGGCAATGGGTTTCGTCACCGAGCAGACGCTGACCAACGTGCTGGCGGATGTGAAATCCTCTAAGGCGCCGACCGCGCGCATCGGCGATCTGCTGGTGGAACGTGGGCTGATCTCCAAGGATCAGCTCGATGTGGCCTTCCAGGAAAAGTCCAAGTCCAACAAACTGCTCGGCGAATTGCTGGTCGAGTTGGGCTTCATTACCGAACAGGCCCTGTCGGCAGTTCTGGCCGAAAGTTCGGGCTTTCAGCGCTTTGTCCCCGGCTCGACGGTGGTCGAGGCGGAAGCATTGGCGCTTCTGCCCAAGGAAGCCGCGAGCCGTTATCGCGCATTCCCCGTGGGCTTCGACGGCAAGACCCTGCGTCTGGCCATGGCCGACATCTACGACGTGCTGGCCATCGACAAAGTCAAACGCTTCTTCCCCGCGGGCACGATCGTACAGCCTCTGGTGTGCTCGGATACGGACGTCGCCAAGGCCATCGACCAGTATTATGGCCACGAGCTTTCCATCGAAGGCATCCTCAAGGAACTGGATTCCATCGAGGCCGGCGATGAAGAAGAAACCGAATACGTCGAACAGCTGGAAGGCGGATACCTGCATCCGCTTGTGCGTCTGGTGAATGCGCTTTTGCTCGATGCCATCAAGACCAACGCATCGGACATCCATTTCGAGCCCGAGGGCAACTTCCTTCGCCTGCGCTACCGCATCGACGGCGAGATGACCCAGATCCGCACCTTGCACAAGCGCCACTGGGCGGCGGGCAGTCACCGCATCAAGCTCATGGCGGGCATGAACATCGCCGACCGCCTCAATCCCCAGGACGGCCGCTTCACCCTGGAAATTGGCAACCGCAAGGTCGACTTCCGTGCCTCGTCCCTGCCGACCATCCATGGCGAGAACGTGGTTCTTCGTATTCTCGATAAGTCCCAGGCGTTGGTGACCATCGACAAGCTGGGCTACACGCCGCACAACTTCGGCCTGATCAAAAAGTTCGTGAAAAAGCCCGAGGGCATCATCATCGTTACCGGGCCGACCGGCTCCGGTAAGACCACGACGCTCTACGGCATGATGGCCTATATCAACTCCCTCGATAAGAACATCATGACCCTGGAGGATCCGGTCGAATACGAACTGTCGCTGATCCGCCAGGCCCAGGTGCGCGAGGGCAGTTCGCTCAGTTTCTCCGAAGGTATCCGGACCCTCATGCGTCAGGACCCTGACGTGATTCTCGTGGGCGAAGTGCGCGATGCCGGTACCGCCACCATGGCGCTTCGCGCCGCCATGACCGGCCACCAAGTCTACACGACTCTTCACACCAACGACGCGGCCGGTTGCATTCCCCGTCTCGTCGACCTTGGATTGAAGCCCAGCCTCATGGCGGGCAATATCATCGGTATCATTGCTCAACGCCTGATGCGCCGCCTGTGCAATGACTGCAAAGAGATGAAGCCCGCCACCGCCGAGGAATGCAAGATGCTCGGGGCGGACGCGGCCAATCCGCCGATGATCGGTCATCCCAAAGGCTGCGACAACTGCCGCAAGACCGGTTACCGCGGCCGTTTGGCGGCCTCCGAAATCCTGCCCTTCAATGACGAGGTCGATGAACTGGTGCTTAACGAGGCGCCTTTGAGTCAGGTCAAGAAAGCTGCTGAAAAGGCGGGTTTCGTGCCCATGGTCCACGATGCCATCACCAAGATCCTCGAAGGTCACACCAGTGTCGCTGCGGCCATGAAGGTCGTCGACTTCACCGACCGACTTTAGGCCAGCGTCCAATGCCCCAATTCGCATACCGCGCGCTCAACAGCAACGGCCGCCAAGTCCGCGGCAAGTTGTCGGCCAACAATGAGAGCGACCTGGTCCAGAAGCTGCAGGCCACCGGCCTCATGCTGGTGGACAGTAAGACGGTCAAGGACAGCAAGATCGCTTTTGGTGGCGGCCTTGTCGCGCGGGAGAAGATTCAGTTCTTCGTTCACCTGGAGCAGCTTCAGGCCGCCGGTGTGCCGCTGATCGATTCTCTGAACGACATCCGCGACTCTGCCGACACACCCAAGCTGCGGGATCTCACGTCCAACATCATCTCCGATGTTTCGGGCGGCATGCCCCTGAGTGAGGCCTTCACCAAGCATCCAAGAGTGTTCGGCGATCTTTACTCGTCGCTGATTGCGGCCGGGGAGGAAAGCGGCAAGTTGACGGAATCATTCGCCCACCTCGTCCATCACGTCAAATGGGAAGATGCGATCCGTACGCGCATCATCAAGGCCGTGCGTTATCCGGTTGTCGTACTGATCATCATCAGCGGAATGCTGATGTTCATGATGGGTTTTGTCGTTCCCGGCATTGTAGAGTTTTTGAAGTCCAATGGGCAAAAGCTTCCGCCCGTGACCGAAGCATTGATCGCGACCTCGGATTTTGTCGTCCACTACTGGTGGACGATGCTGCTGACGCCCGTCTTGGTGATCGGTGCGATTACCGCGCTTGTGCGGTTGTCCGATCGTTTTCGCTACGCCTTCTCGTGCACTGTGCTCCGACTTCCGGTCCTGGGTGATTTGATTTCGAAACTTGCTATCTCGCGCTTCGCGCATTTCTTTGCGGTGATGTTCCAGTCCGGCGTACCCATCCTGCAATGCCTGGAGACCGCGCAGCGCGTGGTCACGAATGTATGCCTCGAAGAGGCCATGAGAGTCGTTCGCCAGCAAGTGCAGAACGGTGAGCCGTTGTCCTCGGCCATGCGCAATTCCGGGCAGTTTCCCAGCCTTGTCTGTCGCATGGTCAAGATCGGCGAGGATTCGGGCAATCTCGGCGGCGTCATGGACAATGTCACGGGGTTCTACGACAAGGACGTGGACGAAGCGATCGACGGCATGATCGGTATGATCGAGCCGGCGATGACGGTCATTTCAGGGGTTATCATGGGTTGGATCGTGGTCGGGGTCATGGGCCCGATCTACGACAGCTTGGGCAAACTTGGGGCTTAGCGGCTTAGATTAGGGGATTTGCCGCAATGGCAAAGGGCGAGTTCGTACTCAATATCGGCGACGACAACGTGGTGCTGACGCGCCTTGTTGACGGTGGGGTGGCCAATGCATGGCTGGGTTCACCCGACCCGGCCCTGGCCATCGAGGAGTTGGGTGAAGCGCTTGCGACGGATACCAAGGGGCGAATTTCCGTGCTGGTCGATACCCTCGATCAGTCCTTCAAGGAAGAAGAGCTGCCCAAGGTGGGCATTCTTGACCGTCGGAAAGTCCTATCGCGCCATATTGCGATGGCATTCCCCGGTGCGAATATGCGCGGCGCTCATCTGATCGGGCCGGGCTCGAAAAACACCCTCCTGTATCAATTCGCGGCCGTGCCTCTCGACGGACGTATTCCGGGATGGATGGATTTTGTCGACAGTCTCCCGAACCAAAAGGGTGGCGTGTTCGCCGTTGCCGCCGAGAACGTTGATCTGATTGCCGCGTTGGCGCCGAAAGACGCGCCGCCGGTTGAGCAAGGCAATCACTGGCGCCACCTCATCGGCATCAATGTCACGGGCGGGCTGCGTCAGATCATCGAGAAGAACGGCCGCCTTTGCTTGACGCGTCTTACTCAAGCGCCGCCGCCGGAAACGCCGCCGGATGAATTCGCCGACATGATCATCCGCGACTTCAGGGCGACGATTACTTATATTCGCCGCCTCGGCTACGCAGTGGGCGATGCACTCGACCTTGTCGTATTGACGACACCGGAAAATAAGGGCGCGCTCGACGCACTGACCTGGGACGGCGCGAGGTCGGTATCAATTTACACGCCTTATGAAGCGGGAGCGACCATCGGCGTCGGTTCGATCGGCAAAGAGGATCAGGCCTATTGCGACGTGCTGCATGCGGCATGGTTCGCGAACAAAGGGCGGACACGCCTGCCTCTTACCCGATCCGCTGCGCTTGGCACGGCCAAGGACGATCTGCGCGAATTGGCCTTTGCCGTGGCTCCCTACGCTGCGGGGCTGCTCGCGGCCGCGGTGGTCGGTTGGACGGGATGGGCCGGTTACGACACGTTCGTGACGAGCAGTGCCAACGCGCAAATGGAGCAGCAGCTTGCCGCACTCAAGCATACGCTTGCCGAAGAACAAGCCAAACTCGGGCTATTGCCCTATGACGCGGCGCGAATGCGCAATGTGCTGGAGGTCAATAGCTCGCTCGAGATCGGGAAGTTGGACTACGCGCCGCTGTTTCAAACTATATCGAGCGCTTTGCAAAATGATGCTGTGGTCCTCAGCGCCAAATTCAGCACAGGCGGCGCCGATCCGAATGCACCACCCCAACCCGGGGGAGCGGCAAGTAAAAGCGCCTATACTATCGACGTCAACATGCGGTTGGCGGATGTGATCACGCGCGCCGATGAGGCCGTGCAGGTGGCTCGCCGGCTTGAGGCACGTCTCAATGCCGGCTTCGGGAAGGGGCATACCGTCAAGATGACCAAGGAACCGGTCGCGGCCCAGGCGAGCCAAGCCCTTACGGGTAATTTGTTCTCCTCCGAAGCCAATGCCACGGATTCTTCGTCTCAGGGGAATGTGTCCCGCGACGAGCATTTCTTCGTTGAATTCCAGATCACGAAGGCCGGGCCATGAAATATCTCGCGAAGATAAGATTCATCGCCGAACTTCCTCGAGTTACGGCTCGCGCTCTGGCGGTTATCGTCGGATCTCTGATCCTGTTTGGAATTTTGTATCCGCTGCTCGGCGGGGCTCAAGACAGCGCGCAGGCGAACAACCAGCGTCTCGTGGGCGAAATCGCTCAAACCGAAAAGAATTTGTCGCAGGTCAAAACCGATCATCAATTTGTCCTGGACAACAAAGATCTCTACGACAGTCTGCTCCAAGGCGATCGATTGATTCCCCATACCCGTCGCGCGGCTATCCGACAGCTTCAGGCCCTTGCGCTGCAGCGCGGATTGAGCACGCTTGGATACAGTTTTGCCGCTGCGGGTGACCAGTCGCTGAAATCCGTCACCAGCCAGCCCACCAGCGGTCAATACCGGGTTTCGGTTGAAAATATCGAACTCAAGGTCGGAGCGCCTCTCGATACGCAGATCTTCGAATTTGTCCTGGACCTGGCTGAATCGTTTCCCGGCGCTGCCGTGGTTCAGTATGTGGAGATGCAACGCGCAGCTACAATCGCGGAAGCTATGCTCGATCATGTGAGCCAAGGCCAAGACTCCGGGATTGTATCCGGCGACATCAAAGTGACCTGGCGCACGGCTCAGGCCAATGAGCCCGATAAGAAGAGCAAATGACCATGCCGCATACCATTCACCGATCCATCTTGGTTGCGTCCCTGTTTGCAGCATTCGCATTCGTATCGGCCGGGAAGGGTTGGGCACAGATCACTGCCGCAGGCGATGCGCCGGCGGCCGCAGAAAAAATGCCTGACAAGCCGCGTGCCGATCGTAAACCCGTCGAAACCATGATGTTCACGATTGACGAGTTCAATGAGATTCAAGGACGCTTGGCCGGGGCCGGCAATGGCAAGGATAAGACCGATACCGCCATTGAGACCGCAGACCTTTATTTGTCGACGATCCTCTATAGCAGCCCAAAAGACTGGACGATCTGGGTAAACGGGGTGGCTATAAGCCCTAATCAGGATTTCCAAACTTTTCAGGTTACGTCGATCACGCCGACTTATGTTGAACTCCTCGTGCCGCTGAGCGCCCAAGGCATGCGACCGGTACGGCTCGGTCCCAATCAAACCTTTATCGCCAAGACCGGCGATGTCATTGAAGGGCACCTGCATTGAACCAAGCGAACGTTGCGCCGCTTGAGGTCAACGGTGTTTCCTCAGCCTACGGCAAGAAGCAGGTCCTGGCCGAGGTTTCATTCACGCTCCGCCCCGGCGAGGTGTTTGGTTTGATCGGCCTTAATGGTGTCGGCAAGACCACCTTGATTCGTTCAGTCCTTGGCCTGCGACAAACCACCGGTAAGATCAGTCTGTTTGGGCAGCCAAACGCCGTGGCGGCTTCGCGTCGGAACCTCGTTTATCTGCCCGAGCGCTTCCAACCTTCACCGCAACTTACCGGTTGGGAATACCTAGGCATCTTACTCGCTTATTTCGATCAGCGCGTTAACCGTGACCGCGCGCGGGCTATTGCCGCCGGTCTTGACCTTGATCCTGCCGCGATCGACCGGCCGGTCCGCACTTATTCGAAAGGCATGGGTCAGAAGCTGGGGCTTGTAGGCACATTTCTTGTCGACGCGCCGCTAATGATCCTCGATGAGCCCATGAGTGGCCTTGATCCCCGGGCCCGTGTTCTACTCAAAGACCGGTTGTTGGAAAGCCGTGGTCAGGGGCGTTGTATTTTCTTCAGCTCCCATATCCTCGCAGACATCGAGGAGATTTGTGACCGGATTGGTGTAATCCACGCGACGCGACTGATTTTTCTCGGCACGCCGAGTGAATTGGTGACTCGCACCGCCGTACCAACTCTGGAGCGAGCATTCCTCGCCGCACTGGAAGAGGTCGAACGCGCAGCTTGATGGACTGCGTTATCCCAGCGACAGCTTCGACGTGTCGATGGACTTGAGGCCGGCGCTTCCCCCGCCATCGCCGGTGATGCTCGCCTGTTTGAGCTGGAGCTTCAGGTCGCCGATGTTGTCGGCTTCGCCCAGGGCGGTCTCCTCGTCGATTTCCTTGGCGATGACAAGTTTCAGAAGTGCCTGGTCGAAAGTCTGCATGCCGACCTGGACGTTGTCGGCCATGACTTTCTTCAACTCCTTGATCTCGCCCTTGCCGATCAGTTCTTTGATATAGCCCTGGTTGAGCATGATCTCGAGCGCGGCGCTGCGGCCGCCGCCAATCTTGCGCACCAAGCGTTGAGAAATGATCCCGCGGAGATTGAGCGAAAGATTCAAGAGAATCTGGTGGTGCATTTCCTGGGGAAAGAAATTGACCACGCGCTCGATGGCTTGGTTGGAGTTGTTGGCGTGCAAAGTCGCCATGGCCAGGTGTCCGGTCTCGGCGATATTGATGGCATGCTCCATGGTCGACATATCGCGGATTTCGCCGATCAGGATCAGGTCGGGATGCTGGCGGAGGGTATTCTTCAGGGCAATATCGAAGGAATCCGTATCAACGCCGACTTCGCGCTGGGTCACGATGCACTGCTTGTGATCGTGCACGTACTCTACGGGGTCCTCGATGGTGATGATGTGGCCGGGTGCGGATTCGTTGCGGTGTCCGATCATGGCGGCAAGAGTCGTCGATTTGCCCGACCCCGTGCCGCCGACCACGAAGATAAGGCCCCGTTTCTCCATGACCAGGTCGCCCAGCAGAGACGGGAGTTTGAGCTCGGTCAGAGTCGGAATCTGCGAGCGAATGATGCGGGCAACGATGCCGGGACGCTCGCGCTGGCGGAACAGATTGAGGCGGAAGCGACCGACGCCGTCGATCATTTTCGCCATGTTGAATTCGCCGGTGGCTGCGAATTCCTTGCCCTGCTTCTCGTTGAGCAGGGTATCGACGATGCGTTGGACTTCATCGCCCGTGAGCGGCTTCTCGCGGAGCTTCACGAATCCTTTGTCGCCGCGCCACATTGGCGACGCGTCGGCCGTGACGTAAAGGTCCGATCCGCCTGGTGCCGCCAATTCCTTCAGCCAGCCTGCGAACTCTTTGTCCATGTCGCCCCCGATGCTCGATATATCTAAAACAGCGAGCGCGATTTACGCGGCTCGGCCGACGCGGCCGTCGGCGCCGTGGCTGCGGCAGGCGCGGGGCGGGGCGCGCTGCTTTCCGCTCCCCCAGCTGGCGCGGCCGGTGGTCCGGCGTCGCTCAATTTGGCCAGCATGTGGCCGACTTCTTCCGGTTCGACAATGCCTTTTTCGACCAGGGCGCGCATGGAATCGTCCATGGTTTGCATGCCATAGCGCTGTCCCACTTGGATCATCGAATAAATCTGCGGAACCTTGTTCTCGCGGATCAGGTTGCGGACCGCTGAAGTGCCGACCATGATTTCGTGAGCCGCCGCCCGTCCGCCGCCCTTGCGCTTGAGCAACACCTGGCTGATCACCGCTTGCAGTGAGCCGGCGATCATGGATCGCACCATTTCCTTATCCCCCGCCGGAAACACGTCGATGATGCGATCGACGGTCTTTGCCGCCGAACTGGTGTGGAGCGTTCCCATGACCAAGTGGCCGGTTTCAGCCGCGGTCAGGGCGAGCGAAATGGTTTCGTGGTCGCGCATTTCGCCCACCAGGATCACATCCGGGTCCTCGCGCAGGGCGCTTTTCAAGGCGCGGGTGAAGGACTTGGTGTGTTTCCCCACTTCGCGATGGTTGATGAGCGCGCGCTTCTTGCCGTGCACGAATTCCACCGGGTCTTCGACTGTGAGAATATGCGCATCCGTGTTGGCATTCATGTAGTCGATCATGGCCGCCAAAGTGGTGGACTTGCCTGAACCGGTGGGGCCGGTCACCAGCACGAGGCCGCGTTCGGTCTCGGCGAATTTCTTGAAGATCTCCGGCGCGTTGATCTGTTCCAGGGTCGGGATCTTGGTGGGAATTTCGCGGAAGGCGGCCGCGGCGCCGGTGGTCGTCGTGTAGGCGTTGACGCGAAAACGGGATTCGGTCCCGAAGGAAATCGCAAGATCGATTTCCTTTTCCGATTCGAATTCCGACCGTTGTTCCTCGGTCATGATCGAATAGATCATGGTCTTGACCGTGTCGGCATCCAGGTCGCCTGTCTTGACGGGCCTCAGGCTGCCGTCGATGCGCACCATGGGCTCCTTGCCCGCCACCAGATGCAAGTCGGAGGATTTGTTCTTTTGCGCGAAGGCCAAGAGTTCGGTGATTTCCATAGATGGCGCTCCGTTCATGTGCGATACGCCCACGGGCTGTGGGCATGTTTGTGGTAATTAGGTCAAGGATTACAGCTGCGCCTGTAGGTACCGAACACGATCTTTCACCACCGGAATGGATGCTTCTGTCGTGACCGGGCTACGTTCAAACAGGTCCAGAAATCCCTGATAATAGGCCAAGGCTTGGTCTCTCCGCTTCAGCCGATCCGCGAGGACCGCGGCATTGAGTTGATACATGGCGATTGTAGGCGCGCCATTCACTGCTGCGACGGCATAGTCGAGTGCCGCGCTGTTGTCGCCGCTATCCCCGGCCAATTCCGCCAGAGCCGCAAGGAATTCTGGCCGGTTGGCGCCGGTCTTCACGAGCATCTCAAGCTGTTGGCGGGCTTCGGCGGGAGGTAGGGCCATGGCGGTTTGGAGGACATGGGCGGCAACACTATCGTTGCTCGGCTCGACTGTGAGATAGCGGGCGTAGGCCTGCGCCGCCTCAGGGGCGCGATTTAGCCGTTCATAGCTCATGGCAAGGCCCAACAAGGCGATGCGATCCTTGGCATTCTGATCGACAATCGCCTCGTATTTGTCCAAAGCTTCGGAGAAACGACCGGCGGCGAAATCGCGGATCGCGCGGTGATATGGCGTGTCGGTATCCTCCGCGAGCACGGTATCCATGATAAGTTGCCGCGCCTGGTCGTTCCAGAAGGCGAGAACCTTGTCGCGGTATTCATTGCGTTTGGCGTCATCGGCGCTGTGGTAGCGCTCGATGGCTTGCGGCCAAGATCCTTGAAGCTCGTGAAGCGATTTCAGGAACTGCGCCCCGTAGGCGACATTGGTGGCTGGGTCGAAGGCATCCTCGATCGACTTGAAGGCGTTCGGATGATAACGCAGGTTGACCTGAAGGCAGCCAACGTCGATCGAACGCTCGCCTTCGTCTAGCAGCTTGCGGGCCGCAGTTACGGCCTCGGCTTTTGAATTGAAGAACTGCCCTTGGCCGCCAACGTTGATCGTCCATGGCCATGCCACTGTTTTGCCGTCCGCGGGCCGTCCGGCTTCCACGAAAGAAATCGCTGTCAGGAGGCCAGCGGGGATTTGCAAGCTGCGCTCATAGGCCTGCACGTAGCGCAGACACTGCTGGTCGGGCGCAATATCGTCGTCCTGAGCCCTTGCAGCGCCATCTGTCCCAAACGCGACAAGTCCGATCAGTACTAACGTGGCTACACCGAAAGGTGACGGCTGCCGCTCTGAACGCCCCGTTTTTGTGGTCATCGCTTTTTCTTGCCCCGTCTGTCGGTCGCTATCGTTTTGTGTCCATATGCCGTATGTCACGGAGGATTGCCGCACGCATTGCTGCCGCAGCTTTGAATGATATTCGGTGCGGTGCGCCAGCGTACGATGTCGTCGAAGTAACCGGTGCCTCCCGCCGACACAGGTGTATCTTGAATGTAAAGGTTAAAAGTCGTGCTGCCTTCCGCATTTCTTCCTTGGGCGCTCGCGTTACCCGCGACCTGTCCGTATTTCGCGGTTTGCTGCGTTCCCGTTGAGCGCGCATATCCGAAGCTGCCGTCAGTTCCATAACTGACGAGCACATATGCCGCCGCTGTTGTCTGCGCGGTGCCCGCATAATTGTTTATGCTGATCGTTCCGGATGGATAGCTGCTTGGCGGTGTGCGCTGCATGCCATTGGTATTCTGGAGGCCGGGGGTAATGGTATAGGCGATGCGATTGCCGAAGCCGTCTGTGGCATCCCCTTCGGATAAACCCAAATTTGCCCATGGGACGCCGCCAGGGCCACCAGCGGTTCCCGAGGCATAGGTGCACGCTGTCGCAGTGCAGCCGGTATACTCACCCCCTGCCAAAGCGTAGCCCGCACGCGGAGCGACGGTTACTGTCGAGGCGATTGACGGATTTGCCGGGCATGGCAGGCAGCCGTTCTGGATGACGTAAACCGTCAATGCCTGTTCGATGCGATCAAGATGTCCGTTAGTTTCGGTGGTTTTGCTGCTCTCTATCACCGGAGCCAGGGCCAGGATTCCGCCCGACAGCAACAGGCCGATAACCACCATGACGATGGCCATTTCGATGAGCGTAAAGCCGCGCTCAACGTTCCCGCTCCTGAAGGTTTTCAGTGGTTTGAGGCGTTTGCCCCGTATATCGAAACGCGTCAACACTACCCCCATAGAAGTCGCCTTAGATTAGTACAACGCGCCATAGGGTGCACGTGAATGGCGTACCCGGCAACCGTTAAGCGGTTAAGCTATATGGGATTAACCTGGTTGTTACTTTATGCATGAAATCACAATAAATCAAAGGGTTATGATTGTGTTGTTGGAGAGCCGCGACAGGCTTCCCGCGAGGGATATGGGTCATCTCGCCGCCCTGTGCTAAGAGGCCGGTCCCATGTGGTCCGATATCATCGACCTGCGCGATTTCTACGACACCCCCTTGGGGCGTCTCGTCCGGCGCCTGATTGCCCGGTGTTTGAGCCTGATTTGGCCCAATCTTACGGGCATGCGGGTGTTGGGGGTCGGTTTTGCCACCCCTTATCTGGACGGCCTCCGAGACCGGGCGGAGCGGGTGCTGGCGGCGATGCCCGCCGGGCAAGGGGCCGTGCATTGGCCCGCCGATGCCCGGGCCTTGGTCGCCCTGGCGGACGAAAGCGCCTTGCCGTTTCCCGACCGGAGCGTGGACCGACTGCTTTTAGTCCACTGCCTGGAAGGCACCGCCGAAGTGCGTCTGTTGCTGCGCGAGTGCTGGCGGGTTCTGGCGGATGGCGGCCGGCTGCTGGTGGTGGTCACCAACCGCCGCGGCTTATGGGCCCGGGCCGAACAGGCGCCATTTGCCCTGGGCCGACCCTTTTCCATGGGCCAGCTCACGCGGTTGCTGCGGGAGAGCCTGTTCGTTCCAACCCAAAGCACGACGGCGCTGTTTGTCCCGCCGGTATGGTGGCGGCTGTTCGGGAGCTGGGCGACCACGTTGGAAGATCTGGGCGCCCGTTGGTTTCCTACCTTCGCCGGCGTGGTGGTGATCGAAGCCGAAAAACAAATCTATGCGGCGCCGTTCGACGCGTTGCCGTCGCGTGCCCGGCGCGCCTTGACCGCGCGCGCTCGTCCGGCGCGGCCTGATCCGACCGTATCGTGACCGGCCCCGCTTAGGCCCGCGTCAGCACAAAGACCGCTTGCTCGCTGAGCAGGTTGGCGCGGCGGCTGAGGGCGCTGAAGTCCCGTTGCCGTCCTTGGCCGTCCAGGGCGAAACCGGATTCGATCTTCACGCCCATCTCCCGGCACAGGTCGACGAAATCCAAGATCGTGCAAAGGTGGATGTTGGGGCTGTCGAACCACGTCTCGGCCAGGGTTGTGGTCACCGGCATGCGGCCGCCGAACAACAGCGAAAGACGTACACGCCAGTGGCCGAAGTTGGGAAACGAGACGATGGCGCGGCGTCCGATACGCAACAGTTCCTCCAGCACCGCCCGCGGCCGGTGCGTGGCCTGAAGGGTCTGGCTCAAAATCGCGTAGTCGAACGCGCCGGTGGGATAATCCTTGAGGTCGCTTTCCAGGTTGCCCTGAATCACCGACAGGCCCTGACTGACAGCCATCCGCACCCGTGCCATGGATAACTCAAGACCGCGGCCGTCCACCTGTTTGAACGCGCCCAAATAGGCGAGCAAGGTTCCGTCGCCACAGCCCACGTCGAGGACGCGGCTTTTCGGTGGCACCAGATCGGCGACCTGTTGCAGGTCGATGCGGATGCGCGGTGCTGCGCTTCCCGCTTTGGTTACGGTGGTGTCGCTCATGGCGTGTGTGATCCGCGGCGCGGCAAGCCGCGAATGGTGGCGGCGCCGTCAATGAATCCTTGCAGGGTCTGGTGGAATTCCGGCTCGTCCAAAAGGAAGGCGTCGTGGCCTTTATCGGATTCGATCTCCACGAAACTCACGTTGGCGGCCACGGCATTGAGGGCGTGGGCGATGGCACGGCTTTCCGACGTGGGGAACAGCCAGTCGGAGGAGAATGAGATCAGACAGAAACGCACCGGCGTTCCGGCAAAGGCATTCGCCAGCACGCCGCCGTTCTCCGCCGCCAGATCGAAGTAATCCATGGCGCGGGTGATGTAGAGATAGGAATTGGCGTCGAAGCGGTCGACGAACGTCGACCCCTGATGGCGCAAATAGCTTTCCACCTGGAAATCCGCGTCGAAGCCATAGGTGGGCGCATCCCGATCCTGGAAACGCCGGCCGAATTTTTGATGCAGCGCAGCCTCGGACATATAGGTGATGTGCGCCGCCATGCGCGCCACCGCTAATCCACGGCGGGGTATTTTGTTTTCCTCGAGATAGGCGCCGTGGCGCCACTCCGGATCGGCCATGATCGCCTGCCGCCCCACTTCGTGGAAGGCGATGTTCTGGGCCGAATGCCGGTACGAGCCGGCAATGGGCACCGCCGCGAACACACGCTCCGGGTATCTGCTTGCCCATTCCAGAACCTGCATGGCGCCCATGGAGCCGCCGATGACGCAGAAGAGCTTGTCGACGCCCAGGTGGTTGAGCAGCTTGACCTGGACCTGGACCATGTCGCGGATGGTGATCACCGGGAACTTCAGGCCCCAGGGCCGGCCGCTGGCGGGATTGAGTTCCTTCGGGCCCGTGGACCCCATGCAGCCGCCGAGCACGTTGGCGCACACGACGAAGAAACGCTCTGTGTCGATGGCTTTGCCCGGTCCCACCAGGTCGCTCCACCAGCCTGGTTTCCCCGTCACCGGGTGAGCGCCGCTCACATACTGGTCCATGGTCAACGCATGGCACACCAGGACGCAATTGCTGCGGTCGGCGTTGAGGGCGCCGTAGGTCTGATAGGCCACGGTCACCGGTGCCAGGGCCTCGCCCGACTGGAGCACCAGGGGTGTCTCCAGGGTCAGGCGGGGGTCCAGCGTCGTCGCGGCCGATGTGAAAGCAGGCTCAGGCACAATGGTTTCCAACATACCCCGCGACATTCTCCACTCGTCACCCTCGGGTCAAGCCCGTGGACGACGGCAGAATTGCTTCGCGGCTGGGGTAGTCCGCGACAGGTCCATGGCCGTGCCAAACACCCTCAAGGCATAGGCCATGTCAATGTATTCTTTGATTTTAGACGCTCGGGACACTATGACTCGGGCCGCTTAGAGCACGTCCCCGAAAAGTGGGAACCGGTTTTCCGATCGGGACGTGCTCCAGAGGTTAAAAAAGTAGCGACCTTCTTATCCGACGCGGTGGGGTACCGCGCCGGGAAGGGCGCTATGACCCTTAGGAAATGGCGCCATGGCGTTGCCCCAGCCCCGGTCCTGGGTCCTGGATATCCCCCTTTATCAGGGCGGAAAATCCGAGATCAAGGGCGTGAACCGGGTCATCAAACTGTCGTCTAATGAAGCCGCCTTGGGCCCCAGTCCCAAGGCGCTGACCGCCTATGCGGCCGCCAATACGCTGCACCGCTATCCGCAAGACGGCGCCGCCGATCTCCGGACCGCCATCGCCGAAATACACGGCCTCGACCCGGCACGCATCATCTGCGGCGTCGGTTCGGACGAAGTCCTGTGCCTCCTGTGCCGGGCCTTCGCCGGACCGGGCGACGAGGTCATCCATACCGAACACGCCTATTCCATCTATGCCATCTTCGCCAAAAGCGTCGGTGCGAAGCCCGTCGCCGTGCCCGAGACTGATCTCACGGCCAACGTGGATGCGATTCTGTCCGCCGTCACGCCGCGCACGCGGCTTGTGTTCTTGGCCAATCCCAACAATCCCACCGGCACGTATATTTCCGGCGCGGAATTGAATCGTCTGCGCGCGCAGTTGCGCGAGGACATCGTTCTCGTGGTCGACGCCGCCTATGCCGAGTTCACCGCCGCCGCCGACTACGACGACGGCTTTGCCCTGGCCGCCACCACGCCCAATACTTTTGTCACCCGCACGTTTTCCAAGATCTATGGACTGGCGTCGTTGCGTCTCGGATGGGGCACGGGTCCCGCCGAAATCATCGGCGCCATGGAGCGCCTGCGGCCACCGTTCAATATATCGGCGCCTGCCCTGGCCGCCGGTGCGGCAGCGGTCCGCGACGTGGCGCACACGGCGGCGGCGAAAGCCCATAACGCCAAGTGGATGAAAATCGCCGTGCAGCGTCTGCGCGGGCTGGGTTTCAATCTGGGCGGCGACAGCGCCAACTTTGTGCTGCCCGAGTTTCCGGCGCAGGGACCGAAGTCCGCGGCGGCTGCGGATGCTTATCTCCAAAGCCGCGGCATCATCGTCCGGCGCGTGAGCAACTATGGCCTGCCCAATCATCTGCGCATCACCCTGGGCAACGACGAGGATATGACCGCGGTGCTGGACGCCCTTGCGGCATTCATGGAAGGACGGTCATGACGGCAAAATCCGTAAAGAAGTCTGCCGCCAAGCCGCAGCGGATCGTGGCGCAATCCAAGCACGTCATGTTCAATCGCGTCGCTTTCATCGGCATCGGGCACATTGGCGCGTCCATGGCGCTGGCGATGCGTCGTGCTGGCTTGGTCGGTTCCATCATCGCCTGCGCGCGCAAACCCAAGACGCGCAAGACCGCATTGAAGCTGAAGATCGTTGATGAAGTTACGGCCGACTACGGCACTGCCGTCAAAGGCGCCGATCTGGTGGTGATCGCCACACCGATCGGCACCAACGGCGCCATCGCTAAAGCCATCGCGCCGCACTTGAAGTCGGGCGCGATTGTCACCGATGTGGGTTCGGTCAAACAGGCGGTCATTGCCGCCGTGGCGCCGCATATTCCGAAAGGCGTGGACTTTGTGCCCGGCCATCCCCTCGCCGGGACCGAGCATTCCGGGCCGGAGGCGGGCTTCGCCGAACTGTTCCAAGGCCGTTGGGTTTTGCTCACACCGTTGCCGCGCTATTCCGCGAAGGCCGTCAAGAAGATCGCCGAGATGTGGCGGCTGATGGGCGCCAAGGTGGATACCATGCAGGCCGCGCACCATGACAAAGTGTTGGCGATCACATCCCACCTGCCGCACTTGATCGCCTACACGGCCGTCGGCACGGCCACGGATCTGGCGTCGGATCTCCGCCAGGAAGTCATCGAGTTCTCCGCCAGCGGCTTTCGCGACTTCACCCGCGTCGCCGCCTCGGATCCGGTCATGTGGCGCGATATCTTCCTCAACAACCGCGAGGCGGTGCTGGAAATCCTCCAGCGCTTCAACGAGGACCTGACGGCGTTACAGCGCGCCATTCGAAAGGGCGACGGCCAGACGTTGGAAGACCTGTTCACGCGCACCCGCGCCATTCGCCGCGGCATCATCGACGCCAAGCAGGCGTGAGGGTAGGGAGGCGCGTGGCTTCTACATCCTCAAACTGTCGCCCCCGTGCTTGTCACGGAGGCCCAGAGCGAGGGAGTGCTGTAAGCTGCCAGGAAACGATGAGGGTGCCGCATGGCACAAGTTTCACAAGCTCTGGATCCTGGGGACAAGCCCCAGGATGACGGCTTGAGTAAAATGCGCCGCTGAGTCCCCCGGGAGAAATTCTCCATGCCCACCGATCTTCATCTTGTCATTGCCAACAAGGCTTATTCGTCCTGGTCCCTGCGGCCGTGGCTAGCCATGAAGGTGAACGGACTCGAATTCCGCGAGACGGTGATCTGCCTCGGCCAGGATGCCACCTCCGCCGAGATCAAGCGATACTCCGCCGCCGGCAAGGTGCCCGTGCTCAAGCACGGCGACATCACGGTTTGGGAATCCCTCGCTATTCTCGACTATCTGGCCGAGGCGTTCTTCGACCGCCACTGGTGGCCGACCGATCCCCAGGCCCGGGCCATGGCGCGGGCGATCTCGGCGGAAATGCACGCGGGCTTCACGACCTTGCGGGCGAATATGACCATGAACGTCCGTCGTCACTGGCCCGATCGCGGCCGGGTGCCGGGGATCGAGAACGACATCGCCCGCATCACCGACATCTGGCGCGACGCGCGGGGACGATTCGGCGGTGGTGGGCCGTTTCTGTTCGGGAAATTCTCCAACGCCGACGCCATGTATGCGCCGGTGGTCACCCGCTTTAAGACCTATGCCGTTGATCTCGACCCGGTCTGTCAGGCCTACTGCGACGCGGTTCTGGCCCTGCCGGCCATGAAGCAGTGGTACACTGACGCCGCCGCCGAGCCGTGGGTGGTCGGGAAATACGAATTGGAGTGAGGGCTGCGTCGTTCGTAAGTAATTTCAATAGGTTGCCGAAGCGAGCCCAACAAATTGCAACCGTTGGGAGTAGCGGTACGTTCGGTTAGACTAAAGTTCTGCCTGCGGGATGTTGGCGGCAGGCGAACCGCCCATTCCGGGTATGCGCGGCAAAGTGGGGTTTTTGGTGCTGGGCGCGTTCAGAAAAATAATCCTACGGGCTCACCGGAACGAATCCGGCGCAGCGGCCTTAGTGATCGCCGTGATCATCATGGTGGTTGGGTTCACTGCGCTCTCGGTATTTCTGAGCGGGCTCGCTGGCGCGAATTCTCTGGCCAAAGCCAAATCGGGGCTTGCTGGTCCCGGCCAGGTCATGCCGGCATTGCTGGCTTACTATCAGAACAAGGGGACCGGTTCTTCGGCACCCCTGACGCTCCCATGTCCCTCGGCCCTAGACGCCAACGGCGTGCCGACGGGAACCCAAACCGCTACCTGCGACGGCACGACGACCCCTAATTCCGGTGTCATCCCCTGGCTCGACGTCGGCTTGAGTCGACAGCAGGTCATTGATCCTTTCGGTAATTTCTACACCTACGTGGTTTCGAAAGAAGCCAAGAATATCTGTCAGTCGATCACCAATAGCTATGACAGCACAAAAAGCGAATATACCGGCTCGCTGAAAACGTCGTTGTTGGTTGTAGGATTCTATGACAGCAGCAATCCAGGCGTTCCTAGTAACCCTCAGGCGGTACCTTTTGCCATCATCGGTCACGGGTCCGATGGGACCGGCGCCTTGTCGGGAAATAGTTCAAGCTCGGCAATCTACACCCTTCAACCATCGTCAACGGCTGAGCAAAAAAATTGCCACCGAGGCGGTTCCGGCTGCGCCAATGCTCTCAGCATGACGACGGTGTATTCCGGACCGAGCGTCAGCACGCCCACGACAAGCAAATTCGACGATCAGGTTTCAATTCCGTCCACCACGTCGTTATATAAGCTCTGCTCAAACCTCACTCCCGGCGGCGCGCTGAACGCCAGTCTGAGTGACAGCTTCGCGCCGGTGAGCGGTTCGTCCGAGCTGGGCTCGACCGGACTTGACGGCACCAAATACGGCTCCGCCACTAACGTAGTCGAGGCGACCGACGCAACGAACTCCGGCAACACGGTTGCAAAGTTCAGTGCCAGCGGCGCGGTTGGCGCGGCGCTCGCGACCAATAGCGCTAACTATGACTTCGATCCGCGTGACCGGCCGCTCTACGTGTCGACGATCTGGACGCCTGATCCGGGTGGAACCACAACCACCGCCGCCGGCATGTCCATCGTGACGCGCGCCACAAGTACCGATCAGAGCGCGACTTCCGACGATTTCAACGCCGGCGGCAAACACGGCATCACGATGCGGTTTTACGACGGCAGCTTGGCCAACAATATTTCGTCGGGCGGAATCGCGAATACAATTTCCATCCGCAACGACGGAAACTGTATAGGGTTTTCCGGAAGTTGCCCGTCTGGCTCCGTATCGACCGGAACTTATTCCCTCAAGACCGGAAAAACCTATCTTATCGAAGCCTATGACGACGGCAGCTATGTGTGGGGACGCATCACGCAGACGGACGATTACACCAACACGGCTATTGTCGGTCCATATCTCGCCAATGCGGCCAATACTGGCGACACATCAGCCGATCTCGACGGTCTCAATCAGGTTGTTTTCGTGGGCGGGGCCAACGTCAACTATATCGACAACGTGATCCTCGGCCTTGGCATGCTGGCGTTTGAGGGTGATGGCAGCGGCTATATTACGACGGCCAAACCCAGCATCACCGGTAGCATTGCGTTGGAGGCCTGGATTCGTCCGCGTAAATTGCCCACGGGCACGGCCAACGCAGTTATCATGGGATCATGGGACCCGACCGATGCGGTTGCAGGCCACAATTCCTTCCGGCTTTATCTTACATCGGCGAACCAGCTGGCTTTGGATCTGACCGGATCGAACGGCTCGACGAACGTTGCCAAGACCTATTCAGTCGGGGTGCTGCCGCCCTTGGGCCAGTGGACTCATGTGGCCGCAACGTTCGACGGGGCGGCAACGACCCCGACCGTCAGTTTCTATGTCAATGGCGAGCTGGCCGGTTCAACCAGCAGCGTCATCAATTCCAGCGGCGTCATTGCTGGCAATCAAACCGTCTTTACAGTGGGCGCGGATGGCGCCAGCGGTAGCCCTGCCGATTATTTCACCGGCGATATTTCAGATGTGCGGGTGTGGAGCGGCGCACGCGTCGCTGACTGTATCTCCAGCGATTATAATTACCGCGTCGCTTACACCGGAACGGTGACCGATCCTGGAACCACAACTTGTACCGATACGGTGTCCCTGCTCCTGAACTGGAAACTGGATAACGATCCGTTTCACAGCATCAATATCAGTAAGACCGGCAACGCATCGGCCATATCCACCGGCGGCAGTTCAAGTCCGTCGGGGGATTTCACTGGCGGTGTGACCCACGCTTATTATGCAGCGACTCTTGCCAATTACTTCCGGCCGTTCTCGACCACCATTTGTTCCGGGTACCAGACGACGACCTACCAGTGTGACTTCCGCAATTCCGATCCGGGCACCGGATACAATGCCGGCGATGCCTACCCGATTTCCATACCCAGCAATCTGCAGGAAGTCTTCATGAAGGCCTGGGGCGGCGGCGGCGGCGGCTTCAGCGGAAACAGCAATACCAGTGCCGGTGGTGGTGGTGGGTATGCGGCCGGGACGGTCGCGGCGATCGGCGCGACCGCACTCCCCGGCACGACCGTGGATGTGATCGTTGGTGACGGTGGCGCGGGCAGTTCGTCCGCCAACATTAATACCGGCGGCGGCGGCGGCGGCGCCTCGGGCGTACGTTCATCGTCGATTTCGCACACCCTCTCGCTCATCGCCGGTGGCGGCGGCGGCGCGAGCTATAGCAGCGACACCAACAGGGGCTGCGATCTGCTGATCGGACTATCGACCCAGTGCGGCCTCGGCGGCGGCGGCGGCGGTCCTAGTGCAAATGCTACGCAAGCACCCGATGGCGGAAAAACTAGCCATATTTCCGGCGTTTGCGGCGGTCGCGGCGGCAATACCGCTGTCTTCGGCAACGATCCTCCCACGATCAGCAGCGATGGGGCGTATAAGAACGATTGCACCAGCGGCGGCACCGACCCTCTGGCTAGTTCAACCACAGGCGGCACGGGCGGCAGCACGTTGGCCATCGGCGGCGCCTCGGTGCTGGGTAAGGGCGGTGCTGGTGAGGACGGCGGGGGCAGCACGCGTGACGGCGGCGGCGGCGGTGGCGGTGGCGTCAGTAATTCGAGCAGCACGGCCGGCGGCGGTGAGGAAGGCGGATATCAAAATAATGTCGCAGCCCAGGGTTACGGCGGCGGCGGCGGCGCGGGATTCTACGATACGACCGCGAACGCCATCCTCAATCCGCAAGGCACCGCTGCTTCGGCTTCCATCACAGGAACGGCAGGCGGCGGTTCCACTTCGTCGGCGACGTCGGCCTCGGCGACGGCGACGATCGGCGGATCAAATTTCAATAACAATGACACCGTTGCGATCACGTTCACTAATGCGAGTGTCAGTGGCCTTCCGGTAACCAAAACGTTTTCATTGCCAAACGGGTCACAAACGGCGATCACAATCGCAACCGGTTTGGTAAGTCTTATCAACAATGATGCAACCCTCATAACGGCGGGCATTACGGCTAGTAATAGCTCCGGTACATCGGCAACGATCACGGTCACTGAAAGCGGTTCTATCGGCAATTCGACCGTGATGACCAGCACCGTCGGTCATAGTGGCGGCGGTCCCTCCGGCAACGAGACCGTTACATTCAGTCCCGTCAGCGGGCAGTTGAGCGGCGGTGCCGATTCTTCCGGTACTTCGGATTACACGCCGTCGTATTTACCGTCCTCGACCCCGGGCAAAGGTGGCTTGGCCGGTGCCAAGGGCAGTGCCGGAACGGTTATCCTCAAGTGGTGAATGACAGCGTTCAGTCGTGGTGAGAATGCCTACCTCACCCCCACTTTCGCCCATACGATCTCCGGCATGGTCATGAGTGTCGCGGGTCCGGCGGTTAGTCTCCTATCCTGAAGCGTAAGTGGCACGTTGAGTTCCGGCGTGACGCCGTCGGCGCCGGGCTGGCTCATGAGGGCGAGCCCCAACTTGGCGACGCCGGCCTCGCCGTCTCCTATCCATCCGCCTTTGGCCAATGCGTCCAAGGTCTCACCGCCGCCCTGAAAGTGGAGGCTGAAGGCGCCCATGGGCTGCAGCTGATCGTCCAGAGCCAGTGTGCCGCTCCCGGCCATATGAAGCGGTGGCCAGTCCAGTGCCGCCGCACGCACCTCCACCGTGCCGCCGTCCGCGCGCCAGGCGTTGAGTACCTGGGGCAGAACGCCCGTCACGATCTTGCCGGTGATTTCCACGGTCGCGCTCGCGTGGGTGATGGGTTGATCCAAGGGCGGCGGAAAGGACGAGGGCAATGCCAAACCGCTGAGGTCGACGGTGATGCGCGAGGTGACCGGCAGCGTGGGCGAGGGAGCCCCAGGGCTCGGCGGGGCCGGGTCGATGAGTGTGGTGCTGATCGATCCGTTCTGGAGACGCAGCACGGGCGGCAGCTCGGCCACGGCGGCGCTCACGCCGGTCGTGCTCAGGGTCGCGGTGCGCAGGCGGCCGGCGGAATCGAGGTCGAGCTTCAGGGCCGCGCCCGTCGCCGCGATCCATACCGGGATGCCCGGCGGCGTGACCACGCCGGAAATGCCTTGGCGTCCCGACAGGTCAACGGTGAGGTGCCAGAAATTCAGGGGCCAAGCCACCACGCGGACTTTCGCCGTACGCCATGTCCAGCCGCCGTCCGTAATCGGCGCGACCACAAGCACGTCCCGCGCGGCGACCCGGACCGGGCCGGGGAATCCGCCCGTGACTGTCGCGCCGATGGATATGGCGAGGCCATTGTCACGCTGGATTTGTATCCACTGCGTCACTTGCCGGTTGAGGATTTGCGCCGTGGCCAGCCATGCCAGGGCATAGAGCACGACCAGCGCCATGCCACCGCCGAGGAGGTCGCCCGTTTTGGGGCGCCATGTCGGGGGGCGCCATGTCGGGGGGCGCCATGTCGGGGTCGCGCCTGTGCCGTTATCGTTTGCGTCGTCGCGCGTACGGTTTGTCATGGCGCGGAACTTATCACGTCGCTACAACGACGCCATGGCTACGAATGATCCGGAATCGCCGTCGTCCCGTCAGGCCGCCGACGCGCCCTATTGTCCGGCGCCCGCCGCGCCCGGCGATCCGGGGCTCGATCCGGAAAACCTCTGGGTGTTCGGATACGGCTCCCTCATGTGGCGGCCGGGTTTCGCCTTTGTGGAAACCCAACCGGCACGGCTCGACGGCTTCAACCGCGATATGTGCCTCTTGTCGATTCACTATCGCGGCACCCATGACGCGCCGGGGCTGGTGTGCGGCTTGATGGCGGGCGGCGCCTGCGATGGCCGCGCCTATCGGATCGCCGCCGTGAACGCCGACAGCGCGCTTGCTTACCTCGACGCGCGGGAACTCATCACCGACATCTATCTGCCGCGCCATCTGCCGATCCGATTGGCATCGGGACGGGACGTGATCGCCCGCGTCTACGTGGCCGACACGGCCCACGGCCAGTTTGTCGGCGGCTGGAGCGACGGCAAAAAAGTGGCGCACATTGTGCAGGGCCGTGGCACCGAGGGGCGGTGTCTCGAATACCTGCGCAATCTGGTCCAGCACCTGGATGAGTTGGGCATCACCGACGCGCGCATGTCGGCGCTGTTGCGCGCGGCCCTGCGTGCAGAGAGCGCGGGGTAGGACCGGATCAGTGATCGAAATCGCAACGGTCTGGTGCTGAACTCCCCCTCACCCTCCCGCCTTCGCTACGCTTCGGCGGGGCCCTCCCTCTCCCCATTGGGGAGAGGGTTGGGGTGAGGGGTTTTTTGAAACGATCAACGCTACCGCGCGGGCATTGCCGGCCGTGCCGTCAGCGTCGTCTCGGCGGTTACGACCTTGCCGTTGCGCAGGATCGAGATGGAGACGCGCCGCCCAATGGCATCGCGGTTCAGCAACCGGTGAAGATGATCGACGCCGGTGACTTCGATCCCGTCCAGGGTCAGCATCAGGTCGCCGTTGTGCAAGCCCGCTTGTGCCGCCGGGCTCCCATTCTCGATGGTGAACACCCGGGCGCCGCTTTCGGCGGCCCGGTGCAAGGCGCGGGCGATCCGGCGCGGCAGGGCAACCGTCTGGGCGCCGATGCCGAGATAACTGCGCCGTACCTGTCCGTGGCGCAGGATTTCCGTGGCCACGAACAAAGCGGTGTTGGAGGCGATGGCAAAGCACAGCCCCTGGGCGCCAAGGATGGTGGCGGTATTGACGCCCATGACGTTGCCGGCGGAATCCACCAGCGGCCCGCCGGAGTTGCCCGGGTTCAGGGCGGCGTCGGTCTGCAACACGTCGTCGATCTGGCGGCCCGACTGAGCACGCAACGAGCGTCCCAAGGCGCTGACCACGCCGCTGGTTACGGTGCACTCGAAACCCAAAGGATTGCCCACGGCGATGGCGATCTGGCCCACTTGCAGTTTGGCGGAATCGGCCAAGGTCAGGGACGGGAATGGGCCGGTCTCGGGCCGCCCATGGACCCGCAGCACGGCAAGATCCGTGTCCGGGTCGTCGCCGACCACATAGGCGGGAAACTCGCTGCCGTCGGGGAACACCGCCTGAATCGACGCCGCACCCTGGCCGTGCGGGCTCGCCACATGGCTGTTGGTGATCATGTAACCGTCCGGCGTGAACACAAAGCCGGAGCCGGTGCCGCCGCCCTGACCACCACCCTGACTGCCACCCTGACTGCCACCCTGGCCATCGCCGCGCGCATCCACGTGCGTGCCTTTCGTGGGCCCACTCTGAGGGCCACGGGGCACTACCCGCAATTGGGCCACGGCCGGCGATACCCGCCTGACCGCGGCCACAAGGGCTTGGCTGTATGCGTCCAGCAGGCTGGCGTCACCGCCGGCTATGGCATTTATGGGAGAATCCACAGCGGGAGAATCAAGGGGCATGGCGTTCAGGGTCCTCTACCTTTCGATATCTTAGGTAGGAACCGTTCGCAGTCTTTGCCACCATGGGCACCTGGGCAGTACTAATGGTGGTAGGAAGCCGCTAGTTCGCTTCGTCGGGGGGACATCAGCCATGCTTGAGACGGCGGTCACGGCGTTCACGATCTTTTTCGTGACCATCGACCCGTTGGGCATGGTGCCGCTGTTCGTTGCCCTGACCCACGATCTGACGCCGGCAGCACGCCGGGCGGCGGCCTGGAAGAGCGTCAGCCTCGCCACTCTGATCCTGCTGGTCTTCGCCGTCGCCGGGCGGCCGCTGTTGGTCTATCTGGGCGTGACCTTGTCGGCGTTCCGTATTGCCGGAGGCGTGCTGCTCCTTCTCGTCGCCATCGAGATGGTTCTCGGTCATGGATATGCCTCTGCGCGGACGCCTGCGGGGGACGATGCGTCGGCGCGCACACGATCGCGCGCTGACGTGACGGTGTTTCCCCTGGCGGTGCCCTTGATCGCCGGACCTGGCGCACTCACGTCCGCCATGCTGCTCCACGATATCCATGTGGGCGATCCAATCGCGCAGACGGTTATCGCCGTGGTCATGATCGGTGTGCTCGTACTGGTATGGATCGGATTCCTTCTGGCCGTACCGACAATGAAACTGATCGGCGTGAATGCGATCCATGTCTTCAGCCGCGTGCTTGGAATCGTTCTGGCCGCCGTTGCCGTCAACAATATCGTCGAGGGGATCAGGGTCAGCTTTCCCGCTCTCGGCGGCGCGGGCTAGGGATCGGGGTCCAAGTATGATTGCCATGGTCCGCCGTCATGCCACCGCGCGCAATGTGATCGCCGTTCTTGCAGCGATCGGTGTCCTCGCGCTTGTGTCCCATGGCCTGGTGTTGCCGGCGTACCGCGCGGTCGCGTCCGGCTTCGATCCGTTTGGTCTGCAATTGCCGCTTACCCGCGCCATGGTGGCGATCCAACGCGGCGCCTTCGGGCCTGGCATCGAGCAAGCCTCCATTTGTTTCGTGGCCATTCATGTTTTCTCGCAGACGCTGGTCGCCGGCTTCTACGTCCTTTTCTGGGCTTGGATGATGAGTAAGTCACCCCGGCCCCTGGCGCGTGGTGCCCTGTTGCTGTTGCCCCTCCTCGCGGTGCTTTGCGTCTTGGTGGAAGACGCCGGCTTTCTGGTCCTGGTCTTCAGTGACTCGCACGTGCCGCGCCATGACGTCACCACGGCGACCCTTATCGTTCACCGCGTCAGATTCTTCCTGGGCGACGTTAATCTGGCGATCACCCTGACGCTCGCGGCCTTCACGATATATTTTCGCAGCCGCGCGCCTGCTGTGGGAAATGTGGAATAATACCGTCCATATTGAAATCGGATTAGACGTTCAGCCATGCCGATCCATCTGCTCTGGGATTACCTTCATATTCTCGTGTTCGCGCTCTGGCTGGGCACGGACGTAGGCGCGCTGGCGGCGCTCGACATGGCGCGCAATCCCAACCGGAATTTCGAAGCGCGCATGGCGCTCACCAAATTAGGCATGTCGCTGAACACGTTTCCGCGCGTGTGCCTCGCGCTGACGCTGCCGGTGGGTTTGCAGCTCACAAGCGCCCTCGACCTCTATCCCATCAGCGATGAACTGATGGCGGTGAGTTGGGCGCTTGCCATCTATTGGCTGGTGACGATTGTCGTCATGAAGCGCAAGGAGGGCACGGTCCTTGCCACCAACCTCGGCCGCCTGCGTTTGGTGTCTCACGTGACCGTCGGCCTGATCCTGGTCGTTATCGGCCTGAATTCCCTCGCCACCGGCGCGCCCCTGGAGGAGCCCTGGTACGCCGTCAAGCTGCTGCTCTTCGGCCTGGTGTTCTGGACCGAGATCGCGGTTGCCCTGTGTTTGCACCCGTTTCGCGTGCCCTTCATGGAGATCGGCCAGCATGGGACGTCGCCCGAGCGGGAAGAAGCCGTCAACCGCGCCGTGAACAATACGCTGGCGGCTTCGGTGATTCTCTATGTCCTGATTGCCGTCATCGCCTTCGTCGGCAAGGTCAAGCCGTTCTGAAAACCGAACGTCAGGGTGCTCTGTCGTTCTTCACCAATTTTACGGTCTCGGACTCGTCTTTGAGCATGACCCCGGTCAGGCCGCGCCGCCGCGCTTCAGAGACGAGGTGGATCAGTTTCGCTGCGGCGTCGGCGATGCCCAATCCCTCCGGGCGAATATTCGAGATGCAGTTCCGCTCCGCGTCGCTGCGGCCGACAGCCGGCGCCCATGTGACATAAGCGCCGAGGCTGTCCGGCGCGCTGAGGCCGGGGCGCTCCCCAATCAACACGACGACCATCTGCGCCGAAAGCAGCGCGCCGATTTCGTCGCCGATGGCGACCCGCCCTTGCGCCACGATGGCGACGGGGCCGATGCGCCAGGACAGCTGTTGGAGTCGCGGAATCGCAAGATCGAGCAGAGGAATCGCGTGGCGTTGGACGGCAACGGCGGAAAGGCCGTCAGCGACAACGATCGCGAGATCGTAGCCCGTGGCGGATGTCTCGATCTTCGCCCGCGCCGACGGGTTCAGTTTTCGCCCCAGGTCCGGCCGGAGCAGGTAGGTGCGACGGTCGGGCGCGGCGCTGTGCAGGCATACGGTCGCCCATGACCGCGCGACCATGGCCGTCATGAGTTGATCGGCGTCCAGGCCCACATGTACCGCGTCGCGCGCGCGGGCATGAGCGAGCTGGAAGGACAGCATTTCCGCCGTCGCCAGGCTGGAACCACTGCGCTGCAGTCCGATCCGCGCTTGTGTATGGATGCGAAGCCGCGACCAGAGGTCGGGAGGCCTTTGGTCAAGCTCGGATGTCATGGGTCAGGCGCCGCCAAAAGCGGCTTGAAGTGGTCCGGGATACGGTCCGGCCGCACAAGGCCCCGATCGGTCATAAGGCCCATGGTCCGCAGCCATGCCTCGAATTCCGGGGCGGGGCGGCGGCCCAGCAGTTCACGGACCGCCAGCACATCGTGAAATGATGTGCTTTGGTAGTTGAGCATGATGTCGTCGGCGCCGGGCACACCCATGACAAATGTGACGCCGGCCGTGGTCAAAAGCGTCAGCAGAACATCCATGTCGTCCTGATCGGCCTCGGCATGGTTGGTGTAGCAAATGTCGCAACCCATGGGCAGGCCCAGCAGCTTGCCGCAGAAATGATCTTCGAGACCCGCGCGGATGATCTGCTTGCCGTCGAACAGGTACTCGGGCCCGATGAAGCCGACCACACTATTGACCAGCAACGGCGCGAACGCCCGTGCCACGCCGTAGGCGCGGGCCTCAAGGGTTTGCTGGTCGCATCCGTGATGAGCGTTGGCGGAGAGGGCGCTGCCCTGGCCGGTCTCGAAATACATGACATTGTCGCCGACTGTGCCGCGCTTCAGAGCAAGGGCCGCTGTGCGGGCTTCGCGTAACATCGCGAGGTTGATCCCGAAGTGCCGGTTCGCATCCTCGGTGCCGGCGATGGACTGGAATACCAGATCAACCGGCGCGCCGCTCTCGATCAAACCAAGGGTCGTCGTGACATGGGTCAAGACGCAGGACTGGGTCGGGATATCCAGCCGTAGCCGCAGATCATCAATCAGGCGCAACAGCATGGCGCACCGGTCGGGACTGTCGGTGGCCGGATTGATGCCGATGACCGCGTCGCCCGCGCCCAACAGCAGGCCGTCGATGATGGCGGCGAGAATGCCCTTCGGGTCGTCGGTGGGATGGTTGGGCTGCAAACGCGCCGAAAGACGTCCGGACAAACCAAGCGTGTTGCGAAACCGGGTCGTGACGCGGCACTTGGCGGCGATGGCGACGAGATCCTGGATGCGGCAGATCTTGGCAATTGCCGCTGCCATTTCCGGCGTCAGTCCTGGCGCCAGCCGCGCCAGAGTGCCGGCCGTTGTCGTGTCCGAAAGCAACCAATCGCGAAAGCCACCGACCGTCAGGTGCGCGACCAGCGCAAAGGCGGCAGGATCATGGGTATCGAGGATAAGGCGCGTAACCTCGTCGCTTTCGTAGGGAACGACGGCTTCGGCGAGGAACGCCGACAAGGGTACGTCCGCCAGGGCGATTTGTGCCGCGACCCGTTCGGTTGCGTCGTGGGCGGCGATCCCGGCCAATGCGTCGCCGGATCGCAGCGGCGAGGCCTTCGCCAAAAGGTCGCGAAGGTCGGGGAAAACGTAATGCGTTCCAGCGACGGTCGCGGCGTACATGCCCGGACCCTAGAGAGGAATGATCGCGGAATACTATAATATTTTCGGGAGGAACGGCGCGCATTTGCCGAAAAATAATTTCAATCACGCCGGCCATGACTGAATTCGGCTATTATGCCTTCTCCCATTCTCACGCACAGGGCAGAATGTCCCGCCGTATAGTCCCCGGGCCGGGTTCACACGCTCGCCGATGGCAAGTTTCCTCTGTCCCGGTGGTCCGATTCTGACATTCGCATCCGGTTGGGCGGGCAATCTTGCGAATGTTGGAATCGAAAGACCACTATGAAACCATTGAATCTCGTGGAGCCTTGGATTTGACTTCCGCTTCGCAGTCTCGTGATCCTCTGGGTGGCGAATGCCAAATCCGCTCCACGAGTCAACCTTGGGC
>SCTM01000261.1 GCA_004297485.1 Rhodospirillaceae bacterium
CATCGTTCTCCAAGCCGGCCGCGTTATCGCCCAGGGCGCGCCTGATGATCTTATTCAGAGTTGCGCGTGGTTTGCGGAGTTTGCCGCCAGCGGCGTTGCTCATGCGGAATTGGCTCAGCCGGAGACTGCTCCGGCATCTTCTTACCCCGAGGATGAAAGCGAAGACGACGAGCAGGCGGAGGATGATGGCGAAATGGAAGATTCGACCGACGTCGCAGACGAAGCGATAGCGAAGTCCTAAATGGGAAGGCGATCATGCAATGAATAGTGACGCCGATAAGCTGGTGGACTTGGTGCTCAACAATCCCGATGCGCGGCAGCGATTGGGGAAGGCGCTCGTTGATGATTTGCAGCGCGAGGCAATCCAATCCTGGTGGCATCGCGCGCGCCCATTTATGGCCGGCGCTTCCAGCGCCCTGGTGGTGCTTCTCGCCTTTCTGATCCCCTCGATTGAAGAGCAGTGGAGCACTTACAAGATCCAAACCGCGGTCGATCGTTATGCGGAAATCGGGCGCAATCTCATGCGAGACGGTCACTACGAGTCGGCCGAACAAAGCTTCGCGCGGGCTTTGGAACTCGCCGGCACTCAACGTCTCGACCTCCTCGATGCGCAAATCAAGGCCCGGGTTATGCGCGTCTATGAAGACCCCAATTGGCACGGCGCGATTTCCGACGATTTGCACGAAAGCGATTTTGTATATCTGCTGGAGATCGAGGATGCGGTGCATCATCCCCGGGATCGCGCGGCGACGCTCACCGCATACGCGACTTTCCTTGTGGGGCAGAACCGCTCGGCGGAAGCGGAACAGTCACTTCAAGAGGCCATAAAACTCGACGCAACCGCTGCGGCTCCGCATATCCATCTCGGAAATCTGTACGACGATACCGGTCGTACCGAGAATGCCGAGGCCGAGTATCGGCGTGCGATTGCTCTTGATGGACGGGAGGCCAATGCACACTACGATCTGGGATTATTGCTCGCGGCGACACAACGGCCGCAGCTCGCAGAAGCGGAATTCCAGGCCTATATCGCATTTGCGCCGCTTGATGCCGCGGGGCCGTTGCAGTTGGCGCAGGCGTTGATGGCACAAAATAAGCCGAGCGCGGCACTCACGGCCGCCCAACAGGCGCTGAGGCTCGACCCGCGCAGCGAGGAAGCCCAGAAGCTGGTCCAATCGCTTCGGGCGGAGGGGGACGGAAAATAAGCACGCGGCCCCGGATCGGCCGCAAGAGGCCAGCGCATACCCGAGACACCGGTGAGGATGCGATTGCCGAAAGATGCAATGAGAACGTCAGATCGCTCAAACCAAATCATTATTGGGGGAATAAATTATGACAATGCCACCGGGGACTGCCGCAGGTTCAGGTAACAATATGCTGAAACTGTTCGATGGCTTCGCGGGAAAAACACTGGAACAACGAGTGCAGGAGATCGTCGACCGCGAGGAGATCCGGGAACTGGCGGCCCGTTACGCACAGCGGGTCGTGCGGCGGCAATCCATGGCGGATATGTTTACTGACGACGGTGTATTTATTGTTCGCCTTCCCGGTAAGCCGGTTCAAGAGGCGCGCGGGCGTGCGCAACTGGACCAAATCTTTGCGGCCGCCATCGCACAGCCGAGCCTGAACATGCCGGCCATCCACAACCATGTGATCTCCATTGCGGGGGACGAGGCGACCGAGCTGTGCTGGATTGAGCTCTACACCCTGGACGATAAGGGACGGCACTTCACTGGGGCGGGCTGCTACGAAGACCGGCTGCGGCGTGAAAATGGGTGCTGGAAATTCGTGGTCAGGGATTGCACGGTTCTGGCGGTTGGAACGCCGCCATAGGGTTGCATCCGCGGCCCGCGCCTTCACGCTCATTGCCGAAGGCTGAGAAACACCAATTTTATCAACGCATTGGGTGAATGGCGATGTGCGGGTTGTCCCGATGGACGGAACCACAACCAATGCGATAGGCTCGATCCGAGGCTATAACCCTAAGCCTCCCCTGGGTTCCGTACATGCACGCGCCATGAGCGCGGTTCTTCTCTCGGGTTGTTTCCTGCGTTTTTACGAGGATCGCCAAAGCTCGCTGACTGAGTTTTGGATGAGGTACGGAGCGACGACCACCCCATGACGATAAATCGGATCGCAGCCCTCCTGTTTCTGTCAATTCTACAGCTGTTGCCCGCGCCCGCGCGCGCGGCGGCGCCACCCTATGACAAAGTCGCACCCTACGATCTTAATGCGCTCGGCGTTCCGAAGTTCATCAATACGAATTTTATCGACTTGGCTGAAGTCGATCAGCTCACCAAGTTCCGGTCGGATGCCGGCCATGATTATTCTGACCTAACCCAGTTTAATGTCGAGGGCGTCCCCGACCTCGCCTCCAAATACAATAGAGAATCATGCCGGTCCATGAAGCACTACTTCTATGGCCCGGATAAGGGCACGCCCATGTATGCACCGGTGGCCGGTACGGTCACGAGCATAAGCGAGCCCAACGTTGCCAACGATGTGCAGATTGGAATTCAGCCGGACGCGGAGCCGGCCTTTGGCATCAATATTTTTCACATCGTTCTCGATAAACCTCTCGTGGTCGGTCAGCACCTGAACGAGGGCCAGCTCATTGGAACCGACCCGGGCGCGCCATATATCGCCACCGACATCGCGGTGTTCGTCAAGACCCCACAGGGTCTCCACCTGATTTCATATTTCCAGGCGCTCACGGATGCGGCTTTCGCGCCCTACAAGGCGCGCGGTGTCGCGTCCCCCGACGCTCTCATTTATACGAAGGAACAGCGCGATGCGGCGCCCTATACCTGCGCCAACGGCTTCGCCTTCACCCCTCCGTCCCCTGATCCCAATCTCGACTATGTCGCTTTGTCAGGCAGCGCGGCGTCGCAAACAATCAGCTGGACTTATATCCCAGCCTTTATTCATGTTTCCGATCCACCGCTTGTGATCTCGGCAACGGCATCCTCGGGACAACCGGTCACCATCAGCACCACGACACCAAATGCGTGCACAGTATCGGGTGCCTCCGTTACCGCCGTTGCCGCTGGCGTCTGCAACATCCTGCTCACCCAGGCGGGAATTCTCGATCAGCTTCATGCCGTATCGTACCAGATCAATATAACCGTACTCGCCGGCTTGAATCCCGGTCCCGTCTATTCCTCGGTCCAGGCGGATTTGCAATCATACCTGCGGTTCTACAACACGGGCGCCGCGGCCGGCACGGTTGCCGTCACGCTATTTGATTCCACTTCCGGCCAATCTCTTGGCAAATGGATCAGCCCCTCCATTCCCGCCGGAGCGGAGCAGCAGTACCCCATCAGTACTTTGGAAAGCGCGCTGAGCCCGGGTGCGGTCAAGCCGCAATACTATTCGCTCCTTGTGCAAGCGGGGTTCACGGGCTTCTTCCAGCACGTACTGTGGCGGCCCACCGAGGGCGTGTATACGAACCTCACCGCTTGCGCATATGGGGCCGGTTCCGATCCCCTCAGTCTGAGCGGGGTTCACACCTCGCTCATAGGCGCCACCGGTAATCCCAGCTCCATCGTTGTCGCGAATATGGGCCCCGATGCTGCAGTCGCCCTCGACATCTATGATGCCCGCAGCGGTACCATGCTCGGCACGTACAAGACGGCGACAATTCCGAACAATGGCCGCGCGATTGTCGATGTTGCAGCCATGGAAGCGGCGATGAACATAACGCCGACGCCGGGGATGATTCACTATGTGGTGAAAGTTGAAGGCCCTCTCAACGGCTTTCTTCAGCACCTGGTGCTTAATCAAAAGCTCGGCGTCACCACCGACATGACGCGGCAGTGTACGTTGGACGGAAGCACCAACCCACTCAGCGTGTCGCTGCCAACACCGCTCCAACTGGGCCTCGTCTACTCGTCGGCCAATCCCGCCTCACAATCTTATTTGAGAATTCGCAACCTTGGCGGTGCGCCCGGTACTGTCATCGTCACCTTAAGCGACCCCGCGTCGGGACAGCCCCTCGGCCAGTGGACGAGCCCAGCCATTCCCGGGAAGTATAATTACGCCCAGCAGTTTTCCGTCGCCGCCATGGAAAGCGCGCTTCCGGCGAATGCCGTGAAGCCGGCCTATTATGCCCTTGCCATTCAGTCGAACTTTGACGGAGAAATCCAGCATCTGGTTTGGAACCCAGCGGCCGGAGCCATTACAAATCTGAGCACATGCTCTACCGCTTTCTCGACGAGACCGAAGGAGGTTGCGAGCGTCGACTCGTCACTTGTTTCGGGATATCCCAGCACCGTAATTGTCAACAGTGTGGGTTTCGCGAGCGCCACGAATACCTACTCGATCCCCGCGTATGCCGGCGATGGTCTCAGCAACAAGGACTATCTGGGTGGACCTGTCTATCAGTCGAGCCTGCCGGTGGCCGCCAACGGGGCGCTGTTCCTCGATACTAAAACCCTGGAAGCTACGTTCGCCAGCAAGCCAGTTGGCGTGTACTGGTACACCGTCACTATCTCGAATTTGAACGACCCGCCGCCGCCGTGGTTCCTTGAGAACATCGTTACGAGCCAACAGTCCGGCGTTATCGAGGACGCCACCGCCCGGTGTCAGCTGTACTAAACAGGCACGCGAATGTCGCGGCGGCCTTTCAGGTCGCCGTTCCTGGCTCCCGGCTATCCCAGGGACTCCAGACCGGCGAATTTGATTTCCAAAGAATAGGCTGTAAGGTTTCGGGCTATGGAGAGGGGACGGCACAAGCTCTAACGGCTTGCGGTCGTATATGGGAAGGACTGGCTCATGGCATCAGGCGCTTTCAGTAATTCGGCAACCAACCATCCGGGGACCAATCATGCGCTGGCGCCCCGCATGGCCGCGATCGCGTTCGTTTCGTACAACATGGCGCTTGCTAGCCTCTATGGAACGTATGGCCTGCTGATTGGCCCGATCGAAGCCAAGCTGGGTGTAACCCGCGACCTGAGTTCGCTGGGGATTCCTCTGGCCATGCTGACGATTTCCATGACGGCGCCGGTTGCTGGCGTGCTCGCCGGCAAGGTCTCGATCCGTCTCCTGATGATGGTGGGAGCGTTGATGATGGCGGCCGGCTTCGCAGTGGCGGCCGCGGCAGGCACGATTACCATTTTTCTGGCGGCCTATGCGCTGTTGCTCGGCCCAGGCTTATGTCTCTCTGCCACCATCCTGCCGTCAACACTCGTCACGCGGTGGTTTAACGTCAACCGTGGACGCGCGCTCGGTATCGTCAATATGCCGATCCTGGCGGTGGGCTTACCGCCGCTTGCCGCGCTGGTGCTGCGCGATCACGGCCTCTCGACCACCTATTACATGTTGGCGACATTGATGGTGGTGTTGCTGGTACCGTTGCTCTTCGTTGTTGATTACCCACCCAGCACAATCGATCCCACCGGCGAGGACGTGGCTGCAGAAGCCGCCGCCGATCCTGGAATGCGTATCGGCGAATTGCTTCGCAGTATCCGTTTCTGGACGCTGACATTGGGATACGCGACCATCGTATCCGGAACGACCATCATAGCATCCCATCTTGTGCCGATGGTGGTTGGCTGGGGTATCGATCCGACCAAGGCCGGCACCTTGCTTGCCATCAGCGCGGCCGGCGGGATGGCTGGATCGGTCATTTTTGGCTGGGTCGCCGACCGCATCGGAGGGGCGCTGACGCTTACGATGTTGGCCGCCAACGGCGCGATCTTGTGGGCCATCATGCTGCTCCAACCCCCTTATGCCGCACTTCTCGTGGTTGTCGCGCTGCTGGGTCTTAACGGGTCATCGGTGGCTACGGCTATGGGCATGGCGCTTTCCCAACGTTTCGGACAAGCCAGCTTTGGACGCGCCTTCGGCTTGAGCAATCTGGTGAGCCTGCCCTTCATGGTGTTGGGCGCACCCATAGCCGGACACCTGTATGTGCTCACTGGTTCGTACACGGTCGCGGTGATTGGGCTGATCGGGCTGTTGCTGGTTGGAGCTCTGGCAGCTGCCGCGGGTCGGCGTGCGCAGCCGATGCCGGTGGCGGCTTAACCGGCAGACGCCACCTGGTTGGACGAAAGCCTGGCAACCTCAAGCTTCAACGCTTGGAACAATTGCTTTCCCACTTGGCCACCGTCACCGGTGATTTTCTCGCGGAGGACCGCGCGCATGGCGTCGATGTGGGCCTTGACGATCTCAAGTCCCGCATCGTCCTGTCGACACGGCGATTGCGTCACTTCGTAGAGCGACTTCCCAAAGACGGTAATCAGCGGATAACCAAAGGTGCCGCCCTGGCCCCGCAATTCGTGGGCGATAATGTTGGTTTCCTCGAAGGTAACGGCACGATCCCCGCTCAATTGTTTGGCGAGAGTCACCTTTTTGGAAAGCTGATCCAGGTAGGCCTTGGCCCAGCCTGGGAAGCCTTCCGCCTCGCGCTTCAGATGCTGCTCGGCCGACGCCAGAACGGCTTCCGGCAAGACGAACGGCCGGTTCGCGTTCGTCATGCCCATCTTCAGCCTGAGATAGTTGGGCAGCTTGAACAGCCAGACCTCACTGGGGGCGGCGGTGAGCCAGATGCGATCCTTGGAATGGACGACGGTGGCGTGAGATTCATCGGGCTTGCGCCGCTCCATGCCTCTTGGCGGCCCGAGCTTGCTTGATCGGCGACGGTCAGGTCCGAAATAGGCCTGGGTGACAACGAACTGACGCGGCGTGTCGATGATCCGTTGCAGCACTTTGTATATGTTCTCGACGGCAAAGGGCTTGCCCATGAAGTCGTTGACGCCACGATCCCGGGCTTCTTCCACGTTCTGGCGATCGGCGGCGGCGGACAGCATGATGAACGGCATGAAGCGGTTGGGTGAAGCCTTGTCGTCCCGTAGCCATTGCAGAAGTTGCAATCCATTGACCGGCGACATCACCAAATCGGAGATGACGATGTCGATCGGCTCAACCGCGCCGTGGGTCGAGGCCTTGGCCGTCATCTTCAGATATTCCACGGCCTCTCTACCGTTGCGCGCCTTTTGGACGCGCGTAAATCCGATCCGCTTCAGGCTATTGACGAGAATATCGAGCATGTACTCGTTATCCTCGACCACCAACATGGAGATCCGGTCCTGACCGAAATTTTCCTGTTTCTCATTGCTCAGCGTCGACGACACGGCAAACCCTTTGGAACGTGAACTTCGCCCCTACTATAGATTCCCATAGATTGTCGATTGGTTAGCGCCACGGGTGCCAATGAGCCTCGATGGAAAATTGCCGGGAATCAGCTGGATAATGCGGCACGGACCTGGACGGGAATGCCCGAGAAGCGCGGCATGAAGTTGATCGGCTCAAGCCAGCGGTCGAGGGACGTCAGTTGGCCGACATTGGCGCCGCCATCGGCCATCGGGTCGGCGATGGACTTGATCGGACCGAACATGTGGGTCATGGACACGACGCCTCGCCGCAACCGATCCTCGGCCCTGGCTATGCCCACGATGCGTCCGGCCTCACTGACGATTTCGATCGTCGCACCGTCGGCGATGTCCGCTTCGTGCATATCGTCGGGGTTCATATAAGCCCAGTTCACTGGATACTTACGCCGCGCCCGCGTGGAATCGCGATAGGCGCCATTCATCGCCTCAAGCACGCGTCGGCAGGTCAGGCGATAGGGAAAGCCGGCGACGGGCCGCTCCGCAAGGACCTTCGCAAGCTCAGCGGCGATATCGGGCGGGCATAGTTCCAGTCGGCCGCCCCGGTCCGGCCTCGGCGCGATGAACTGCTGCGGCCTTTCGGGCCGTACGCCACTGGGATTGGCGGCCAGCATCTCGAAGGGCACCGTACTTTCCCGGCACAAGAAACGCATCATCTCGACGGGGTCAGGTTTGGCCTCAATCCCCAGTTCCAACCCCTCCGCGATGTCCTCGTAATTGAGGCCATAGGTCCAGTATTTGAGCGTCAGCGGCAACCTCATGCGGGCGGCGACACCCCAGAAAAATGCCCAGTCATGGATGACGCCTTCGGGCTTCGGCACCACCGGCGTCGCATATTGCGCGAAGGGCTCCGGGAACATGCCGTCGCCGGGGATGGTGATATCGTGCCGTTCATAAGGTTGGCTGGTCCCGATGACATAGTGGGACATGCGGCAGGTGTCGTTCATGCGCGGGTCGAGCGAGACCAGCAGCTCCAGATCCTCGAATGCCGGGACCGCACGATCCGGATCGCCCAACCCCATCAGCGGATTGCCGCCGAAATTGATCAGCGCTCTGATCCGGCCGGAGCCGGGCGTCAGTATTTCCTGCGGCAGCAGCGCGGTCGGAAACTCACCCATCAGCTTGCCGATATCGGCGCTATGACACTTGATGCCTTTCTCCCAGGTCCGGGTCGGCGAAATCGCCATCTCGCGAACGATCTTGGGCTTGAGCGTGCCGGGATTGCGCACAAGATCACCGGCGCGCCGATACCCACCGACCAATGCGTTGACCGCCTCGATCATGTGATCGTTGAGATTGGAATGGTCCGACATGGAGGGTCCACTACCGCTGCCAACCAGCGGCCGTTTTGCCTCGCCCAGCCATTTAGCGGCTAGCTCGATCTGCTCCACCGGTATATCGGCGCGTGCAGCCGCCATGTCCGGCGTGAAGGCTGCGACTGCCGCGCGCAAGGCGTCCAGCCGGGTCACGAACTTGTCGCAGAACACGCGATTATATGTGCCGTCGCGCAGCAGGATGTGAGCGATCGCCGCGAACAGTGCCGCGTCATGGCCGGGTAACGGCTGGATCAAAAGGTCGGCATAGCGCGCGGTTTCCGTGCGGCGCGGATCGATGACGATGATGCGGCAGCCGCGCGCCTTGGCGGCCTCAAAGGCGCGTCCCGGCGCGCCGCTTTCGCCGGCGATAAACGGTGCGGTCTGGTGGCTCACCACCGGATTGTTGCCGGCGATCAGCGCGAGATCGACGTCGCGGATACTTGGCTTGCCGCTGGCCATCATGCCCAGCCGTCCCATGGTCACCCATTTCGCGGATTGGTCGATGGTCATGGTCGAAAAAAGATTGGGGCTGCCGATGGCGGCCAGAAATGCCTTCTCCAACAGCCCACCCAGCACGCTGCGATAGGCGCCGGTGCCGTGATAGACCGCGACCGCGCGCGGACCATGTTCGGCCACCAGCGCGGCTAGCTTCGTGGCGATTTCATCCATCGCCGTTTCGGCGTCGATCGCGGCGAAGGCACCGCTCGCCTGCCGCTTGAAGCTCCCCATGAGCCGGTCCTCGGCACCATTGTGGAAGTCGATGCTGGTCAAGCCCTTGGGGCAGAGATAGGGGCCATAAGGTGAAACCGAGCCGTCAGGGGCAGCGCCGGTCAGCCTGCCGCCTTCGAGCGTCAGCGTCATGGAGCATAGCGCGCCGCAATTGCGGCAAAAGGTCTTTACTGTTTCGACCATGGCGCATTTTAGGAATGGCGGCGGCCAAATGCACTCGGATTTACTTGCCCATGGCTGAGCGGGATTACGATCATCGTCTATCCGACCGCTCCACCGTCAGCTCAAGCCGAGGCCTTTTGCCGCTTTCTCCAGCGCCTTAAATGACGATTCGTCGGTCATATCGTTCATGCCGACGATGATCCTTTTGACGCCGGCTTCCTCATACTCGCCAATCAATTGAGCCGCATCCTTGGGCGTCTCCTCGAGTCCGGCGAAAAAGGCCGGCCGGTCGCCGACGCCTAGGTTTATGGCCGGAACGATCAGCGAGATGTCCATCGCATCAAAGTCACGCCCCGCGGCATCGCAGTATTCCTTCAACTGTCTGAGCTGATCCTTCATTTGGTTCGGACTCAGGAACGCGGGCACCCATCCGTCGGCGATTTCCGCCACCCGCTTGAGGGCACGCGTGTTGTCGGTGTTGTGGTTTCCAGATCCAATCAACATCGGGATGTGCGGCTTCTGAAATGGCTTGGGGTAGGAATAAACCGGTGGGAAGGAAAAAAACTCTCCCGAGAAACTCGGCTTTTCCTCCGTCCACAAAGTTTTCAACGCACGGACGACCTCGGTCGACTTCCGTACGCGCTGCTTGAAGGGTACGCCCATGATCGCGGACTCTTCCTCGATCCAGCCATAGCCCACGCCGATGATCAATCGCCCCCTGGAAACGTGATCCAACGTCGCCGCCTCCTTCGCCAGAACCAACGGATTGCGCTGGGTCACAAGGCAGACGTCCATACCGAATTTGAGCGTGGTGGTCGCTGTCGCCGCGGCCGCCATGGAAACAAAGACATCCGGCATGTGTTTATAATTTTCCGGCAACGTGACGCCGTGCCGGACCGGATTGGCGATATCGACCGGAATGATGATGTGCTCTCCGGTCCACAAGGATTCAAAACCGAATGCCTCAATTGCCTTTGCCAATTCGGTAATCGGCGGACCGAACCAAACAAAATTGGCTGATATTCCGATCTTCATACAACGCCCCCCTCATTATCCTAGGAACACTGGTGCGGAAGCGTTTTCTGCTCGCCGCGTCATGGCGCCCAAGGACCCGCGATCACGGCAAGTGGTCTCGCTGCTTCGACCATGATGCATTCTAGGAGCGGTGCGAGCCGAATGCACCCGAAGAGATGATTCGGCGGAAATTACAGGCCTCTGCCGTCGCCGCGAATTTGGGAAAGCGGGCGTCCGTCGGGGAGGGATTCGAAACGCCGCTCCGCCTTTGGCAAACACCGAAACGAATTTTCGGTAACTGGCTTATGATTTCGCTACCGGCTGCCGGAACAAGCTATAGAATGGCCTGAGCGGTCGCCAAAAATGCGACATTATCCGTGTTGCGGTACTCATCACCGGGACGACTGTATCGCGTCAGGATGAAATGCGGAGCGTGGGGGCCTGTGTGTCCTTTCATACAGGCCGCGCACACTTTCACACACGATGACATTATCAGGAGCGAGCCATGAGCAAGATTTCCCAGCTACCGATAGAGAAATGGGATCCCGAGTTACGTGCGTTGACTCAGGCGGACAGTGCTTCGGCTTTGGAGAAGAAGGGGATGGGTGTAACGGCCCATGCGCCACATATGGCCAAGGCAATGGGCGCCTTCATGGCGAAAGCGATGAAGGACCACAAACTATCCCGCCGTCTGATCGAATTGGTGCGGCTGCGCGTGGCCTTTCACAACCAGTGCAGGACCTGCATGGCCGTTCGCTATCAATCAGCCGTGGACGATGGATTGACCGAAGACATGGTGTGTTCGCTGGAAAAGCCACAGGAGTCGCCCGATCTCACCGAACGCGAAAAGGCAGCCTTGGCGTATGCCGATCTCTTCGCAACCAATCACCTGGCCATTGACGACGAGATGTTCGACAACCTGCACCGGTATTACACGGAAGCCGAGATGGTCGAACTCATGCTGTTTGTCTCCTTCTTCGTCGGCTTCGGCCGTTTCGGTGCGGTTATAAACGCGGTCGAAGAGCTGCCGAAAGGCTTTCAGGATAAGTCGAAGAAAGCCGCGCCCTGGCAAATTCGAGAGTCCGTGGTGGTGCGCGGCTAAACAGTGAAAGCTGCTGCCCCACCGGTCCGTGCATACTTGTCGGCGCCTTGCGGGCGCAAAAGCGCCATGGGTCGCAGGCGAATCCGCGCCCCGTCGCGTGCTTACGCCACTCTTTCCTCACCTTCGAGTGTCGCGCGCGTCATCAGTCGGCCACTGTCGATCGGGTATGGCTCGGCGCGATGCATCGTGCCCGTGTTGTCCCAGACCAACAGGTCGCCGACATTCCATTTGTGCCCATACACAAACTGCGGCTGTGTCGCCCAGTCCTGAAGTTTGCAGAGCAACAGCCGCCCTTCCTCCAGGCTCATGCCTTCCACATGCGAAGCCGTGGTTCCGAGCACGAGCGATTTCCGGCCTGATTGGTGCGTCCATACCAGCGGGTGGACCTTGGGTCTCTTGAATTCCTGCCATGCCTTGAGTTCGGCGTAGGTCGGTATCGGTTTGAAAACACGCTGCGAGTTCTCGAACGTATGGACAACACGCAGCTTTTCGAGAGTTTTCTTCTCGGATTCAGGCAGATCATCCCAGGCGGCGTAGGTGTTCGCGAACAACGTGTCGCCGCCCGTATCCGAGAGTTTCCGTGCCACAAGGAAACAGGCGCGGCTCGGGACATCTTCCATTGCCATGTCGATGTGCCAGTAGAATGAGCCGATCAAATAATCGGCAAGCGCACCGTTGACACTTTTGTCGAGTGAGATGCTCAGAACTTCCTTGTTCCCCTGGAGCATCAACTTGCCCATGGTTTTAGCGAAGGCCGTTTGTTGATCCTCCGTGAGGTCAAGCCCGCGAAATACAAGAACTCCGCGCTGTTCCAAAGTCTCCCGGAGGTCGGCCGCGTACTTGCCGCTCAAAAGCGTTTCGATATCGCTCCGAATCTCGGTGCCGATCCGCGGCGTTAAATCTGTCTTCTTCAGCTTGAGCATGGCGACGGTCATTTCAGGCCTCCAGATCGTTGGATCATGACGCTTATCCAAATGAGATGAAGACACTGCCACGGCGGCCAACATGCGTCCTTGATCTACATCAATGTCCACCATGCGCCGCGATGCGCTGATGCCTGGGACGCATGCCGCAGGCGGTGAAGATTTCTAAGCGCGCTGATGGTCGGAGTGGCAATCCGGTGATGCTGCATCGTCGTGAAAATATTGGCAGACCGCCCGATGGAAATTCGAAACGGTCGCTTCCTGTAATGGATTTGTACGCGCGCCTTTAAACCCGCGCGACCGCATGCCGCGCTGAACCTCGCCCATATTGTCGAAGTCCTGCTGCAGGATGATGCTGATTGACTTGAAGTTGCGCCACTCGCCGTCGCCGTGGAAGTACTTGCGCTCCAGTTTGGGCTCGGCCCCCGGCGCGTAGCGCTGCAGCGCATACACCTCAAAGATACAGGTGTCCGGGTCGGTCGCGTCCGGCAGGGCGCGATACGCAAGTACGCCATCAGGATAAGGCAGCATGATGAGGTTCGGGAACACGTGCCAATCGGTGCCGGCGTCGGCGAGCTGCTTCATGGAGATGTCCGGCCAACCGGCACCGGCGGCGACGGCCGCTTCGCGCTGAAAGTCCATCATCTTCGTCATCATCATGCCTGGCGGCGTGCCTGGCTCCACTTCCGTCATCAGGCGCCGCACGGCCTCCACGTCGCGCTCGCTGAAAATGGCGCGAAGCGTGGTATTGTACATGTCGTAGTACGCGACGATGTTGGGCCGCAGGTCCTTCGGCGCCGGAATCCCCAAGTGCGGCGCCGGTGCGCCAAGCGGACACTCTGGATTGCCGGGATAGTAGAAGTTTCCGTGGCGGCCAAACGTCCTGTTGCGGGTAAGGACATCTCCATAGGTGGGGAGCAACTGCGGGTGCGTCGCCACAACGTGATAGGCCTCGTTGAAGGCTTCCAACCCGGTCTTCCAGTTGCACGGCACCCTAACCGAGACATACCAGCGATAGCGCATCTTCTGGATTTCAAACGGATCAAGGTAGTCCTGTACCGGCGAGAGATAATCCGCCAGCGGCTCGGCGCTGGAATCCATATTGATGAAAACCCAACCGGCCCAGGTGTCGACGCGGACCTCCCGCAGATGAAGATCCGCATCTCCGAAATTGGCGCAGCCGGCCCAGTCGTTGCGGTCGAGCACGCGCAAGACAGAGCCTTCGAGATCCCATTGCCAACCATGAAATTTGCAATGAAATCGGTTCAACTGGCCGCAGCCTGCGGTCAGCCGACGACCACGATGCGGGCAGACGTTGAAGTATGCCTTGAGTTGGCTATCCGACGCCCGCACCACGACGATGCTCTCGTCCATGATGTTGTAGGTGACATAGTCGCCGACGTTCGGCAGTTCCTCTTCACGGCACGCGACCTGCCATACGCGCGGCCACATATGCTCCTTCTCCAGTCGCAAGAACTCCGGCGAGATATAGTGGTCCGCGGGCACGAAATCGGTCCGCACCTCGGTTTGGTGCGCGTTTTGCGCCATCCGAAGATTCGCGGCCTTACGCTCAGATACTGTCGCAATGTTCATCTGTAGGCGCTCCCCACGCCGGCTTACCACTACGCGGCTCAGCCGCGCGTTACCTTCCGATCAGAGGCCGTAGAGGCGTGCCGCGTTTCCGCCGAGAACCTTCTTCGCCTTTTCGTGGCCGATCGTGTCGTAGATGCTCTTGGCTACGCTCCCGGCATAGCCGTAGACGCTTTCCGGATGCGGGTAATCGAGCGACCACATCACGTTGTCCGCACCAATACGGTCGATCATCTCCATGCCGATCGGATCGTTCATGAAGGTCGCGAAGCACTGCTTCTTCCAGTAGTAGCTCGGCATTTGCGGAAGCTGCGGCCGCAGGATGGAGTAGTAAGACCGGAAGACGAAATCCATGGACACCAGAGCGTCGGCGACCCAGGTCGCGCCACCTTCGGCAAAGACGACTTTGAGGTTGGGGTGGCGATCGAAGACGCCTGAGAAGGTCAGCTGCCCAAGCAACGGCCGGAACGGCGACAGGTTTCGCGTCAGGTTCGCACCCAACGAGCCGTAGCCGAAGAACTCCTGGAATGCCGTGACGTGGAAAGACAGGGGAATTCCAGACTCTTCGATGGCGCTCCAGACCGGATCCATCTCGCGGCTGTTATAGCGAATCCCTTTCGGGTACGAGGGCATCATCACCGCCCGGTAGCCCAGCTGTTTCAGCTTTTGCATCTGATCGTGTGCGGTTGCCGGGTTCAGGAAAGCCGGTAGCATCGCTACGCCCATCAGCCGCTTCGCCGCCGGGCGGGTATATTCGATGAGCCACTCGTTATAGGCGTCCGCGCAAGCCGTATAGAGTTCCGGGTCCTCGCCGATGATGGCATTCAGCGATTGCAGTTGACCGTGATATAGCACAGAGGCCGCGATGCCCTCGGAATCCATGGCGCGCAATCTCTCGCCGATATCCCAGAACCCCGGGCATTCATGGCCGATGGTGCCGATACCGGGAGGGGCAAACGAGCGGCCTTTATACTCCATCACGACCAGGCCGGTGTTCTTATCGCGATAGAACTTGGGCGCGCGATCCTTGAATTTGGCGGGAAGACGCTCCTCGTAAAGATGATCCATCTCGAGATTGTGATCGTCTGCCGAGATCATCCGGATGTCTGCCGGTGGCCGCCAGCTGTCCGCCGGAACCGTGCGTTGCGCGGGAACGGGGATCAGATCGAATTCGATAACGCCCATGTGTGAGTTCCTCCGGTGTGCTGCAGGCTGACATCGCGCAGGTCTTCGGAATGGCGACCCTCGACCATGCGCGCACGTTTATCTTTCTCCCCGTGGTGCCGTCCGGCATTGACGCAGATCAAGACGCGCGCGCATCTGGAGAACTGGTCGTGCTCGGTCGCACGAGAACAGATCAACCTCGCGCTCTCAATTGCGACTAAGGCGCAGTGCGCCGGGCTGCGCCTGCTAGAACAACATGGCGTAGCACTTTCTTCCGGATGCGCGCCGTCGTTGCTAAGAACGCAACACTGTCAGGTCTTGGCGATGACTTCGTCACCGAAGCGCAGCAGTTCGTCGCGCAGTTCTTTCGGATCGCGACTGTGGACACGTATGACCATGCGTGTGACACCGAGTTCTTCAAACCGTCCCACGTTCTCGACGCGTCGCGTGCCGCCTGAGGTAATCTCGATGTCATCGGGGTTGCGTCCGGCCTCCATGGCCGCCTGCCGCATGGTCTGAATCAGTCCCGGCAGTCGCGCCCACAACTCCGTGTTCGGGAATATCGCCGGAAAGAAGCCGTCCCCCAGACGCCCGGCCCGGCGCGCGGCGATCTCGCCATGGCCGCCGATGACGATCGGGATGCCGCGCTTATGCACGGGCTTTGGTGTCATCGTGATGTGCTGGAAGTTGGCAAACTCGCCCTGGAAGCTTGCTTCTCCGTCGCTCCATAAGGCACGCATGGCCGCGATGTATTCGTCACACCGTGCACCACGCCGTTCCCACGGCACGCCAACGGCATCGAACTCCTCACGCAGCCAGCCGACACCGATCCCGATGCTGACCCGGCCTTTGGAAAGCTGATCCAATGTGACCAGCTGCTTGGCGAACACGACGGGATTTCGCAGCGGCAGGATGACGACCCCCGTCGTAAAATTGATTCGCTTGGTGGCCTGGGCGACATAGGCAATCCAGATCAGCGGGTCAGGCATGATCGATTGGGCAGAGGCGTAGTCGTTGTCCGACATCTTGCCATCGCTCGAAAACGGGTATGGCGATGTGTAGCGCGCCGGAATCACGATATGCTCACAGGCACACAGCGATTCGAACCCCGCCTCCTCGGCCGTCTGCGCCAGCAGGCAGGCGAGCTCTGGGTCCGTGAACGGACCCAAATTCGCGTATTGTATGCTCCATTTCATGACCTTAATCCTCGTGACGCTGTTTATTATGGGCGCGAGCGCACATCGCTAACACATCGTATTACCGAGAGGGAGGGGCGGCAGATGGACTTGCAACTGAAGGGCAGGCGCGTTCTCGTCACGGGCAGCAATATCGGGATCGGTGAAGGTATCGCGAACGTGCTTGTGCGTGAAGGCGCTGTTGTAGTCATTCACGGCCGGGATGAAAAGCGCGTTCAGGCCGTGACCCGCAAAATCAAGGAAAGCGGCGGCCAGGCTTTTGCGGCCTTCGGTGATCTGTCGACGGATGCCGGCGTAAAACCGGTCGTGGATGCGACACGCGCGCAGGTCGGTGGTATTGATATTCTTGTGAACAATGCCGGCGGTGTTGAGCCGACGGCGCCAGGATGGTTTTCATCTACAACCGCCGACTGGGCCGCGGCCACAGAGAAAAATACGATCTCGTCCGTACGCCTTATCCACGCCTTCGTGCCGGAAATGCGCGAACGCGCCTGGGGCCGGGTGATCAATATCAGCAGCTCGGGCGCCGTCCAAGCCGTGCCCCATTCGGCCCACTATTGCGCGGCGAAAGCGGCACTCAACAACTTGACGCTGAGCTTATCCAAAGAACTATCGGGCACCGGCGTGACCGTCAATGCGGTCAGCCCCGGCCCCATTCGCACGCCAACATTTGAGGTGTGGCTGACAAGCGTAGCGAAGTCGCGGGCCTGGGCCGGGGAAACCTTCGAGGATTTTGAAGCCATATATTTGAAGGAAATGGGTGCGCTTCGGTCAACCCGGATTGGGCGCGTCGAAGACATCGGAAATGCCGTGGCGTTTCTCGCAAGTCCCCTTTCGGACTTCATCACCGGCACAAACATTCGCGTCGACGGCGGTCAAATCTCGACCATAAACGGCTAGCGCATCCTGATCCGCCAGACCAAAGCGTTCCTGGCATCCGCGCGACACAAGGCCGCTTGCTCGTGTGTTCACCGATCTCGTCGCGCTCTTGCGTAGACCGGCCGCATAAATTACGCCTTGTATCCATGAGTGAGAATCCAGAATCCTTTATTCGTGCGATCGATGCGCGCGCGACCCGCGTGGAAACGCCGTGCGGCGATGGCACGATGGTCTGGCGCCGTTGGGGCGATGGACCGCCGCTGGTCTTTTTCCACGGCGCTTCCGGCGCTTGGACCCATTGGATCCGGACGATCGAGGATCTATCCACTGATCATACACTGTGGATTCCAGATCTGCCGGGCAACGGCGAGTCGGTGCAGCCCATGCCGCACAATGATATCGATGCGGCCGCAGCAGCGGTTCTTCAGGGCCTCGACATTATTTTGCCGCGGGAGACCTTCCGCGTCGTCGCCTTTTCGGCGGGTCTCGTGCTTGGCGCCGAAGCCGCGAGCCGACGCGCCGGGCGCGTCGACCAGCTCGTGGTCGCCAGTGCCGGTGCAGTGGGTCCGATTGTTCCCCTGCCCATGCGTTCATTGCGCGGGATCACGGATCCGGACGAGATCGATGCTGTGAACCGGCACAACCTCGCTACCTTGATGCTGGCCGACCCCCACAATGTGGACGATCTCGCCCTGTTTATTCATCGCGAGAATTCACGCCGGGGGCGCTTTCATCTGCGTTACATCGAAGAGGGGGCGCCTGCCCTCGATCGCCTCAAAACGGTGCGGGCACCGGTCGCCGTGATCTGGGGCGGTCTGGACGCCGCCCGCCCGGACGTCACGCATTATCGGCAATTGTTCGACGAGCTACGGCCGGGCCTGCCGTTCCATGTCATCGACGGAGCGGGGCATTGGGTGATGTATGACGCGCCGGCCCGCTTCAATGCGACACTCCGGACTCTTCTGGCCGGTAGACCATAACCAATTGAAAATCATGACGTTTTCTCTTCGTCGGTCCCAGCTTGATCATTTTCGGAATGTCACGTATATTCAGAATATGCTGGATATTGTAGCGCACGCGTTATCGGACGAGGAACGCAGCTTCATTCAGGAAGTGGCCGCGGTGTTCGCGCCCTGGGGCATGCCGCGGAGCGCGGGGCGGCTCTACGGCTATCTGCTCCTGAAGCAGGCGCCCATCAGCTTGGATCAGATCGCCACCGATCTGGAGATGAGCAAGGGCGGTGCGTGGAACGCGGCGCGCTTGCTCGAACGGTTCGGGAATGCGCGGAGCTACAGCGAGCCCGGCAGCAAGCGAATCCTTTATGGTCCTTCCGACACCTTCGGCGCGCCGCTTCTGGAGCAGGCGTCTATGATGGGCGCGCTTGGGAACCTACTTCAGGACGGCGCATCGACTCTCGCCACGGGAGGTGCCGCTGCGCGGCTTGCGGAGATGGGCCGATTCTATCTGTCGCTGCGGCAGACTATTGAAACCGCGATTCGGGAATTGAACACGAGCCGTTCGGGCGAGCGTGGATAATATGGCAACAGAACCGCTCCGCAATTCCGCCGGACACGCGCCTCCGCGGCCTCACGGTTCGGCGCGCCGCACGTCCAGCATCGACACCTCCTGGCCGGAGGGTCGCGCGGGGAATATGCGCCTTGTCGGTCGGGCACGCGACATCGTCACGCCGCGATCCGGCGGTGCGCCGATTTCCTGTGCCGAGGATGGATTCACGGCCTACCTCAAGTCGGACCGTACCATTGTTGCCATCGACTCCGACCCGGCGCGCCCGGCTTTGGAGCGCCTTGTCGGTCAACGGGGCGGCAACCATCTGCGCTATGTGCTGGACGAAGTCATGCCGGAGGAGCGGCGCAACGCAACTCCCCTCCATCTCATTCTGGACGACATTTCCGGCGCGAGCCTGATCGCGGCCTGGGCATGGTCGCAGTGGAATCCGGGTTGGCTCACAGAGGTTCGTGCCGCCATGACGGAATCCGAACTGGCAAAAATGATGACAGACCGAGAAGGTATCTGTACCGGATTTGCCCCCGGTTCGAGCGCGCTCGATCCCAACCTGATGAATCGCAGTAGCACCGGCGGTGCGCCGACGACGGACTTGCGCCACCCGGAGGATCCGGAAGGCTGGCATGCATTTACGGTTCAGGAGAACGTAGGCATGCGGCGGGCCCGTCGCATCGACGTGACCATGGGCAACGTCATCGAGATCGATGCTGCCTTTCAGGATAGCGCCTCGACGCCGGACGGCAGCCGCAGGGCGTTGCATGAATATCGCCTGGCGGTGACGGCCGATCCGGTCTCGTTCCGGATCTTGTCGATCCAGGCCGATCCGCGCGTGCTTCCGTTTGCCGAATGTCCCTCTGCGACGTTGAACCTTAGGCGCCTCCTGGGTACGCCGCTGAGCGAAATGCGGGAAAAGGTGATTGCCGAACTGAAAGGAACTGCCGGCTGCACGCATCTCAATGACGCGCTACGCGCCCTTGCCGAAGCACCGGCCCTGTTGGGATATCTGCGCCACAACGAAGGCGGCTCCGCCGCCGCACGCCGGGCGGGATAACGCGCCGCGCGATAGCGCCGCGAGCTATGTTTCTCCTGAGCGGTAAGCAGGGCCAGGCAATTGCGCTGGGAGAGCGGATTTGACATTCGCCCTTCAGGTAGCTGCGAAGCGAATGTTGGAATCGGGCCACCAGATTGGGGACGCACGTTCGGAGGTGTCGCATGTCATTTGTCTTTAGCGCGGACGGCCACATCATCGAGCCGTCGGATCTCTTGACCGACGGCCTGCCGCCGTCATTGCGTCCCTATGGCGTACGCGCCGAGATACGTGACGGATTCAGGTACATGATGGCCGGCGACAAAATCACCAGCAAGGCGGCCCTGCACCGCCCGCCGCCCCGCATGGGGAAGGACGGGGAAGAGTTCGGCCGGGGCAACCTGCGTGGCCATCGCGAGGTCGCTGGACGGCTCTTGGACATGGAGATGGATGGCGTTGATGCCGAGATCGTTTTCCCATCGCTCGCGCTGACGGCATTCCTTATCGAGAACCCGGAGGCGGAACTCGCGACGGCGCAGGTCTACAATGACTGGCTCAACAAGACGCTTTCGGGCCACCCGGACCGGTTCGTTCGTTGCGGCGTCCTGCCCGTACGCGATTTCGGCAACACGATCGCCGAGATCAAACGCCTGGCGGCCCTGGGCTTCACGGCCGCGATGCTGCCGAGCCTGATCGAGCCGTCGTCCGGACTGCCGACGTATAATAGCGAAGCCTGGGATCCGGTGTTTGCGGCCGGCCAAGCGGAAGGCATCGTGTTCGTCCTGCATACCGGCACCGGACGTGAGGATGTGCGCAGCCAGAAAGGCCCCGGCGGCGCCGTGATCAATTACACGATCCAGGCGTGCGACGGGATGCACTCGATCATGCATCTGGTGGCCGGTGGCGTTCTCGATCGCTTCCCAGACACGCGTGTGTGCTGCATTGAATCCGGAGCGAGCTGGCTCGCCGCGCTTGCCGAGCGCATGGACGAGGTCTACGAGGCGCACGACGTCTTCGTGAGGCCGAAGCTCTCCCTCACGCCGCGGGACATCATCGCCCGGCAGGTGGCCTGCTCGTTCCAATTTGACCGCGCCTGCATCATGGCGCGCTCTGTCACCGGCACCAAGGCGATCATGTGGGGCGCGGACTATCCGCACCATGAAGGAACGTTTCCGCGCTCGAGGGAGGTGCTGGCGCACCTGTTCGACGATATCGAGATCAGCGAACAGGACAAGGCCGATATCATCGGCGGCAACGCGGCCCGCCTCTTTCGATTGCCGGGGTTCGCGCCGATCGGGCGCCCCTAGGTCAATGAGAATAGCCATGCTGGTCTTTGGCGGGGAGAGAGGGGAATGACAAAGGTGACCACAGCGGCAGGTGAGCTTGCACGCCTTCGGTCCATTACGATGTGGCAGGCCGTGACGGCCTCGGCGATGCACGATCTCGACCGTGATGCGCTGGTCGGCGCGAACGATGCGGGCCTTATACGCCGACTGACCTACGGGGAACTGGTCGAACGCGTCCGCAACCTTTCCGCCGGCCTCGCCAGCATCGGCGTGAAGCGCGGCGACAGGGTCGCGCTGTGGATGACCAACACGTTGGAGTGGGTGGTATCCGCCTTCGCGACAATGCGTCTCGGCGCCGCGCTGGTGCCGGTCAACACATTCCTGACGCCGCCGGAGATCAAGTACTGCCTCGTCCAGTCGGGCGCGCGCCATCTGATCATGATCGACGGCTTTCGCGCGTTGAATATGCCGAACATGCTGTGCGAGATCTGTCCCGAAGTGGCGACGGCGAAGACGCCGGGTGACCTCTGGGGTCACGAACTGCCGGATTTGCGCAACATCGTCCTTTTCCGGCGCGGCGGCGGTCGCCTCGCGTGTGCTTTTGACTTCGAAACACTCGCCCGGACCGAGGCGCGCGAAGCCCACGAAATCGCGGAGCGGATGGAGCGCGAAGTACGGTCGACCGACCTCGCCATGGTCAAATACACCTCTGGCAGCACAGGCTTTCCAAAGGGCGTGATGCTGGAGCAAGGCGGGATTGTCGCGAATGGAATTCTGCACTCGCGCCGTATCGGTGCCGTCCAGTCCGACATCTACTTCAGCATGATGCCGTTCTTCCACGCCGGCGGCAGCGTCTATGGCCTCATGACGATGCTGTTGAACGGCGGAACGCTGATTTTCACGGAGGCCTTCAACGCGGCGCTTGCCACGGAGCTGATCGCCCGTGAACGTCCGACGTTCGTATTTGGTGTGTTGGGCGAGGAGGTGGTGCGGGCGGCAGTCGAGAAAGGCGTCAAATTCCCGTCGGTGCGCATGGCCGCCACGCCCGACGATAGTTCCCGCGCGGTCTATCCGAACGCGACCTTCTGCTTCTCGGCTTTCGGTCTGACGGAAACTTATGGGCCTGCGGCCATCACCTGCGTCACCGATCCGCCAGAGAAGCGTGGGACGAGCGGGCGCCTGATGGATGGCAACGAGTGCCGCGTTGTGGATCCGGTCACCGGCCGGGACGTCGGCCCTGGGGTGCCGGGCGAGGCATATCTGCGCGGCAACGTCACAAAGGGATACTGGAATATGCCCGAACAGACGGCGCGCCTCATCGATAAGGATGGTTGGTTGCGCAGCGAGGACATCATTTCAGTGGATCGAGACGGTTACATCACCTTCGTTGGCCGGCTTAAGCTGATGTTGAAGGTGGGTGGCGAGAACGTCTCGCTTGAGGAGGTCGAGCGGGTCGTGGCCGGTCACGATGCTGTCGCAAGTTGTGGAGCGGTCGGTGTCCCCGATAAACGCAAAAACGAAGCCGTGCGCGTCTATGTGAGCCTGCTGCCGGGCCAGACGTTGACGGAGCAGGAGCTGAGTGCCTGGCTCACCTCGCGCCTTGCTCGCTTCAAGATGCCGCGCGACATCGTCTTCATGGAGGCGCTGCCGCGTCTGGCGAACGGCAAACTCGATCGGATGAGTTTGGCCGAGATGGCCAAGGACGAGGTTGCCGCATGAGCGCTCATGAACCATTGAGCGACCATGACGTTTTCGCGCTTTTTCCGAATGTCATGATCGACCGCGACAACATCGCCCATTACCGGGCGTTGGCTGCCGGTCATCTGGCGATCAATCGATGTGGCGACTGCGGCTATTGGGTTTATCCCCATCGGCCGATGTGCCCGGAATGCCTGTCATGGAATGTGACGCCGACCGAAGTGAGCGGCCAGGGCCGCGTGTTCATGTTCACGCTGATCCATCAATTACGCGATCCACACAGCAATATCATGGAACCGGTCGTGGTCGCTGCCATCGAACTCGTAGAGCAGGCCGGCCTTCGTTATCTCAGCCGCATCGTCAACTGTCCGCTGGAAGAGATCACGCTCGACATGCCGGTATCTCTCACCTGGATTCCCGAGGGCGCGCCCCGCTCCCCCGCGTTTGAACCAGCCTCCGCACAAGGGCTAGAAGCGCGTGGCTAGAAATCCTCTGAAGGACCGCCTCGCGGTCATCGGCGTGGGCTCGACGCCCTACGGACGCGACCTCCGGCGCAGTGAACTGTCACTGGGACTTGAAGCGGCCGTGCACGCGATCGAGGACGCAGGTATCGACCGTCAGGAGATTGATGGCATCTGCGGTTCGGGCATGACGCCGTTGGCCATGGGCGGCGCCGGTTTTCTAAGTCTGCAGGGTGCGTTGGGAATCGAACGCACCACGTGGGTCAAGAACGGGTGGCTCGGTTCGGCCTTTGTCTACGCGGCCGAGGCCGTGTTTTCCGGGCTTTGCGACACTGTTCTGGTTGTACAGACGTATCTGCGCGATATCAACATGTCGCGCTCGGCGGCGTCGGACCCATTCCGCCTGCGCGCCGCGCAGTTCAGCGACGTCGGCGGTGATGTCGGCATGGGCGATTTCGCGCGACGCTGGCTCCATTCCGGTGAGCCTTATGCCGGGTGGATCAGGCGCTACATGAAGGACTATGCCACCGACAAGAAGGCGTTTGCGCTGATGGCGGTGAACAACCGCTCGCACGGTGCGCGGAACCCCGATGCGGTGATGAAGACGCCGATCACCCTGGATGACTATGATAACAGCCGCATGATCTGGGATCCGATGCAGATGCTGGATATGGACGTGCCGGTAGACTGTGGCGAAGCCGTCATCATCACCACCGCCGAACGTGCCAGGGACCTGGACGTCAAGCCTGTCTACATCCATGCCATGTCCCTGGGCGGCTCGCGCGTTGGTGAGTTCTACGAGAACACGCTCGGCTGGACAGAAAACGCTTTCTGGATCGCGCTTGGGGGGCTGTGGGACCGCAGCGATCTCAAAATCGGGGACCTCGACATCTTCTTTCCCTATGACGGCTACAGTGTCGATGCCGTTGCGGTGACGGAGGCCGCAGGCTTTTGCAAGCCCGGTGAGGCGGGTGACTGCTTCACCGATTCATGGGACCGGAAAAACCAAATTCTGCGCCTGAATGGCCGCACCCTCGTCACCACCCATGGCGGGGGTCTGGCAATGGGACGGGCCGGTGGCGCCAACTTCTATGCCGAGGCCGTGCGGCAACTGCGCGGGAATGAAGGGCATCGCCAGGTACCCGGCGCCAAGACCGCGCTCATCGGCATCGGCAGTTTCTTTCACGATCCGGCGGCGGTCATGTTGCGGGTGGACTGAACCCGATCGAACGCATTTGGCTCGTCAGTTTCATGCACTATGATCTTGGATATATCGACCTGGAGCAAAGGACATTGCAGCCCATCGACACCCCCTTCGGCTAAGGGTGTCACCCATGTCTCCGGTACCTTCCGTTACCCATGTCTCCGGGCCGGACATGTGAAAAATGGAGCGGGCGAAGGGATTCGAACCCGCCTCGTTTGGAAAGCGCACAATAGTGATGCTTTTCAGACTGTTAAGAACTTCCCTGCCCTGGCTCAATCTTTTTGATGCGATACATCCGGCGCCTTGTGGAAGTGTTTGTGCCGAGGGGGGTGGACTCCGGCGTGCGACGTTGGCAGCGTATATGCGGTAGGGGAATTCGGCAGTGAACATTAGTTCTGACAAGGGTGTGAGCCAGGCTCAAATGCCTCTTGGCCACGCGACGAGCGCCGCGCCGAAAGTTGTAATCGTTATTACGAATTTCAACTATGCGCGCTTCCTTAGACCATGTGTTGAAAGCGCGCTCCGCCAATCGCATTCATCGATTGAAGTCATGGTCGTCGACGATGGCTCAGTCGACGATTCGCGGGATATCCTATCGGGTCTCCAAACCGATTATCCAGAGCTAAGGGTAATCTTCCAAGAGAACGCCGGCCAAGCCGCCGCAATGAATACCGGGTTCGCACAAACGGATGGCGACTGGATCATATTTCTTGACGCGGATGATGTTCTCGAACCCCTCGCTATAAGCACGGCGATTACCGCCGCCAAAGATGGCGATTTTGTCACCCAGTTCTATCTACGCACGATAGACAGGGAAGGACACGCTATCGGGCTGCACCCTTTTTCCAACGTCCTGGAGAGTGGAAACGTTTTTCCGCAAATCTGCGCGTCGGGACATTTCCGATACATGCCGACCAGCGGCAACATGTTTCGACGCGCGCAAGTCGAAGCCATTTTCCCTATCCCCGAAAAGGAGTGGCGTATTTGTGCGGATACCTATCTTCTGCTCGCAGGCGCGTCGCGGGGAAGCGTTTGTACTGTTCCCGAAGTCTTGGGTTCATATCGTATTCACGACACCAACGCTTGGTATCAAGACTCGCCGGGTCCAGAAAGATTAAGACAGATAATCCGAAATCATCTCGTTGTGTGGCGTCAAGTACTGGAACTGCGTTCCTATTGGCCCGCATCATGTGATGACCATACCCTATTGAGTCTTGTGCGCCGCATTCTGGCTTCGTTGACGCTCCACCGCGCCTCGGGCGCGTTATCAAACGCTGAGATCGGAAGTCTGCGCCGAGTGTTGAGACGCATCATTTTCCGAGCCAGGGTACCGTTCGGCGAGAAATGTCTGCACTTCCTCCTGCTGCAGGCCGCCGGGAAAAAATCTTCGCGTCTGTTCCAAGACCTTTGCGTTCCGCCGTCCCGTGGATTGCTGCAGAAGGTGGTTGCCATCCTTCGTGCTCCCGCCCGGCACGCGTGGCTCGCTAGAACTCCGGCGCCCAGCGAAATCGGTGAGATGTCGATAGGCCGAATCGTCCATTTTGGGCAAGGCGGCGAAGGCCGGAAGTTTGAACATTATGGTTTCGGAACGACAGAAAATTGGCGAAGTTGGTCGTCTGCCGAGCGCGCGGGCTTGATTTTTCGCATTGCTGACCGGTCGGCCGGTCTTACCCTGTCTATGGATATCTTGCCTTATATTTCCCCACCGCGTTTGAAATCCCAGCGACTCGAGATTCGTATAAAAGGGCAAACCCTATATGCGGGAGAAATTGATGGACGCGCGAAAATCTCCATCGATTTGACGGCCGAGATGATTGGTGCCGATGGAATCGTTGCGCTCGAATTCCTTTTTCCCGACGCGGTCATTCCTGCTTTCATCGATCCAAAGAGCACTGTCACGCGCGTTACTGCCATTGCATTGGAGTCTGTGAGTGCGCGAACGCCAGATAACGGCTCGCGACGCGACCGATATCCCGTGCTGCAACTAGGCAAGACCGAGGCCGCCGCCAATCTCCTCATGCAGCAGCCGCATGGCGGTTGGGACTGTTCCGACGGCTATGGACGCCTCTACCGCCGCCGTGGACAGATCCGATTTGTAGTGCCCAACCCCGTGATGGAACGGTTTGTCATTCGGCTCGAGTTTGAACGCGTGCCGTATCACAATCTTGGCGACTATCGCGTGGGCGTGGAGCTTATGAACATTGGGCGGGACACCATCGATTTACGCGAGACGGGGACCGCGTTGCTTATTATTCCGCGCGGCAAAGCGCCGAAATCGGGTCTTTTCGACATCATTTGTCATGCATTCGATATTCTTCCAGGATCGGCCGACCACGATATGCCACCGGGGCCACGCCTTCTGTCGCTTGTGCTCCAAAAGTTTGAGATTGGCCCGGGAAAGACCAGCTTGTGGCGTTCCCATCAAATTGTTGCTTTCTCGCAGGATGGCGAGGGGAAAAATTACATGTTGGCGGGCTGGCACCCGCCTGACCAACGTGGCGCATGGACTGCCGACACCAGGGCCACGCTCGGTGGACTGTATTTTGAAGATCCGGGAGAGGTGTTTCTAACATTGCGATTGGGCACCTGGTCTGCCGGCGCGTTGCCCAGCCAACGCGTGCGCATTCTGGCCAATTCCAAGGTGGTTTTTGATCGTGAAATCGGAGAAACCGAGGATGTTCTTGCCGTGGTGCCCGCCGCATTCATCGGCGATGACCGCTATTTGAAACTTGAGATCGAAAGCCTTTTCATCTTGTCGATGCGGATGCTCAACCAGGACGATTCGCCCCGCAATGTTGGCGTCTGCCTCGAAAAGCTGGTCATCGAACCGCTTGCCGCCAACCGCGTTTGCCGGCGTTTGGATATGTTGTCCGAGCACAACGCGGGTTGACCCGCGCTTGCCGAAAGCCGTGGAATGCGTCCTCTGATTGGAGCTTGGGAAGAATAAGAGGCGAGAGTGTTCTCGACCTCCGTCAAGGGCCATGTTACAAAATAAAGCACGCGGGCCAGATGATCGGAGGGGTTCATCTGTAACGCGTTGGGGATCTAGCTTGAGACGCATATCTGGGGCGGTGCGTGTCGTTAAAGAAATCTCGTAAGCGGAATCGACAACACCGACGAAAACTCGGGCACCTTGGCGCGGTCGTCGTCACAGCGGTCAGCGAGATAGTTTACCTTTCTCCGACGCAAGCTCGTGAGAACGCGCCGGTCACAGATAGCTGGATGCTTCATCCAGTCCGAAGCATCGTCATGGCGGTGGATGCGACATCTGTCGATTCAATTTCTGCCAAATCCAGCGACTGGAATGTCAGTCTTCCAATTGCGACTGGCCATCACAAAGATATCGAGCTGGCGGCTGATTTCGACCATATCGTTGTGCCGTCGCCCGAGCTCAGTAAGGCGCAGAGGGCAATGGCGGCGGATGCCCATGTGATCGGTCCTATAAGTCAGGCTCTGCATAGTTATCAGATGACCCCCGTACAGATCATCTCGGTGCGTAATTACATCGGACAGTACGGCGAAGATACAAAAATTGTCGATGCGGGTTCATACAAGGGCGCCTCGGTATTTGGCATTAAGGATGCAAAATCCGGGGAATTCATTGGGCAGATTGAGGTCCGTGCGGGCGCCAATGGCGAAGTCGTGATCAACAAGATGACGGCGGCTGAATTCGATACGAAAAAGAAGATCGAGTTCACGATCCCCGGTAAAGCCAGTGATGAAGACGCACAAAAGGTTCTGGGCGGAAGCGCCGCGCACTCCGTCTTCACGAACGAGGAAAAAAAGAACGCGCTCGACGTTGTAATGCCGGGCTTCGTCAATATTGAGGGCCATGCCGACTACGGCAGTGCGCGCGAAGCGACCGCGCACTTTTATCCTGACGGATCAGGTTACGAATACGGACTCGCGACCAAGATCGCTTCCGCTCAAGGCGAAGCCAAAGTGAATTTCGGCGCCTCCGTTGGTGCGGGCGCACGGGGTCCCGAGGTCGAAGGCTTTGTCAATTATTTCGGCAAGCCGGAAGCCGACGAGAACGCAAAATTCACGCGATCGGTGCTCGGCGGCACGGTCGATATGCACGCGACCCTGGCCGAAGTCCAAGCCAAGTACGGCTGTGAGTCCAACAAACCCTGCGAGATCAAAGGCGCGATTGGCGGATTGGGTGTCGGCGCCGGTGGTGGCCTCGCGTTCAGCCCGCATGTCGATATTCCGGTCCGGCCAGCCAATCAGATTGAGGATGGAGGCATAGCGACGCCGCCACCACCACCACCACCGCCGCCGCCAGATGAGCAGAAAGAATACGATGATGCGGTAAAGAGTGGCGACAGCACGAAGCTGGAGAGCTTTGTCGAGAAGCATCCGGAAAGTCCGCTCGCCGAAACCGCTGATGATCAAATCGACTATCACGTAACGGAAGATCCAGCCCAACCCATGCCCGTGGCGGGCTATTAAGCTCGCGGACGGGTCATGGTCATTGGAGCGTTCGTCATTGATGCGAAGCGTATCTCCATTTTTCAGCGTTCTGATTGCCGTTCATAATCGGCACGATTTTCTTGTGCGCGCGCTTATGAGCGTGATCAATCAGGTGGAACACGACTATGAGGTTGTCCTCGTCGACGACGGCTCAACCGATGGCACATTCGATGTAGCTGAGCGTTTCTTCAAGACCAACAATATTGACGCGCGGACCCTGCGTCTCCCCAAGAATGTCGGTATTCCCCGCGCGCGCAACGCCTGCTTGAGCATGGCATCAGGCGCCATCGCGGCATTTCTGGACAGCGATGACATCTGGCATCCCCGGCACCTGTCGCTCCTAAGGCCGGCTTTTTCGCAGTCCAAGCAGCCAGTTTTCGTGTTTACGGATTATTTCAGCGAAGGCCCATCGTTTTCGGGACCGGTACGCCACTTTCGTAAGCCCCCGACTGAGCTTGACCCGATCGTACGCATGATAACCGAGCCATTCGTGCATACAATGAGTTGCTTCGCGGCGCCCATGAGCGCGATTCGCTCCGTCGGCGGTTTCACCGAGCGCCTTAGCCGGTTTTCCGATCTCGATCTCTATGTGCGCCTCCTCGCAGGTCCCGATGATGCGGGCACGCTTGCCTGGCGGGAGCAGCCCATTGTGAACATTCCGCAGATCAGCGTGCTCAAGACGATTCACCTGTTTGATCGCGACATCGACGACTACCAATGCGCGTGGGAGAAAGGCAAAAGAGATTTTCTCGATCAGATTTTTGCTTATCCCTGCCTTCGTGACAGGTCGGCCCTACGCCAACAGTGTGAGGCTGCGCTTTTGGCGGGACAAAAACGGTTATTTGCGAACTTTCCCCGAGCGGCATCTTCCTGAAAAAAGGCAGTAGGTTCATCTACAGCTTCGCCGCCTCAGCCACCTTCCGATGTAGCAAGACGACTGGTTCAAAGCACCGGTTGCCGATACATGGCACACATCACCCCAGGCCAGGATGCGTCGAGGATGGCGTGTGAGCGCGCGGTAGACGGCGAGACGTCATAATATCGAGCAGGCACGTGCATGCATCCCGACCGCACTGAATTGGATCGCGTGGGAATGCTGACAGCCCGATATTCGCGATATTGCCTAGCCTGCCACCCTCCCGACAAACGCCCCGATAGACATCTCCCCGGACATCGACAGAGAGAAGCTCGATGCCTGCATCACACTCCCAGCCGCGCCATCTATTTAATCCATTAACGACAAAACTTTGAGGCGTTACGCTTTTTTGTGCCCCATCGTCATAGAAGACCCGCATCTCTCCGCGAATGGACGAACTCGGTTTGCTGACCTTCGTATGATATTTATTGTCTCTAAGGATTTGAAGCTGGGTGGCCGTGTACGGATATAGATTTGAACCGAATGCCACAAACATCGGTTTGAGTATGATCGAGACGCGCTCACAACGTGCCGCTATGTGTTCCGCTGCTGAAATCGAGGCGGCGAAGTTTTCCGGCAATGTTGTGACGTTTACGTGAGTCTCCACCGCCGTGCTTGCCAAAGTTACGACGTCCACGAAATGATCAAGATCTGCGAACTCTGGGTGGAATGTCAGTGTAACGGCGGATAGCAACGGCAGGGACTCGTGCCACCACCGCGATGTCCTCGAACCATTGGATATAAGGCCTATCCCGAACCCAAATTGTTTAAGGGACCGCAACATCTCCAGGAATTGGGGCCTTACCGTCACCTCACCGCCGGTAAATTGGATGTGAACGCGTTTTCCTTGCGTAGCTGCAACCGTAGACAGGGTGGCTGCGAACGCGTCGACTATCCGCAAGTCATGCCAGGGGATACTTCCGTTGTGCAATCCCTCTGGACAATAAGAACAAGCATAGTTGCACGTATTGCCGAGCATCCAATCGACAAACAATATACCGGCCCGCTCCGGCGACCCATGTTCGATACGTATCGGCTCCACCAAGATTCCTTTTCGCATGTTGTCACAGTACGAAAGACGGTCGCTAAAAGAAGCTCGCTATAGGTTGCAGCATGACAGCTAACGACGCCTATTGCGGCTTTTATCTTGCGTCACCTCAACGCTCTTTATCGATCACGACATGTATCTATCCGGGCGATACGGACACCAGAGGGCTCACGCGCGAAATATCGCTGCCTTCAAGCATCAACATGATATTCAGCAATCCGAACGTCGTTTTACTATCAAGGTCGGAATCGGCAATGAAATACCAGGTGTTCCGATACCGTACTTTGACAGCTGAGTCGCTCGGCTCTGCTGACGAAGACAGAACCCTGAACAAATCTCCGGAGGCCCGGTCAAAAGGCCCGCCGCTGCTTTCGCGGGGCTTCACGTATCCCTTCTGCAAGTCGCCGGGCGGCACATCGACTCCTTCCGATAGGAAGTAGAAGGCGGCATAAAGCGAGCGTGTCGTGAGGACGACCTTGCCACTCCCCGTCGGCGGCGCGCCAACGCCGATTTGAAGGCGCATCGCGCGTCCGTCGCAGCCGAGGCCCAACGTCTTGCAGACCTTCAGATAGGGCTCGCTCGCTATCGCGGTAGAGCTGGGCGTGAATACAAGGGTATCGACGCCCCCAGCACCACTCGCCTCCATGCTGGTGGTCAATAGGCCATCGCGCTGCAAATCCCTCAAGGCGTCAACCAAATCCCTGTACTGCGCATAAGGGGGTTGTCCATTACTGTCCCTGCCTGCGTTGGTGTTGCGAATGCCGTTTATGGAATCTCCCGCAACCATGAGCACGCGCTCGATGCTCCAGCCCGATTGCAGCAAAAGGGATATCGTCCTGATATCGATCTGCGTAAGGATCTGCCGCACGAATTTTTCCCCGGTATTCGGCGCATAAAAGATAATGGGACTCTCGGCGACCGCGCCGCCCGTGCCTATGTTCCCTCCACCGAAGACAAAGCGCTGAAAATTAGCACCAAGACTGAGGTTCGCACTTCGCGTGGTGCTGTTCGAAATCGCTGTGACGTCAAGAAACATGACCGGGTCGGAATATCTCTGCCGCACGATATTCAACAAAAGCTGCTGCGCTTCGGTTTGTTGCAGCGCTTCATTATAATGTGTACGGCTCCAATCGATGGTGCTTGGTCCCAACGGCGCACAAGCCGATAGAGTGGAAGCTATAACTGCGGCGGCGACAGCGGCCACACCAAGGGCAGGTGAAGCGCTCCGTCTTGTGGGCCGTCCTGTGTTCATCATAGATACGCCTCCAAAATCATCATTTAAGACCGTCGCCAGTTTCACTTCAGCTCAGTCCACACAACATGCATGTGACTTGAACGAACCGCGACCGGCAAACGCATTTTCCGTTCAGGACAACAGTGTCAGTTGAGGTGAGCACGCGTCGTCGTCCGCGCCGCAAAAGACTTTTCCAGATCGATCAACTTCATGGCGCCCTCAAGGATTTCGTGAAGGCACTCGACTTCCGACAATCCGAGACGACGTTTGTTTGAGATATCGTAGATATTTCCCGACATTGCAGATTGTTCGCCGAAGATACTTCGCACCGCGAGACGCTGTTGCATACATACATTCTGAAACTCTTGGCTCCCCCCGGACAAAGGAAGTCTCATATGAAAACTGGCGCGCAGGCCGGTGCCAAGATTTGTCGGACAGGAAGACAGATAGCCGTAGGTATCCGAGCGTTGAAATTCAAGAACGCGCTCGACGGTCTCGACGGCCTCGCACAAGCGCGCGAACGCGGCGGCAATGTCGGCGTTGCGTTGGATTGAGATCAGGCGCAGCTGATCTTCTTCGTTCACCCAGGCGAAAAAAGATCGTGCCTTATTGGCGAATACGCCTCGTCCGCCCGGCCAGTTCCGATTGAGGCCGGCAGCTTCCTGAAAGCGGTCGCCCCGCTCGAAAATGTGATCTTCGGCATCAGGCAGGTGGCTAGGGCTTGCGCCCCAATCCCCCACCGGCCGATAGGTGCCTGCCAAATCGCCAGAGAAAAGGGCTGCCGCACTTTTTACCCGCTGCTCGACCTCCAGATCCTCATTCCCCGTTGCCGTCGGCCGCAGACGATAGCCGCAAATGTTGCGGGCGACCCGGATGCGGACCGAGACAATAGAGTTTCCGTCCGGGTCGGGGTTGCCCGGCCGAAAGTGCTTTGCGTCCATGTCGCTGGGCTGCTGCCCGCCCTCGCGATAACCCGGATGGCATTCTGCGATCACCGGCGCAAACAAGGCCGCGAATACCGCATAACTTTCTGCATCTCCGGCATACACTCCAATTTTGCTGTCTGTGTTCTCAATCCCAGAGCGGATGCAATCGTACAAGCCAACGCCATTACGCGTTTTCCGGTCCTTAAGCTCATTCCAGACATCAAGCGTCAGATACGTCTTTAGCAACGAACGGCAACCCTCCGGAAACTCCGGAAAGCCGTCCGCCGATCGACCGCGAACTGAATCGGTCATGCGCTGTTTTATTTTCTACGTGGTTGTGACGCGATTCATCGGCTCACGGCGCGCGGCAATAGTCGTCTGCAGCCACCACCTTGGTAGCTTTAGCGGTGGTTGCTGGAGCGACTATGAATTCGGACGCGCCATAGTGTTTGGCATTTGCGGTGGGCGCCCAGTCGTAGGTGTAGCCCAATCGCGTGTAGGGATAGCCTGGGCCCTTCGGATTATCCACCACATAGGAGGCGGCCATTTGCTCGCCGATAAAAGTACGCAATTCGGCCGATGTGCTTGAGCGCGCGTCAATCGTGCAGACGGGCTTCGTCGGGTCGGTTTCATCCACGCCCAGGCAAGGGCGCTCAATCCGCTCGCGCGGAATTTCAAGATCAACGAATTTCGTCTTGCGGTACTGCACTGGCGGGTCCATGGGAAGCCCGAGGAGTTGTTCCAATCGCCGCCGAAGGGCGTCCCCGTGCAAATTCCAGGTCCTGCAAATAGATTGCACCTCACCCCCGAGGGTTACCCACAACGGGGTGGCGCCGACTTTCATGTCGCACGGCAAAGCGTCGTTCGTGCAGGGGAGGCGTTGTTCTGTAACCCACGACACCATGGTGATCGTTGCGCCTGCGGGCAGAACGCGGAGGGGAGCCACCTTGCCGGGGCTAGCGACTGCCGCGTCGCTGATGGCAGCTCTATAGGCTTCCTGTGTGCTGACATTGTTCGGCGGCGTGGCCACGCAGCCAGCCAGCAAAGACGCGAGAACGAGCGGCAGATATAGTGACGTAAGTGCTCTCATCTCAAAACGCCTCCCTAAACGGCGGTCTGGTGAATTCTGGCGCGCGCATCGGCAATTGCTAGCAGCAAGGCTTGCGGTAACAACGCGTTGTCCAGTCGCGCAGCACCCAACTTGCAGAGCGCTTCGGCCTTGATCGTTGAAAGTTGAGTCTGCATGGCGTCGACGAGTTCCGGAGGCATCGGGCTTTTCCCGGATTGCGAACGCGTGGCTTCAAATTGCTGCTCAATAGCAGCGACGTCATTGATCCAGGCGACAAAGACCGGATCGTCTGCCGGGGGCTTGGGCGGCTCGTACGCCTCGCCCCTGAACCACCTGAACGCCACCAGTGCCGTGGACAGCATTGAAAGCGACAACCCGACCAGCGCCTTGATTTTGTCCAGTGTCGCCGAAGACAGTAGCGGATTCTTGCGTGCCAAGAATAACTGAGAACCTTCCGAAAGCGGATAGCCCGAAGGCGTCGTCAATTGGTTTTCGTCGATCTTAACGTTCGTGCGTACCGCAAGCGCCGGGCTATAGAGACTCTCCAGAACACGGAATATAGCGCGGGGCTCCACATCCTTATTGGCGACCAGGTCCATATTGACGCCTATCGTTCTGATGTCGCGGCCGGGTACCGGCGGGGTGACGTTGTATGTGTATGCTAGAATCTTCGCGTCGGCGACCCAGCCGTACCTGAGTGCAAGCGAGGCCGGAAATGGAATCTCAAGTAGGTTGTAGCCCCGTTCCTTGACCAGGTACTCCGCTATGTCTGTGGGGGCGATCGCGGTGACCATAACCGCGTCCGGCAGCTTGTCGTCACGCATGTGCAGCAACTCTTCCGTCGAGAAATTGGTTTCCACGTACTCGACGCCGTCATTCAGCCCTGAGAACTGCAAGACTTCCTTGGCAACAATACGTGTCCCGCCCAGGCGAGAGCCGAGATTGACCAGTTTGCTTCGCAGTCCCGATATGTCCTTTATTTCGGGGCGGACCAGCAATTGCAGTTGCTCGGGCGCGATGTAAGCCACGTGTCTTACATTCGGATATTTGTTTTCCAAGCCGCCCTGAATAAAGGCCAGATCCAGCTTTCCTTCGTTGAGCGCCATCAGTGCCTCTTGCGAGCCGGACATGGGGTACAGCCGCAAGGCCACGCCATTGTTGGCGGCTTCCTGCTGCAGTACGCGGGCGATGAAATGGCGGCTGCTCAGGATGTCCCCGCCGGTGATCGAAAGCGCATATTGCTGCGGCAAAAAGTCGTAAAGAAACGACCCGGCAATTCCCAGCAGGCCCAGAACGGCGCACACGGCCAGACCCGTACGCACCTTCGCGTTTTTCTGAAGTCGCTCAAGGATTCCCTCCAGCAACTTATGGGCTTCGTTGGCCATGATGCCTGCTTATGCCTGCTCAATAAGTTGTAACGAACCGATGCGTATCGACGATGCTTTGGCCGGCGGCGCTCCGCGTGAAATCCACGAAGAGCCGTGCCGGACTCTTCGGGTCGTCGTTCATGACCGCGAGGTATAGAGACTGCGTGTAAGGATAACGGTTGGATAAAATGGTTGCGGGTGAGGCATCGACGCCATTCACAAGCACGTGACGGACACTTTCGCCGTCTTGCCTGTCCTTGAACAAAATGCAGCCAATCGCGCGCGGATCGTTCGCGACTGTTTCAATGATCTGCTTCGGAGTGTCACACACGTGCGTTGTGACCGCGAGATCACCGCCGGCCAGAATCTCCTCTTCGATAAAATGTCGCGCTGGCGTACCATGCGCTCCGGCGACCACTTGAACGGCTGCATTGGGTCCGCCCACACGAGCCCAGTTGACGATCTCGCCCGTCAGAAGGCCGCGGACTTGATCAGAGGTGAGTGAGCTTATTGTCGACTCGCGATTAACCACAATATCGACGGCGTTGCGCGCGATCAGATAATTGCACAGCGACTTTTCATCCTCGCCTTCCGTCAAATCACGGTCCATCGCCGCGACATCGATCGCACCGCGCTTCAGGGCAATCAACGCCGACAGCGAACTGCCTGCCTCGATAACCACATCGATGTGTGGATAACGCTTAGAGAACTCGACCGTCAAAGCCCGGTTTAGTTCGAACATGGCGGATGAGCCGGCAAGAAGCAAAGGTCGGCGTGAGGTGCGCCGGGAAAAAGGCCACGTCGTCACCTTTGCGGCATGAGCAGGAGTTGCCGTCGCAACTACACCAAGAAGGATCAGGGCATCGCGCCGTTTCATGGTGCGGCGCCGTTCGGCGGCGTGTCGGCTTGGACTGCGATGAAGCCAGGAGACTGGAGGCGTCCGCTCACGCTTGAAAAATAGCCGACAAACGCGCGCGCGGCTGCGGCCGGATGTTCATTCGTTACCAGCATCAGCGGAGCAACCAACACATAGCGCTTGGCGCGCACGTTCTCCTCATCGGCATTTTCGCCGTCTACCGTGAGGGCTTTGACGCGCCCGTCGAGGTCCCCATTTGAAATGAATGAAACCGCGCCGAAATCGGCGGCGACCAGCTTAATCCTCTTTCTCTCATCAAGAATCGTGACCTTGGGCGTATGGGAATCGTCATCACCAATCAGTGTCGTCCGCCATGATTCGGTGAGCCCATCCGACGGCGGCCCTATAAGTACTTTTATGGGAAGATCTCTGCCCCCGATCTGTTTGAAGTTATCGACGCGGCCGGTAAATATGTCGCGCAGTTCCTCCATTTTCAGGTCATGCAACGTATTGCCTGGATTAACAACGGGGACCATGGCGACATAGCCAACGGTCGTACTCACAAATTTGGGACTGCCTTGATTCAAAAAGGCAAGCGTTTGTTCCGTGGGCGCGCTACTCGCCATAGCGATGTCGGCCGTTCCGTCGATCAACGACTTGTAACCGCGAGCGGTCCCGCCCGCACTGACAACAATGCGCGCCTCCGCATGCTCGCGCATGTAGTTTTCAGCCACGCGCTGCAGCATCGGCATAAGGTTGGTAGAACCACGAATATGCACCGTGGGCAGGGGAGATTCCGCCGCGGCGGTGCCAATATGTATGAGCACACACAGAAACACCCCCTTACTGAGATGACGTCTCAAATGGTGCCTTAATGAGTATGCCAATTGGCCTCCCGCAATGTGGGTAGACGCGGCGCGTGACCGGCGGTACCAAGCGAAAATCTTGCTTCGGACCCGGGATGATCTAACGCGCACCATGTCGGGTCGTTATTGGCCAAATTGAATTGGTGAGATGGATTGCAGATGACAATCAGCATGTCTCGACCAGTCGCTATGTGTCTCCATGGCGAAGACATGAACACAGATAGAACCAATTTACATGTTACATGCACCAAGCGCTTTGTAAAACACAAAGGGCGTGGAGTCGCGTATCTTACGAGAATGCAGGTCGGCATCGATGTCTGCGAGGTCGCAGTTCGTGTTGGTTTTTAAGCTCGTGGGAAGAGGGGGGCAGCCCCGCCGTTGTGTGGCCCAGTAACGCCAGGCAGAGTCTCGTCGCCGAAGTGGACCCTCGCGGCGGCGGATTGACGATTGATTCGGCCACACGAAAGTCGATAGTGGTCGTGCGGTCACGGGTACCTAACCGTAGTCATGTCGAAGCTGATAAGGACGTGCATCTTGGAGTAGTTGTCCCATCTTCAGACGACGATGGCGCATAAGCATGAGAAGGAAAAACGAGAACGTGAACGTGAACGCCGCGGATCCAATAAACCTCCTGGCCCTGCTCTGCCCGAATACGCGTGGGACAGTCAGACTCTCGGCTTCGGCGTCAAAGTAAGGTCCTCAGGTCAAATCACCTTCATCCTCTAGTACCGAACCACCGAAGGCGGCCGATCGGCACAGCAGCGGTGGTTCGGCATCGAGCGCATTAAGCCCGGCCATCCGCAGCAGAACGGCCGCCATGAGCGCATGCACCTGACCTTGAAAAAAGAAGCCATCCGGCCACCGGGCGTGAACAGCCTTCGGCAACAGGCCAGGTTCGATGTCTTCGTCGAGGAGTACAATATCGAACGCCCTCACGAAGCCCTCGCCATGAAGTGTCCGGCAGAGGTCTACATTCCCTCAAACCGCCCTTACCGCGGTCTGCCCGAACTCAGCTATCCCTTCCACGACACAGACATCGTCGTCACCGATTGCGGCCGCATCTGCATGCACCGCAAGAAAATCAACCTCTCGCTCGTATTCGCCGGTCAGACCGTCGGAATTAAAGAAGTCGACGACGGCATTTGGCTCGTCAGCTTCATGCACCATGATCTCGGCTATATCGACCTGGAGCAAAGGACCTTGCAGCCCATCGACACCCCCTTCGGTTAAGGGTGTCACCTATGTCTCCGGTACCTTCCGTTACCCATGTCTCCGGGCCGGACAGTCATATTCGATATTGGAGCGGGCGAAGGGATTCGAACCCTCGACCCCGACCTTGGCAAGGTCGTGCTCTACCCCTGAGCTACGCCCGCTCATCTGGCGTTTTGCTGTTCCGGCGGCGGTGGAGGGGGTCTTGCCGGGGGCCCCGGCCGCGGAAAGGCGGGACTATAGCCATTCACGGCGCCATTGCAAGGGCCGGTCCCGCTCCTCGGGGTGGCCATTTTTGGCCCCGAAGCCCCCATGAATTCAACCCTTTCACGGATTCCCCGGCGCGGCGCGGTCATGGTGCCAAAGTCGGGGAACCCCCTTGCCAGGACCTGGTTTCGGGCTCATTTAACTGTCGATTTCAACGCCAGAGCCCTTCCCGGCGCGGTGGAAGCACCGTGCCGGATAAGTAAGAAGGTCTCTGATTCGAATATTTAGAGCATGTTCCGGCCGGAAAAACCGGAAGATCACTTTTTCCGGAACATGCTCTAGGTATAAGGGCGTTGCTCAAATCGGTTCGAAAAATCATATGCCTGCGGCCCGGCCGGACGGCTCCAAACCCTCCGGCCCGCTTAGCGGGCAGTTCCGTAAGGACGTCATATCGATGTTGTTGGATAGCAGCGCTGCGGACGGTCCGGCTCCGCCGAAAGACCTGATCAAGAACACCACGACGGCCACCTTCGTGGCCGACGTGATCGAGGAGTCCAAGACCACGCCGGTGATCGTGGATTTCTGGGCGGAATGGTGCGGGCCTTGCAAACAACTCGGTCCCATTCTTGAGAAGCTGGTCCGGCAGTACGCTGGCAAGGTCAAGATGGTGAAGATTGATGTGGACGCCAACCAGCCCCTCGCCCAGCAGATGCGCGTTCAATCCATTCCGGCGGTCTATGCCTTCAAGGGCGGACGCCCGGTGGACGGCTTCATGGGCGCGGTGCCGGAAAGCCAGATCAAGCAATTCATCGAACGGCTGACGGGCGGCGGCGGATCGCCTTTGGACGAAATTCTGGCGGAGGCGGATGCCCTGGTCGCTGAAGGCCAGGCGGAAACCGCCATGTCGGTCTATCAGGAAGTGCTGGCCCAGGACCCTGTCAACGTGAAAGCCATTGCCGGCGCGCTCAAATGTTATCTCGCGCTCGGTCAGGACGACGAAGCGCGGGAGGTGCTCGGCCGGTTGCCCGACAAGATCAAGGACGCGGCCGAGATCGCCTCCGTGCGCACTACGCTGGAATTGAAGGCGGCCACCGCCGACAGCGGTGACGCCGGCAAGATCGCCGAACTGGAAGCCAAGGTGGCGGCGGAGCCCAAGAATATGGATGCGCGCCTTGAACTTGCCATGGCCTATTACGGCGCCAATGATCGCGAGAAAGCCCTCGACGGCTTGCTGGAAATGGTGCGTCTGGACCGCGCCTGGAACGATCAGGCCGCGCGCAAGCAGCTGGTAAAACTGCTCGAAGCCTTCGGACCGACGGACCCGTTGACCACACAGGGCCGCCGCCGCTTGTCGTCCATACTGTTTTCCTGACGCTCGCGGTCCGATTCTAACACTTGCATCCCGGTTCGACGGGTTGACTTACGAATGTTAGAATCAAGAAGGTATAATTCGGGGATCGCCGCTTAAGAGTATGCACCAAAAGGGTTACCGGTAATGCGCAGCCCGATCCAAACCCGCTTCGAGGACTTGCCGGAAATTCTGCCGGTATTTCCTTTGAGTGGCGCGCTGTTGTTGCCCTGGGGCCGTTTGCCCCTCAATATTTTCGAGCCGCGCTATCTCAATCTGGTGCTGGATTCCCTCAAGACCGGCCGTATCTTCGGCATGATACAACCGGACTACGACAAGGCCGATCGGTCCAAAACCACGCCGGCAAAACACGAAGCTGCCAACAGCAACGGCGAAGAGACCGACGCTGACGCACCGCCGGTTTACAACGTTGGTTGCGCCGGGCGCGTGTCGTCCTTCGAGGAAACCGAGGATGGCCGTCTGCTCATCACCCTCAAGGGCCTCGCCCGCTATCGCATTCAAGGCGAGGTGGAGGGGATGAAGGGCTATCGGCGCATGCGTGTGTCCTACGACGAATTCAAGACCGACATGGAGCCCTTCGGCAAATTCGACCTCGACCGGGACGCATTGCTGGATCGCCTGCGGCCGTATCTCGATGCCAAGGGCGTGCGCCTCAATGTGGACGCCATCAAAGGATTGTCGGAAACGACCCTGGTAACGTCTCTGTGCATGATCTGTCCCTTCGATCCGCGCGAGAAGCAGGCGCTGCTGGAAACGCCTTCCATTGCCGAGCGGGCGAAAACACTGACCACGCTTTTGCAGATGGGCGCGTTCGAATCCGGCGGCAAGCCGGACGGCCCGCCCCAATAGTTCGCTTTCTGTCATTCGCATTTAGGAATAATGCCCATGCCAAGTCCCGCCACGGACATCGATCCCAAACTGCTGGAGATTCTTGTCTGCCCCATGACCAAGGGACCGCTCGAATACGATCGCGCCGCCTCCGAGCTTATCAGCCGCAAAGCCGGGCTCGCCTATCCGGTGCGTGACGGCATCCCGATCATGCTGCCCGACGAGGCGCGCCGCCTGGACGAGTCCTGAGCCGGGTTGTGGATCGCGTGACCGGTTCTGCTGGCGATCCATGGCCCACGGATGTCGCCTACGATCAGGCGACAAAAATCCTGCGCGTTGTTTTCGACAACGGCGAAGCCTTCGACTTGCCGGCGGAATATCTGCGCGTGGAAAGCCCGTCGGCGGAAGTGCAGGGCCATAGCCCCGACCAGCGGGTGACCGTACCCGGCCGCCTTCATGTGGGCATCATCGGCATCGAGCCCGTGGGCAACTATGCCGTGCGTCTCATATTCGACGACATGCACGACACCGGCATTTATTCCTGGCGGTTGTTTCACGAACTGGGCCGTGAGCAACACCATCGATGGCAGACGTATCTCGATGCGCTGCGGGCCAAGGGATTGAAGCGCGAGCCGTAGCCTACAAAGCTTCGCCGCGCATCAACCGCGGCAGATCGCCCACGGTTCCCATGGCGTGACGCATGAGCAATTTTTTCACCGGCCGCAGCCTGTTGACTATGCTGAGACCGATGTCGCGGGCAATGCGGATCGGCGCCACGTCGTTGGAGAACAGACGGTTGAGCAGATCGCAGGCCGTGGCCATGAGCAGATTGTCGGCGCGCCGCCAACGTTCATAGCGCGCGAGACCGGCGGGATGGGCGAGATCGAGACCCAGGCGCTTGGCATCGACAATGATTTCAATGAGCGCGGCCACGTCGCGATAACCCAGATTGACGCCTTGCCCGGCGATGGGATGAATGCCGTGGGCGGCGTCCCCGGTCAGCACCAGGCGCCTGTCCACATAGCGCGAGGCGAACTGCAGGCCGAGGGGGTGGGAAAAACGTGGACCCATGAGCGACAGCTCGCCCAGAAATCCGCCCACGCGCCGATCGATTTCCGCCAGGAAGGTTTTCTCGGGCAGGGCGAGATAGCCGGCCGCGGCATCGGCGCGCTCCGTCCACACCAGCGACGAGCGATGTTGGGAAGTTCCGTCGGCGCCATATTCATCGGCCAGGGGCAGAATGGCGAAGGGACCCGCCGGCAGGAAATGTTCATGGGCGATGCCGTCGTGGGGCCGGGCATGGCCGATGGTGGCGACAATTCCCACTTGATCGTATTTCCATCCGACCAGGGGAATGCCCGAGAGTTCGCGCAATGTGGATGTCCGTCCGTCGGCGGCGATCACCATGCTTGCATCGACCATGCGCCCGTCGGCGAGGGCAAGCGTCGCGCGATCCGGTCCTTGCGTGAGTCCGATAACCGTTGCCGGCGTCAGGCGGACGATGCGCTCGCTTTCCGCGGTGATGGCCGACGCCAGCGCGGTCCGCAGAACCCGGTTCTCCACCATATAGCCCAAGGGCTCGTCGCCCAGGTCGGCGTGGTCGTAGTGGAGGAAGAACAGGGAATCCCCGTCCGAGACGCGGATGTGGCGGATCGGTTCCGTGATCTTCACGCGCGGCCAGATGTCCAGGGCGGCGAGCAATCGCTGGCTGCTGAGAGCGACGGCAAAAGCGCGGCCGTCGAATCCCCGGTCCAGGGCAACGGCCGGATCGACCCGGTCGATCATGGCCACCCGCACGCCGTGGCGCGCCAAGCCTACGGCCAGGGCGCCGCCCACGAAGCCGCCGCCGGAGATGGCCACGTCCACGGTCAGGCGTTGTGGCGCTGAATCGGCGCTTTTGCTCGGGTTCACGGTCGCATCCATGCCCCTGTCATAGGTCAGGTCCGGTTTTTGTGCCAGAGCGACCGGCCGGAACGACCGGCCAGAGCGACCGGATTGGCGGGATTCGGGTGCTCTCAGCCGGCGTTAACCTTCCGGCAAGCAACGGGCGCTTGCGCCGGACCGGCCCAGCCCGTAAGTTCCGCCCGATTCCGGGCACCCCCTTCTTGCGCCCGATGTCAC
>SCTM01000031.1 GCA_004297485.1 Rhodospirillaceae bacterium
TTCGTCGGCCGCCTGCGTAACGCTTTTCAGCCGCATCATGGCTTCGAAGACGGTCAGGTGAAAGAAAGACAGTGTTGTTGCCTGGGTACGGCTGATGGGTAGCATATTCATGATCGTTGCTCTCCTCGGGGTCGCGGCTGGCGCCTCAAGTTTTCAGCAGGATGGGCTACCTATCATTGTACGGTGACAAGTCCGAAATATGGATACGATATATCCAGAAATCGGACTATGATGCCGCCGCTAGCCGTACAGCATTAATATTCAACGAGTTACGCGCTTTTTCCATGTGCCCATCCTCGCGCCAAACCGTGGCGTACGCGCCGCAACACTTGCCCTGAATGCCGAACTCTCACTGCCGGTGTGAAATGCGAAATCGCGATTATGGATATCCAGGACCGAGTCTTGTGCGGCTCACGGGAAAATTCCATTCAAGGAGATCTGTCAGGAGAAGCGTGAATGCTGAAGCTTTATTATAATCCAGGATCCTGTTCGCTTGCTTCCCATGCCGCCTTGGAGGAAGCCGGTCTCGACTATGAGGTTGAACTCGTCGACCTGACGAAGGACGCACAATATTCGGTCGAGTATCGCGACAAGAATCCGTGGGCGAGGGTGCCGGCTCTGCAGATAGACGGTCAGATCCTTACCGAGAATGTCGCCATTCTAAGCTACATCGCGGATTGCGCGTCACAGACGGATTTGCTGCCGCTTCAAGGCCTGGAGAAGGCACGTGCGTTCGAATGGCTGGCGCTGCTTTCCAGTTCCGTCCATGTCGCCTTTCGGCCGATCTTCCGTCCGAACCGTCTTGCGCAAACTGAACAAGGACAGGTGGATGTCGCAGCGACGGGACTGGCCGCATTGCAGCGGGCCTTGGCTCTACTCGATCGGAAACTGGGCGATGGACCTTATGCGCTGGGCAACCAGTTCAGTCTATGCGACCTCTATCTGTTCGTTTTCGCGCTGTGGTCGCGGCGTCCTGTGCTCGAAGGCAAATTGGGAGCACTCCCGCATCTTGATGCTTTTGGTGAACGTATGGTGAAGCGGCCATCTGTCGGCGCGGCAATGGCGCAGGAAGGCATGGTCTGGCTGCCGGCATCGCGCGCGCCCCGACGGTCTAAAGCATAGACGAACGCAATGCCGACTTTCTGGCATTAGGCTAGGTTCGTACCGTAACGGTCGTCAATGAGTCGCGCGGTATCGACGAGCGCACCGAAAGGATAAAAGTGAAGCATAATCTCACCATGGCGAGAGGTATCAAGCCGTTCGGCAAGGGTGTCGATTAGGCGTTCCGGGCCGGCAGTGCTGAGCAGCCTTGTGATCGATGCGCCATACTTCAGCAACACTTTGGTTGATGCGCCTACGCCGCAACGCGCTGCGAAGCGGATCAGCTTTGTTACGCTGGCCGGACCCGGTACGCCGATCCGTACGGGAGCAATGATGCCTTCCTGGCGGATCCGTTCAAGCCAAGCGAGAATCGCATCGGAATCGAAGGCGAATTGGGTCATGATCTCCGCCGCTTTGTCCCGTTCCGCCAGCGCCTCCAACTTGTCCTTCATTGCCTTCATGAGTTTGCTGTCGCTGATCTCGGGATGACCTTCTGGGTATCCCGATATACCGATGGTACGAATACCATGGCCGTCGAGCAGGCCGCTCCGGATCACGGCCAAGGCGTCCTCATAAGGTCCCATCGGCGTGGCCGGATCGCCGGCGATAACAAAAGCCCGTTCGATACCGACGTGCTCGTCGAGTGCAGCCAGAAAGCCCGCGAGATCGTTACGCGACGGGATGCGGCGTGCCGAGATATGCGGCATGGGAGTGAAGCCGAGTGACTTGGCTGCCCGGGCCGCCGTGACGCGGGAGTCCATGTCCTCGCTAGGCAGATAAGTCACTGAGATTGGCGTGCCGTTCGGGATCAATGGAGCGGCATCGAACAAACTTTCGACGTCCTTTGCGGTTATCTCGAGCGAGAAGGATCGAACCAGGTCGAACGCCGGGGCGCCCTGGTCGGCAATAGCGAGTTTCATAGCAGACCTTCCAGAAAAACCGGCGCGCCAGGATGGCGAGACCAGCAGGGAAACTCAGTCCTTTTTGATGACCTTTTCGAAATAGGGCGCTGGGGCGACCGTCACGCGCACCTCGCGCAGCGTGTTTTTCTCGATCGTCGGACGACGCATTGTTTCCTCGCCCCACATCAACGTCAGCTTCGTGCCCGGAGTCGCCAGTTCGTTTTCGACCACGGCGAGTGAGATGAATTCGCGAGCGTTAGCGCTGAATCCGGAGAATTGTGCAATGCCGACATGGCGCCCCTTGTGGCGGATGTCGTCGATATGGAAGGTGGAGTATGCTGCAAGTGGGAAGTTGACAAAGCGCGCCGGCGGATCCGCATATAACGAGTCATGAATGACCTTCATCAGGTCGTCGTGGTTCCAGACGAGCGTGACTTTAGTACGGCGCTGGTCGGCGGCGCGTTTCTTGAGCGCCTCGCAACCAATAAAGTCATCACGCTTGGGATCGACGAAGGGGCCGTAACCGACTTCGATCGGATCCATATAATAATCTTTGATGTCTTCCGAATAGAAGCTGCCGCCCATGGACCCGAGAACTTCCAGATGCGGCGGCGTCAGCCATTCGCGGAACGGTTTCATTTCTTCGCTGTGATAGACCGCGGGAACGGGATGCGGCATCCAAGCCGATTCCATCGAGGTGGTCGGATAGGCAAGGGAGCCTACTTTCTTCAAGCCATATTTCGCGCCGACGTCTTCGAGCGCATCCATCACAGCGTGACGGTCTTCCCACGGACCGAACATCTCGAAGCCGGGCTCGCCCGCCATGCCATGACGCAGCGCGCGCACTTTCTTTCCGCGGATTTGGAAATCGCCGATCGCGAAGAATCCGATCTCAGGCAACGTCCCTTCCGTTACCTCTTTCATGAGGGCGAGCGCATGCGGCCCCTGAATCTGATAGATGTAGATGCGTGGATCGCCAGGCCGGAAACTAACGGTTTCGTCGCGATCGATCTCGACATCATAGTCTCCGGTTTCGGCGTGGAATTGTGTCCAATCAGAAATGACGGGCGGGCCGACGATGCGGAAGTAGTTTTGCTCGAGATGAAAGACGATGCCGTCGCCGACCAGATAACCGTCCGCACTGGCCGCGATTAGTTGCTTGCCGCGATTGACCGGGAAGGTTGCCATCTTGGTAAGGCCGACCTTCTGCAAGACCTTAAGCGCGTCCGGCCCACGCAGATACAGGTCGGTCATGTGATAGGAAAGATTGAGTAAGGCTACGCCTTCCTTCCATGCCCGCTGCTCGTCCCGCCAGTTGGTGTGCTCGGGCGCGTTGACGGGAAACATGTAAGGGCCGATCTGTGAACTGCGCAGCAATTTCACGGGGCCCCCAACGGCCCGCAGGATCTCCTCAAGGTTACGGTATTTGAAGAGTGGGTTTTCCATGACTTCCTTCCTCTGAAAATGTTGAGCAGTGGTTAGAGAGCGTTCCCGGCGCTCAAATTCGTCGGATTTCACTGGTGATAAGTCTGTGGCCCGCTCGTGGGTAGAACATGGATCGAATTGTCCGCATCCATCTTTCGGATTCGATAGCTTGGGCGCGTATGCATAAAAAGGCCCCCTCGGCAGTTTGCGCAGCGGGGCCGTCATCTCTTAATGCTATTGAGTGTCGCTTTTCACGCTCGATCGCGATCCAGCGATTGCGCGATTTCGGATTGCAGTTCGAGAAGCGGAATTATGGTGTCTGATGGACGGCGTCCAAAACCGCATTCCGTGGCGATGCCGAAGTAGTCGAGGAACCTTCGGGCGCATCGCGCCCTCCCCAGTGCGCCATCTATACCGTCCCGCACATGAACGAGACCGAGATAGACTGTCGTACTGGCAGGTCGCCGAAGGTTTACAAGTGGGGCGTAATAGGCCTCATCGCTGCGTGCGATGGGAACAGGAAGGTGAAACCAGTTAATTGGACGGGTACTCTGCACCAATAGTTGGTTCATCACTTTGACCATGAGTGAGGTGTCTTCTGGCTCTTTGAAATGTTTATGGCCGGCGTCGCCATAGCAAAGGTGGAAGCCGAGCGTTACATCGGCAGGAACCCAGGACGATAGATTGGCCATCTGATCGATGAGCGGCTCAAAGTCACGGATCGGCGCTGGGAATACACCTTCCATAACAGCGAATTCGAGTGCGGCATCCCATTGCACCGAGAGTTGATCGTTCGGGATGTTGGCTAGGATGACATCCATTTCGCGCCGCATAGCCGCAACATAGAGTGGATAGATGCGGTCGAAGCTGTTCGGTGAGATGAAGGACATCATCGGAGCGAAAGGCGTAGGCAAGGAAACTTGAAAGCGCGTTCCCGGCGCGACGCGCCCCTCTTTCATCAAATTCTGGAAGGCACGGTAGGAATGGACGGCGGCATCCGCATAGCCTAGTGGCGGGAAGGCTTGCTCACCTGAATAACCTTCTCTCTCGGCATAGAGGTCAACTTGAACGGCGCCATAGCCGTCCACATGCTGCCGTCGCTCGAGCATCGGGGCGCGGTCCATGACACTTTTTTGCCAATTGATCCAATTGGATCGCTCTCCTGTCTCGCCGTCGGGAAGTGCCTTCACACGCTGCCCCAATATCCGCGCGGTGGCGGAGAAGACATCGGATTCGTCTCTTAGGGGTACACTGCCAACCAGCAAAACAGGCGTCGGCGCCTTGCTCATCCTTCACATCCTCATTCCGGTGATCGCCTTCCGGCGATGTCGAGATTGGCGTGAGGCTATCGTTCTCGCAGGCGTCACAAAAACGCGCTTTCCGGATAGAATCTATCCGGAAAGCGGAATTGAAGTGGGTTCGAAATCAGGCTGAGAATGAATCAGGTAGTCGCGACGCGAATGCCGGTCAGACGTCGCACCGTCGCGAGATCGACCCCTTCGGCCAGTTGTCGCACGATCAACTGGCCTTGCGCCCGGTCGAGCGTAAAGTAGCCGAGGTCCGAGACGATGGCATCAACAACGCCGGTGCCGGTTAAGGGCAGCGAGCAACGCTCAAGGATCTTGGAATTACCTGCCTTGTCCGTGTGGTTCATGACCACTACGACTCGTCTCACGCCGGCGACGAGATCCATCGCCCCGCCCATCCCCTTGATCATTTTGCCAGGCACTGTCCAGTTGGCCAAGTCGCCATTTCCAGCAACCTCCATCGCTCCAAGTATTGCAAGATCAATATGTCCGCCGCGTATCATCGCGAAGCTGTCCGCCGAGCTGAAGAAACTCGACGTAGGCAACGCGGTCACGGTTTGCTTGCCGGCGTTGATGAGATCCGGATCGACCTCGTCCTCAAAGGGATAAGGTCCGATTCCGAGTAGGCCGTTTTCGGATTGGAGGACGACCTCAATGTCTTTCGGCATATAGTTCGCCACCAGCGTCGGTATGCCGATGCCTAGGTTGACGTAGAAGCCGTCCTGCAGCTCGCCGGCGGCGCAGGCGGCCATCTGCTCGCGCGTCCATGGCATTAATGCGCTTCCTCGGTTCTTGGTCGGGTTGTGCGGAATTCGATTTTCTTTTCGTACGATGGACCTTGAATGATCCGGTCGACATAGATGCCCGGCGTATGGACGTGATCAGGATCTAGGCTGCCTGCAGGAACGATTTCCTCGACCTCGGCGATCGTGACCTTGCCCGCTGTCGCCATATTGGGATTAAAGTTGCGCGCCGTTTTGCGGTAGACAAGATTGCCTTCCGGGTCGGCCTTCCATGCCTTCACGATGGAAAGATCCGCCCGTAGCCACGTCTCTCGAACATAGAGCGCACCTTCGAATTCGTCGACGGGCTTCCCCTCGGCGACGACAGTTCCCACGCCGGTCTTTGTGTAGAAGGCGGGGATGCCGGCGCCGCCGGCGCGGATGCGCTCGGCCAGTGTGCCCTGAGGATTGAGTTCGAGTTCAAGCTTGCCCGTGAGGTAAAGCGCGGCAAACAACTTGTTCTCTCCGATATATGAAGAGACCATTTTCTTGATCTGGCCGTTGTTCAGCAGCGTCCAAAGGCCGAAACCATCCGCGCCGCAATTGTTCGAGATAACCGTCAGGTCTCGAACTTCGCTGCGCAGCAAACCCGCGATCAGGTGTTCTGGGTTTCCGGATAAACCGAACCCTCCCGACATGATCGTCATTCCGTCGATGAGAAGGCCTGAAAGGGCGCGATCCGCATCCTGAAATATCTTGCGTTTTGCCATCGAAATCCGTAATAGTCCGATATTCGTACAAAATATCTAATAATCGTTCTATGGCAAAAGGTCAATATCGATGGATGTCGGGGCTGGTGAACCCAACTTCATGTTATCGCTCGCCCGAGGACTAAAAGTGCTGCGTGCTTTTGAGGGCCGGCCTTCGCTCAGCGTCGCGGAAGCAGCACGCGTTTCTGGCCTGAACCGTCCGAGTGCTGGTCGGTGTTTGTATACGTTGGTTCAGCTTGGTTATGTCCGCGAACAAGGCGGCCGCTATGCGCTGACGCCTGGTCTATTGCCGTTGGCCTGTGGATTTCTCACATCGACACCACTCGCAAGTGCGAGCCAAGCGGTCGCCAATGCTCTGCGCGACCGTTTACAGGAAACCGTCTCGGTAGGAACGCTCGATCCCTCTGACCGAAGCCGCATCATCTATGTAGCGCGCGCCGAGCGAAATCAGGTGATCGCGGCGCCGCTTATGGTCGGGAGCACGCTTCCTAGCTACTGCACCTCAATGGGGCGTGTCTTGCTGGCCGCGTTGAATGAGCGGAACCGTGAGGATTGGCTGCTTTCGGCGGCGCTCGAACAGCGTACCGAGCGGACGATCGTCGACCGTGATGCTCTGCGCGAGGAATTGCGGGTCGTCGCAGACAAGCGCTACAGCTTGGTCGAAGAGGAGCTTGAGCCAGGACTGCGCTCCCTCGCCGTGCCTGTCCGCGACCGCGAGGGAGCGGTCGTAGCGGCCCTTAACATCGCGACTTTCTTCCACGCCCATAGCCGCGAACATCTGTTCGAGCGCTTCCTGCCGGAGTTGCGGGCGGCGGCTGGGCAGTTGGAACGGGCGATCTGAGCTTCATGTCTCTCCTGGAATAAGGACATACCATCATGAAAATCCGCCGTGCGGCGATCGTGGAGCCGATCCGAACCGCGGTTGGAAAATTCGGCGGAGGCCTTGCCGCTTTCTCTGCCGGTGAATTGGGCGCGATCGTACTTAGGGCGCTTATGGAGCGCAGCGGCATAGATCCTGGGCACGTCGATGACGTCGTGTTCGGCCAAGGCTACCCCAGCGGTGAGGCGCCCAGCATTGGTCGCTGGTCATGGCTTGCGGCGGAGCTGCCGCAAACGGTGCCGGGTTTCCAGCTCGATCGTCGCTGCGGATCGGGTCTCCAGGCCATCATCGAGGCAGCTATGATGGTGCAAACCGGAGTCGCCGATGTGGTCGTGGCCGGTGGTGCCGAGAGCATGTCGAATGTCGAGCATTATTCGACCTCGCTCCGTAATGGACAGCGTTCCGGGGGCATCGAGTTGCATGATCGTTTGGTAAGGGCGCGGGTAATGTCCCAGCCTGTGGAACGCTATGGCGTCATTTCCGGAATGATCGCGACGGCGGAGAACCTCGCGCGCGATTACGGCATTACCAGAGAGCAATCGGACTCCTACGCTGTCCGATCACATCAGCGCGCCGCCGCGGCGTGGCGCGATGGTAAGTTCGCCAATGAGATCGTGCCGGTCGCTATTCCGCAAAAGCGCGGCGAACCAATCATCTTCGATCACGATGAGTGTTATCGTGCGGACGTGTCGCTTGAAACGTTGGCGGCACTGCGTCCGATTGAAGGGGGCGTTGTAACCGCGGGCAATGCCAGTCAACAGAACGATGCCGCCGCCGCCTGCTTGGTGATTTCCGAAGATCGTCTCGTCGAGTTGGGTCTTGAGCCGGCGGGATGGTTTGTAGGCTGGGCGGCAGCGGGGTGCGATCCATCGCGGATGGGCATCGGTCCGGTTCCCGCCGTGCAGCGCCTATTCGCACGGACCGGCCTTGGCTGGGAGGATATCGACCTGATTGAGCTCAACGAAGCCTTTGCACCGCAGGTGCTGGCGGTGCTCAAAGCCTGGGGCTGGAGCGAAGACGACAGTCGTTTCGACAAACTCAATGTCAACGGATCGGGCATCTCGCTCGGCCACCCCATCGGGGTCACCGGCGTACGCATAGTAGCAACGATGCTCCGCGAGTTAAGCCGCCGCCGAGCACATTATGGCCTAGAGACGATGTGCATCGGGGGGGGGCAGGGATTGGCCGCCATTTTTGAGCGCTAATTGCGATGTGGCCGCCGGATAGTCGACCTCCGTTCATACTGCTGGAGGATCTCGAAAAAGGGACATCCAGTCTCCTGGAGCGCCCACGGCATGAAATTGTTGCGAGATCTCTGAAGGAGGTTAATGCAGCTCTGCAGAAAGCGGACGAACTGACGGATGCCGGAGAAACGCTGGCCGGCTGGATCGGTTACGAGGCGGGTTATGCTTTTGAACCGCGCCTTCACAGCTTTCTCGAAGCGCGGAGCGGCGACTCAACACTCCTTCACTTGTTCTCCTTCGATTCCCGCACGCTGCTTACAAACGAGGCGCTCGATCGTTGGTTGGCGCTAAATGCCGCAGGCGACTCCGAGCTTGGCCAGCTCCAGCCGGCTATCAGCTTCGATCAATATGCGAAGGCCTTTCAGCATGTGATGCAGGCGATCTTCGCCGGCGATATTTACCAAGCCAATCTGACATTCCCATTGCGCGGGCGCTGGCGGGGCGATCCGGTAGCGCTCTATCGTGCTATCCGGCCGCGGGCAAATGCCAGATTCGCCGCCCTCATGTTTGATGGCGAGCAATGGCTATTGAGTTTCTCACCCGAACTCTTCTTCGCTCTGCAGGATCGTGAAATATGTGTGCGGCCGATGAAAGGCACACGCCCCCGTGGAACGGATCCCGCGAGTGACCACCGGCTAGAGCAAGAGTTGGCGCATAGTGCCAAGGATCGAGCGGAAAATCTGATGATCGTCGATCTGATGCGTAATGATGTTTCTAAAATCAGCTTGCCCGGCTCGGTCAGAGTTGATTCGCTCTTCCGCATCGAAACCTATCCCACGGTTTTCCAAATGACGACGGGTATTTCGGCGAAGCTCAAGGACGCGCTGTCGTTGACTCAAACGATGTGGGCCATGTTTCCCTGCGGATCCATAACTGGTGCTCCCAAGGTGCGGGCGATGGAGATCATCCACGAGGTAGAGCGTTGGCATCGCGGGCCCTATTGTGGCGCGATTGGCCAGATGACGGCGCATGGTGGCGTCCGGCAGTATCGGTTCAACGTCGCCATCCGAACTTTGCGCCTGCGACCCTACGCCTCCGGTGTCGAGGGCGACGCTGAATTCGGCGTGGGATCAGGGATCGTCGCCGATTCGATCATGGAAGAAGAGTGGGAGGAATGCCTACTCAAGTCGCGCGTTATCGGGCGCGGCCTGGCAAATGGGCTGAGCCTCTGATCATTCACCGTGGTATTGCCGCTGGCCTATTCCAACCCATAACAGCGAACGATGTTGCGGAGATCGTGGCCGATGGCGGCGCCGACCTGTTTGGGGGTTCGTGCAATCTGTGACATGGGCACCCTCATTTTCTCAGGATATACGCTACTCCGCATATTATCAATATATACGGAATAGCGCATAAAAATGATTAATATGGTTAAGCGTATTAAGTCGCTGGGTAACGATGAGGGCTTTTGTGAAAAGATGCTCATAACGGTCTGGTTTCCCGCTCAAGTCGGGACGGGCCCACCAATATTTCAATAGGTCACGAAGTTCAGAATCGAAACCTTATTTTCCGTAAGTACACCGTAAGTGCAGATTTGCTGCCAGATGTTCATGGTCTGTTGCAGACGTCTGCGGATGAGTTCGCACATCCCGTCACTAAGAGCTGCATTGAGATCGAGATTGGAAGAACCACTCATCGAGGGATTCGGCCACTTCTCCCACAAGTGAGTTTTCCCATGAGTAGCCGTGCACAATGGGATCTCTTTAGACGCGTTTGGCCGGCACCCAACCCTAATTTTAGGCATGGAAAAGGCAGGGTCAGCTCCGTCGGGGCGGAATTGCCGTCGCTGGTCGCATCCGATTTCGAGCAGCTCGTGAGAAAGGGACGTGTCTGCCAACCTGCTATAGTCTTACCCGATGATCGATCGCCTTGAATATCTGATAGCGCTGTCCCGCGAGAAGCACTTTGGCCGCGCCGCCAAGGGCTGTGGCGTGACCCAACCGACCCTGTCCGCCGGTATCAAGCAGCTTGAAGAATCCTTCGGCTTGCTCTTAGTCCAACGCGGCTCGCGCTTTCGCAGCTTCACGCCCGAAGGTGAGCGTGTGCTCGAATGGGCGCGGCGGATCGTGGCGGATGCGCGCGCCATGCGCGAGGAGTTGCGAACCCTGAAAAAGGGTCTCTCCGGGCATATCAAGATGGCGGCGATCCCGACAGCCTTACCGCTCGTCGCGGCATTGACCACGCCGTATCGTGCGCGGCATCCCAATGTGTCTTTCACGATCCTGTCGCGCACCTCGATCGAGATTCTGTCGCTCCTCGAAAATCTCGAGGTCGATGCGGGCATCACTTATCTGGACAACGAGCCCCTGCGCGGCGTGCGCTCGGTGCCACTGTGCCATGAGCACTATCGGCTGCTGACCGCGGCGGAAAGTATGCTCGGTGACCGTGCCGAGGTTAGCTGGCGCGAAGTCGGACAGATTCCGCTGTGCCTCCTCACACCCGACATGCAGAATCGGCGCATCATCGACGGATACCTCAAGGCTGCTGGTGTGCAGGCGTCGCCGACGCTGGAATCCAACTCGATGATTGTGCTGTTCAGCCATGTGCGCACCGGTCGCTGGGCGAGCGTGATGCCGGCGAAGCTCGCGGAGACTTTCGACCTGCCATCGAGCATCCGGGCGATCCCGATCACTCCGTCTGGTCCGGCGCCGATGGTCGGTCTCGTCGTTCCGCACCGCGAACCGATGACGCCATTGACTGCTGCTCTGGTTGCTGAAGCGCGCCGGGTCGCTCCCTTTCTTGATACGTAATATATTGAAAATAAACATATAAATATCATTCAATAGATAATTTCTATCACGAAACGGGAATGTCGTCTTGATGCTGGCTATTTTCGGCGTAAGTTGACCGAATTAGCGGCTAAGATCATGCACCAACAGACATCTTGGAATAAAAATCGGGCGGTGGAGATCATCCGAGTCCACCTTGGCAAGCCAGGTGCGACGCTGCCGATGTTGCATGCCGTGCAGGAAGCCTTCGGCTGTATCCCTGAGGCGGCCCTACCGATGATCGCCGATGCGCTCAATATAACGCGCGCGGAAGTGCACGGCATCGTCACCTTCTATCACGACTTCCGCGCCGAGCCTCCGGGACGCCATGTGCTCAAAGTCTGCCGCGCGGAGGCGTGCCAATCGATGGGCGGCGAAGCGCTCGCCGAACATGTGCTTAGTAAGCTCGGTGTGGACTGGGGCAAGACGACGAAAAACGGCACGGTGACAGTCGAACCGATCTATTGCCTCGGGCTCTGTGCCTGCGCACCGTCGGTGCAGTGGGACGGCCAACCGATTGGCCGCGCCACACCGGCCAAGCTCGATCGCCTCATAGATGAGGCTGTGTCATGACCTTGCGGATTTTCGTGCCGCGAGATTCTGGGGCGCGGGCGGTTGGTGCAGACCAGGTCGCGCGTGCTATTGCTATCGCTGCGCGGACGCAAGGCGTTGCGCCTGAGATCATTCGAACCGGTTCGCGTGGGCTCTATTGGCTGGAGCCGCTAGTCGAAGTGGAACTCGCAGGCGTTCGCCACGCGTTCGGACCTGTTACCGCGGAGGACGCGCCAATTCTTGTGCGTTCGTTGACGCAAGACGCCGTGCATCCGCTTGCCCTGGGACCGATCGACGAGACTCCCTACCTGAAGCGCCAAACGCGACTGACTTTCGCGCGTTGTGGTGTCATTAATCCGCTCTCCCTCGATGATTATCGTGCCCACGGCGGTTTCACAGGTCTAGAAAACGCGCAATCGCTCGTGCCTGAAAGAATCGTGGAAGCCGTCGTCGAGTCCGGTTTGCGTGGGCGCGGCGGCGCGGGTTTCCCAACCGGCATCAAGTGGCGCACGGTTGCGGCCACGGTAGCGCCGCAGAAATATATCGTCTGCAATGCCGACGAGGGCGATTCGGGCACCTTCGCCGACCGCATGATCATGGAAGGTGATCCCTTCATGTTGATCGAAGGCATGATTATCTCTGGGTGGGCGGTCGGCGCGACCAGAGGCTACATTTACATCCGCTCTGAGTATCCGGACGCCATTGCCACCATGAATGCGGCTGTCACTCTTGCGCGCAACGCTGGCTATCTCGGGCCTCGCTTCGACATGGACGTGCGCGTCGGCGCCGGCGCCTACGTTTGCGGCGAGGAAACTGCGCTATTGGAAAGTCTGGAAGGCAAGCGCGGTGTCGTACGGGCAAAACCACCCTTGCCAGCGTATCATGGATTGTTCGGTGCACCGACGGTCGTCAACAACGTGCTGACCTTGGCCGCCGTGCCGTTCATCCTGAGCGAGGGTGCCCAGGCTTATGCGAATTTCGGCCTTGGACGCTCACGCGGTACTATGCCGATCCAACTCGCGGGCAATGTTCGCCGTCCTGGATTGTTTGAAACCGGCTTCGGAATCACCCTAGGTGAATTGGTGGACGATATTGGCGGCGGTGCCGCCTCGGGCCGGCCTGTACGCGCGGTACAGGTCGGCGGCCCCTTGGGTGCCTATTTTCCGCGGGCGCTGTTCAATACGCCTTTTGACTATGAGGCGTTTTCCGCCTGCGACGGTTTGATAGGCCACGGCGGCATTGTCGTATTCGACGATACCGTCGACATGGCCAAACAGGCGCGTTTCGCCATGGAGTTCTGCGCTATCGAATCCTGCGGCAAGTGCACGCCGTGTCGCATCGGCTCGACTCGCGGCGCGGAGGTCATCGACCGCATCCGCAATGGCGAGGACCGCAGTTCCAATCTTAAGCTCGTCACTGAACTGTGCGAAACCATGAAGTTGGGCTCGCTATGTGCACTCGGCGGTTTCACTCCGTATCCGGTGATGAGCGCCATTACCCACTTCCCGGAAGACTTTGGCTCCGGGCCGTCGCAAATCGCAGCGGAATAAAGGGATCGCTCATGCCGCTCGTCAAGGAAATCGACTACGGCACGCCCGCAGTCGCAAGCGACGCCAAGGTCACGGTCACCATCGACGGATTTCCGGTCACGGTACCGGCCGGTACCTCGATCATGCGCGCGGCGATGGATGCGGGCATCAAAGTCCCAAAGCTTTGCGCGACGGATAATCTCAATGCCTTCGGCTCCTGCCGCCTGTGCCTTGTCGAGGTTCAAGGGCGCCCAGGTGCACCAGCCTCCTGCACGACCCCGGCGGCGGAAGGCATGGTGATCTCGACCCAGACCGAGCGCCTGAAGCGCCTACGTCGCGGCGTGATGGAACTCTACATCTCCGATCATCCGCTCGATTGCCTAACATGCGCCGCTAACGGCGATTGTGAGCTGCAGGACATGGCCGGCGCCGTGGGCCTGCGCGAAGTGCGCTACGGCAACGACGGCGAAAACCATCTCAAGGCCGAGAAAGACCAATCAAACCCGTATTTCACCTTTGATCCTTCCAAATGCATCGTGTGTTCGCGGTGCGTGCGGGCGTGCGAGGAAGTGCAGGGGACTTTCGCGTTGACGATAGAGAGCCGTGGCTTCGCCTCGAAAGTCGCCGCCGGCATGGATGAACCGTTTTTGGACTCCGAGTGCGTGTCCTGCGGTGCTTGCGTTCAGGCCTGCCCGACCGCGACCCTGATGGAAAAAACCGTCATCGACATCGGCCAGCCGGAGCACTCGGTCGTGACGACATGCGCCTATTGCGGCGTTGGCTGCAGCTTCAAGGCCGAGATGCGCGGCGAAGAGGTGGTGCGCATGGTGCCCTACAAGGACGGCAAGGCGAACCACGGCCACAGCTGCGTCAAGGGCCGCTTCGCCTGGGGCTATGCGACACATAAGGATCGCATCTTAAAGCCGATGATGCGGGAGAAGATCACCGACCCGTGGCGTGAGGTGAGCTGGGACGAGGCGATCGGTCGCGCCGCGTCGGAGTTCAAGCGCATCCAAGAAAAGTACGGCCGCAATGCCATCGGCGGCATCACCTCGTCGCGCTGCACCAATGAGGAAACCTTCCTCGTCCAGAAACTCGTCCGTGCCGGCTTCGGCAACAACAACGTCGATACCTGCGCGCGGGTATGCCATTCGCCGACCGGTTATGGCCTCAAGGCGACCTTCGGCACATCGGCGGGCACCCAGGATTTTGATTCGGTCGAGGACGTTGATATTGCATTGGTGATCGGCGCCAATCCCACCGACGGCCATCCGGTATTCGCGTCACGCCTGAAGAAGCGCCTGCGGGAAGGGGCGAAGCTGATCGTGATTGATCCGCGCCGCATCGATCTGGTGCGCATGCCCCATGTGGAGGCGTCCTATCACTTAGCGCTTCAGCCGGGCACAAACGTCGCCGTTCTGACATCTTTGGCCCATGTCATCGTCACCGAGGGGCTGGTGGACGAGACCTTCGTGCGCGAACGCTGCGAGCTGGATGCCTTCAGCGATTGGGCGGCCTTTGCCGCCGAGGCGCGCAACAGTCCGGAAGCGGTGGAGAAAATATCCGGTGTGCCTGCCGAACAGATCCGTGCCGCCGCGCGCCTTTATGCCACCGGCGGCAATGCGGCAATCTACTACGGTCTCGGCATCACCGAACACAGCCAGGGCACGACCGCCGTCATGGCGCTCGCCAATCTCGCCATGGCGACCGGCAATCTCGGGCGGAACGGCGTCGGCGTGAATCCCCTGCGCGGCCAGAACAACGTCCAGGGCTCCTGCGACATGGGCTCGTTCCCGCACGAGTTCTCAGGCTATCGCCACGTCTCCGATGACGCCACCCGGCAGATATTCGAGAAACTATGGGGCGTTGCTCTCGACAATGAACCGGGCCTGCGCATCCCCAACATGCTCGATGAGGCCGTGGGCGGCACCTTCAAGGGACTTTATATCCAGGGCGAGGACATCGCCCAGTCCGATCCCGACACCCAGCACGTTGTCGCCGGCCTGGAGGCGATGGAATGCGTGGTGGTGCAGGACTTGTTCCTGAACGAGACCGCGAACTATGCCCACGTCTTCCTGCCCGGCTCGACCTTCCTGGAGAAGGACGGCACCTTCACCAATGCCGAGCGGCGCATCAACCGCGTGCGCAAGGTGATGCAGCCCAAGAACGGCTACGGCGACTGGGAGATCACGCTCCTGATCGCCAAGGCGATGGGTTTTGAGATGCATTACGATCATCCCGCCCAGATCATGGATGAGATCGCGGCCACCACGCCAACCTTCGCCGGCGTGTCCTATGCCAAGCTTGATGCGGCAGGTTCGGTGCAATGGCCGTGCAATGAAAAGGCCCCGGACGGTACGCCGGTCATGCACATCGGCGGCTTTGCGCGCGGCCGCGGCCATTTTGTGATTACCGAATACGTGCCGACGGACGAGCGCACGGGTGCGCGCTTTCCGTTGTTACTGACCACTGGCCGCATTCTTAGCCAATACAATGTCGGCGCGCAGACGCGGCGCACGGCGAACGCCGTCTGGCATGAAGAGGACCGCCTTGAGATTCATCCTCACGACGCCGAGCAGCGCGGTATCCGTGACGGCGACTGGGTAAGCCTCGCCAGCCGGTCGGGCGACACCACCCTGCGCGCTCAAATCACCGACCGAGTTGCGCCGGGAGTTGTCTACACGACGTTTCATCACCCGACGACCCAGGCGAACGTGGTCACGTCCGAGTATTCGGACTGGGCCACCAATTGCCCCGAGTACAAAGTGACGGCCGTGCAGGTGAAGCCTTCGAATGGGCCGTCGGAATGGCAGGAGAACTATCGCGCTCACGCGGCGCAGTCCCAGCGTATCGCGGCTTCTGGAAGCCAAGCGGGCGAGGCGGCCGAATGAAGGTGCCGCGGCCGGCTCTTCTCGTGAAGTGCACGTCTTGGCGGGACGGCGTGACCGGGGCCCGCGAGCGGGATATTCCGGAAGAGGTCGCGATTTCATTTACCTACAATAAGACCGCTCATGCGGTGATGATGTCGACGCCGACGGATCTTGAGGACTTTGCCGTCGGCTTCAGCCTGTCGGAAGGCATCATCGCGACAACCCGCGAGATTGAAAGCCTGGAGATAGTTCCCCATGTGAATGGAATCGAGCTGCGCATGACGATCTCAAAGGCAAGCGACGCCACCTATCTGGAGCGTCGCCGTCATCTGGCCGGGGCGACCGGCTGCGGCCTGTGCGGCATCGAGAGCCTGGACGAAGCCCTGCGCGCGACCCGCCGGATCGAGAGCGACCTCAGGGTCTCTGCCGCCGCCGTCAAGGCGGCGCTTGCCGCGATCAAGCCCAACCAGCCTTTGAATCAGCAGACCCACGCCGTTCATGCGGCGGCCTACTGGGAGGCGGATGCAGGTCTTGTAGCGCTCCGCGAGGACGTGGGTCGCCACAACGCGCTCGACAAATTGGGGGGGGCCTTGGCGCGGGCGTCGCGCTCTGCCGCGCACGGGATTATCGTCCTCACCAGCCGCGTATCCGTCGAGCTTATTCAAAAGGCCGCCATGATGGGGGCGTCTATCGTCGCTGCCGTTTCTGCACCTACTGCTTTGGCCCTACGGACCGCCGAAGCGGCGGGGATCACGCTGAT
>SCTM01000330.1 GCA_004297485.1 Rhodospirillaceae bacterium
GCTGCGTCGGGCGTGACCGATGCTCCGGAACCTGCTCCGGTTGCCAGCGCTGGGGACCAGGCTGCGTCGGGCGTGACCGATGCTCCGGAACCTGCTCCGGTTGCCAGCGCTGGGGACCAGACTGCTCCCAAAAAGCGGAAATAGCCGACAATGGCCGATCCCCTCGATTTGAGAGCCCCTCCCCGACTGCCGGCTCAGGGGGATGTACAGGTCGAGGTTGCAAATCAGGTGATAGAAGTCAAAATATCGACCAATATCAAACAAATTGCTTTTCGTTCCATTGGTGCCATTGGTTTGGTGTCATTTGATCCAAATTTGGTCAATAATGGCCCTCTGGGCACTTCTAAATATTCTATGTTGCCTGCGAATAATCTAATCACATTACCCGCCGGCATGGACCCATCCAGCGGAGCGCTCCCAGTAGCAAGCTATTTTGTTACCTCGGCCACGGTAGGAACTAGGATAGAGGTTATCGTGGGTGGGGTCGTCGGATGACACCCGTAGGCATTGCCATCCAGGAAGGTGGTTATAGTTCTGGCAGTTCGCCCACGACACAACCCTATAGAATCGTCCTGGACGTTCCTACAACAATCACTTCAGACGATCTCTACCTAGAATTCACTGTGGGCGGCTCCCAGCCTCTACCGGCTCCGGACCTGGGTCGCTTGCTAATAATTTTGGCTAATGCCAGTTTGATAATCACTTCTGCGGCTACCGTCACTGATTGGGACGGCACGCAAAAACCCTCCACTTCTCTCCCCGCTGCGGGAGGAGTGCGGCTTGTCGGTAATGGCGTAGTTTGGCGGCGGTCACCCTGATCCGGAGGTTTCATGTTCCCCTATATTGCAACAGTTCTGACTTTCGTTCAAGCACTTTCAGATGGTGCAGCTACTGCAGCTTTGGTGGCGCTTGGCTTGGCTACGGAAGCCTATGTCAATAGCGCGGTTCAGGGCTTTGATCCCAAAGGCGATGCTTTCGTAACTAGCATGACGAACATAAATGTTGCGGCACCAGGTACGACCATCGACGGGCAGACCCCTAGCTCCGGAAAGATCATCGGCCTGGTGGGGCAGACTGCCGGCGCTGAAAACGGCCTGTACGTCTACAACGGGTCCGCCGTTCCGATGACTAGGGCGCCCAATGCCGATACCTCTGCAAAGGTAACCACCGGCATGTCTTGGTTCACCGGGAACGGGACTCAGGCGGGGGTTCAGTACTACCTGGCTACTACAGGTACCATCGTTCTCGGTACAACCAGCCTCAATTTTCAGCCATTCACGGCGCTGGTACTGTTCACCGGAACGCCGAGCGCCAACAGTGGCTCCGGATCGCCTGGTTCCTCTGGTCAAGCAGCTAAGGGCGACCATAGCCATCCAGTCACCGGTCTGGTGATCACTACTGGGGCCAATCCACTCACCGGCCAGATAAGCACGGCCGGCCGCAAACTCAGCAAAAATACGTTGACCGCCGATGGTGCCATTTCTGCTACGAAAGATGTGAATTTATTTGATACTACCTCAGCCTCTGTGGTAGGAACCATGCCGGCCGCGACGGGGGACGGTACGGAGATTATCGTCTATTGGAGCGCGAATTCTGGCGCCAATACTGCCACGGTGGCGGGCAACGGAAGTGACACCGTGGCGGACTACACCGGCGCTCAGGTTGCTAGCCTGATCCTGCCTACCGTGAATAGCAGCCGGCGCTATGCGTCTGTTACGGCGGGCCAGTGGATCGCGCTGCCCTAAAGCTGCCCTAAAGGAGGCTTCAATGCTCGGTCTTATCCTGATTCTGGCGTGTAACGCTCAGCACTCTCACAGTGTAGATACTGACACGCCCTACTGTTCCGAAGTCAACGACAACGGAACAGCTATCAATTGCGATAAGACCGGACAGCCAGCCTATTCTTGTGCTGATAATAAAAATTGTTGGTATGACGCGGGTAGCGATAACATTTTTTACTATGAATGTGACCGGCCGGCATCGGCAGATGATGCGAAACAGAAACTTTTAGACTACTGCGGCAGTTTTTCGCCTCAATAGGAGCCACATGGCACACGGCGCCAAAAAACAGATAATCCTCGCCTTCGAGGTTCCCGTACCCAGGCCAAAGTTGACAAAGGATGGCATAGGTGCAGATCGTTTAGCGGCGCTGGGAGCGCTCCGGAGGGAGTTAAAAACCCGAGGCAGGCCAACGCCCGGATCGCCGGCTGGAACGCTTCCTGACGACGCCTGGTGGCGCGTCACACTGCCCAGTGGGGGCATCTACAAGGTGCCCTGGTTCGACGAACCGCTACGAGCATGGTCCAAGGCCATCGGTATACCGGCCAAGGATATGCGTGACCTGCTACCGGTGATCCGGAGCGCAGGAAAACCCGAGCTGGCTGACGCTGCACGGGGGCCGGAATCTTGGCCGGATGAGTTCGCGGCGAGGAGGGCAAGGGTAGTTGGAGCCTCAGACCTGGTGCCCGTGGTGGTGGGAACCCTGGCCCCACAAGGCGGGGCCGTGGTGGGCCTGACGGCCGAGCTGGGCGCTGGCGGTGGCCGGATTGTGCTCCGGACCAGGAACGGTAAAAAACTGGAACCTTGGGTCTATGGGGTCTGGTCTACCCGTCTCGCCAGCGGCGATAGCAATGGCACTCCGGATTGGCGGTGGGTGAGAGGGAATGGGCCAGCGCTTTTGAAGGCGGTGGAACAGCGGCCGATTGCCACACAGGCCCAACAGCTTCTCAGGGGAACCTGGGATGCGGTGATGGAGTACGATGCCAGCGCTGGCCGGGTTCCCGTCCGCGTTACCCTGCGGCGCAAGGTGAGCGGCTACGCTACCCTGTTCATCCAAGGACCTGCGGCTGGCTCTGATTGGCGTTTTGGGTGGGAGCGGGGAAGGGCTGCTACCAAGTGGTGGGTCACCGTGAATTGGGAAGGGGAAGGGGAAGCTGATTCGATGGAGGCTGCCATCCGGGAGGGTCTGCGGCGCCTGCTATCAGAAGTGATCTCCCCAAGCTGCTCGAAGCGGGACACCGAGAAGCCTCATTAGATCTTCCGCACGGTGGGTTGTCCAATCTTGTTATGATAAATGACTCCGGGCAGGCCATCAAAAATCTTATCAGAGGTGACCAACACGGTATTTTCTTGGATGGCGGTCGCGTATACAATGGCGTCTGCTGTAGCCATGGAATACTGACGGCATAGCGCTGCAGCACTGACCGCTATTCCGACATCCAAGGTAACAACTTTCGATTTACGCATCTCAGCAAGTACCGTCGCTGCTTTCGATAAACCCCTCTCCCTCAACATCCATTTGTAGACTTCGCATATGACTATACTGGGGATGAGGATGTCGTTTGGATCCTGCAGGAGCGGCGCATAAATGGCGACATGCGGGCCGGCCGCCCATACGTCAATCCAGCCGCAAGAATCTACCACCTTCATGGACGGTCACGAAAGCCGGAGGTATCCGCACCTTTCGCAATACCGATCAGTCCCTCAATCCCCTTTCCATTATCTGGAACGAGGAAGAGAACACCGTCCTGTGCGGCAAAGTTGAACTTCTGGCCCGGGCGGATCTTCAGTTCGTCCTGAAGCTCTTTGGGGATGTGGATATCAAAGTTTTCTGAAACCTTTGCGGATGGCATGGGAACCTCCAAAGATAGTATAGCCCGAAAAGAGGATGCCGGATCAGGTTCCGGCGGACCCTTCAGGTCTTGCGACCCGGTTCTGGTGTTGTTCGCGATCTCTATAACCGGTTGTCACGATTGGGTATACCCATTTGGGGCGTCAGGTATCATCATACCCGAGCACAGTAGAACGCTGACTATTTTCTCTTGACGGGCCATTCTCCGTAGGGTCTAAGACCCTTCCTGACGCAGTTGGTGATTCACCAACGCCCTGTTGGTCGAGCATCAATCGGCCGGACGCATATGCCCTGCGCACCGCGTTTAGGGCCTGCTTGCAGATTTGGGTCTCCTCGGAACCATAGCGCTCCCGACGGGTGCTGAAATACGGCTTTACCTCCCCTTTTTCTAAATAAAATCGAATGGTCACATCTCGGGTAGTCCCGCTACGGTGGCGGGACTCCACCGTAAACGAGTCTTTCCATCTTGCCAAAACTCGAAAGCTCCACTCAGGGGGCCGTCCTCCTAGTTTCGTGTCGCGGGCCTCGGACACGAAACCCTGATCGCTCATTGCTCCTCTCCCTTAATTTTATGCCCTGGCATCGTGTCCATGAGCGTAAGCACCTCCCGCTCGTGCTCTTCGCATAGAGGCAAGCCTATAATCATCCCTTGGTATTTCCCGCGCATCAAAAGCACAGCTACGACTTTTTGGGAGCATGTCTTGGTTTTGTTGCAGCGAGCCAGCGCCAAGGCCCACGGCACCCACCTTGGTCGAAAGCGCTTCCCCATCACGCCAGAGGAATCGCGCGAGGCAATCCAAACATATGGAAGCCTGCGGAAAGCCGCAAAAATGCTTGGTCGATGGAGGATTAGCACCGCTTTTCCGCCTCTTTTTCCGCTGGAAGAATGGAAAGCTCAAAGTTGGGGACCCGAATTACCCAACCCTCATCGCACGGGCCCGCATGGCCTGGTTGTCTCTGGCAGGGCACCGTTTGAACCGGAATATGCACCGGTATCCCGCAAATTGGAGCCCGTGGTTTGGGCTTCGTTTCTATATTTAGTAGCTTTCTATTCTTATGACGCGACCAAGCGATAAGCAGCATTTCGTGTGCCATAAACCCAGCCATAAACAATACAAGTGCGTCCATCTCAGTACCCACGGCTATACCAGGCAACGACGGCCTGGATCGCGTGCCAGAGCATCCCACGGCGAGGAGGCTCCGGAGGCAGGCGGGGCGCGGGACGTTGGAGCATCCACATCCAGGCCATCAAATGCGGGTCCATGTCTTCCGCCACCCATCCAATGACTTCTCGTATTTGGCCGTAGCAGCCTTCGTCGTATATTGCCATAAGCAAAGTTTTGACCATGGGTTTTTCTTTGTCCTGTGGAACGCTCTCTGTTACTTCCATTATGGTGAACTCTACCGTTCCAGGCCAGCGGCCATCTTCCGATTTCAAGCTGAAGCTATAGATATCGCCAGACAAAAAACCGGGCGGCAATTTGTAGGTATTCATACTGATTCCTCCCATACTGCCTTGAGTACGGCGTTCGGGTTTATGAGTTGTTGATTGCAAATATCTTCCATCACTCGACCGGGCGCGTCAATGGCGGCGACCTCGGTCGGTATTGGGTGGGTAAATCCTGGTATTTGGCGCATGGGCCTTGCGGCTGCCGTAGGTGCTCCGGAACCTGGGGCCTTCGGCTGCGCTTCAGCGGTTAATCGAGCTTTAGTGGCCGCCCCCAGGATTAGCAGTCCGAACAAGTCTTCGAGGATGCTCATAGTTGCCTCAGCGCTGGGTTGTTCAGAAAATCCCCCGCCTGCTTCCATTCCCATAGCGAAAGTGTATCTTTTGTTTTACCCAGCACTCTAAGCATGAGCTTATCTAAAATATCCCCTTCCGTCTCACTACCAGATTCATCGGCAATAACCTCAATATTTGACCCGTCGCTGGCAGTGATTTGGACTCGGACCAAGCGGCTTCCAGGGTCGCCCTCCAAAAAATCCAACCAAAGAACCATGCACTCATCGGTCTGATCGTCAGGTGATAGCCGCTTCATAATATGAAGGTGCAAAATGTGGTTATAGAAGAAGTTCATTTGTTCTCCTTTGTTCTCCTTTGGTATTGGGTGCGATACACCAGATCCTCATGCTGCTACCCTCCCAACAACCATTTTGAGCCCCGAAAAGCTGAACGTGTCCTCGATGCGGTTCCCAAGCTTTTTAGATGCTCGCTCGACTAGATCATAAGACCCTTGCAATCCAAGTTTTACAATCCATTCGCGCGCTAATTTTAGCTCAGCAGGCATCGGATCTCTATCGATCCGCTTGTACTTCTCAACCCATGCCCGCACCAGGCTCACAGCCATGCTCCGGAGCGCTTCCTCGGGCAGCATGAGAGCGGCGGGCTCTGGGATCGGCACTGGCGCCTGGTCCGTGAGGGGGCCGATGACCATGGCCATCTTGCGGCCGATAGCCTTTGTCCATGCCGCTTCGAGCGATGGCATGTAATTATCGACTATAAAGTCTCGATAATACTCGCTTTCTGCTTCGAGGTAGACCGCGCTGCCCGCGGTGATCTCCCGTGCGGACAAGTGTCCGTTGATCCAGATATGCCAGAGTTGCGGCCCAAGTTCTTTTTCGACATTATCAATAAATGTTTCAAAAAGCACTACCGGGATCGCCTGGTGCTCCGGAACCCGGGGGCCCGGAAACTGTGGACCTGGCGCGGCGGGATTGCCGGCCACCTCCACCTCCTCTGTGTCCTCGACCGGCAAGGGGACCGGCATGCTCCGGAGCGCCGGCTCCAGTGCGTCCCGCAAGAAGGGGTGAAACCGACCAGTACACACCGGCTCGGGGCTCTGCTCTGTATGTGTGTTCTGAGTCTCAGTCTGAGTCTCAGATCTGAGAGGTGATCCAGATCTCGGGTACTCACGGTGATCCAGATCTCGGGTACTCACGGTGATCTCAGTTTTGGGGTACTCACGGTGATCCAGATCTCGGGTACTCTCTGAAGAGGGCCCGCGTTTTGGGGTACTCTCTGAAGAGGGCCCGCGTTTTGGGGTACTCTCTGAAGAGGGCCCGCGTTTTGGGGTACTCTCTCTCTCTAGAGCGGCCTGAGCCTGAGCCTCTTTCTCTCTGATGCTTGGAGGAGAGAGCATGTGGTACTTGGTGGATTTTCGGCCAGCCACCTTCCCGTATCCCTTCCCGACCTCCCTGCTGAGGAGCCCAGCGGCTTCCAATTCTCGGAATAGCTCCTGCAGATGTTTTGCCGGAATCCCGCTTTCTTCCGCAAGCGTTTGCTTAAACGTATCGGTTGAGTTTTGTCCAGCGGCGTGCGCCAGTAGCAGTAGCCAAACCTTGAGTGCACGCAATTTCAGATTTTGCACCTCCTCACTGGTGAGCCAATGGAGCCACAATTGGCCGAAAACGAAGGGTTTTGAGGCAGTGACCTGATTCGAGCCGCTCATGCGGCCTCCTTTGCCGCATCGGCGAAAATATAGCTATTTTTTGCGCACGAAAAATATTTCGTGCCGCTCAGGGTGGCGCGCCACCCTCGAAGGGAACCCGCGTTTTGGGGTACTGTGTCGAGAAAGGTGTAGGTTTTTCGACAGTTTTTCTCCATCTTATCTCCTGATTTTTCGCTCTCTGCGGTCTGCTGATGGTTTCTGCTAAACGAAAGCAGGGGCACCATCCGCACCGGTCGCAGGAGAACGACTGTGAATGTCTAAGCCTCGGGCTGCGAAGGTGCAACCTTCTCCATGATTTTTTGTTGCATGTTCGCGAAAACTTCCTGCCGTTTTTCGATAGGAGTTGCAATTATGATCCCAAGGACGATGTTGACGCCGACCAGGATTCGATCCTCTTCCGGCTGAAGTTGCAATAGACGTATAATATCCTCCGTTTTACCTAATTTAATCGCCTCAAACATCTTGCCAGCCATTTCCTCTATGGTCGGTGGTTTGATGTTCATCATCTCCTTGACTTCACGCAAGCCACTTACCATGGGGTTCGAGCTTCCCAACTTCGCTTTTTCTTGTTCGGTCTTTAGTAAAACCGCTAGTACATCCCGATCTTTTTCGGCTTCAATTCGTTTTTCTCGTTCGACTCCAATCTCCTTTTGTAGATCCTGGAACAGTTTCACGAAGAATTCAGGTGCTTCCGACTTTCCTTTGCGAATTGCCTCAGCAAAGCCTTCGGAATTCTTGGAGACAATTCCAAGTGTTTCTACTACCTTTCCAGCGAGACTCATAAGTGAGGCATGGTTTTCTTTAGCCATGGAAAGGATGGAGTTTAGGGCGTGGTCGTTAGTAGTTGTATTTTGAGGCTGTTCTTGGGCTTGTGGCGTGGGTGGCATGGGTGTCTCCGGAATCTGGTAGGTGATTGATCCGAGCGGTTCGCCCGCTCCATTCAGGCTTTCGATTCTGATTTTTGTTCCTCCTCTGCACCATTCTGCAATTTTTTTGCGGAGTTCTTCAGAGGGACCGTGCTGATCAGTTTCCCATTTGCTGATGCCGATTCCATCGGCTCGGCAACGTATGCGGCATATATCTAGTATAGAACAGCCGTCCCTAAGCGGCATCGGCCAGTTCACCGGCAAGATTGGTGCCTTCCTCATGTGCGGTCCTCAAGCCGCATTCTATCAAAAATCGCTTGTGGGGGGATTTCTCGATAATCGTAGCCCGGAGTATGCTCGGCCAGTACGGAGGTAGGTATGACGACTGGGAAAGCGGCGTCACTGTTAATAGATACAAAAGCAACTCTGGAAGGGGTCAAGGGAACCTTGAGCAAGGTGCGCTCAGGCGCTGCGGAGGCTCGGGCAACTGCAAAAGAACTGCGGAAAGAGCTGGATGAAGCTCGTAAAGAGCCATTTATTGATGCAGGGGTCGGGGTAGTAATTGCCGTCGGGGGCGGCGCTGCGGCTGGCGCTGTAGACCTGGCAGTAGGCCCCTTAATGAATGTCGGCGGTACTGAAACCAAGGATGCCGCTGGGAAAACCACGTATAAGGGTGGTATTAATTTAATGCCATCGGCAATTATTGGCGCTGGTATGACAGTTCTCGGCGCTCAGGAAGAGAGTAAATCGATGCTCGACCTTGGGAAGTCTATGCTTGCAGGCTACTCCTATGGGCAATCACAAAATCTGCTTTCCGGTATGTGGACCAAATAACACTTTTTCGGAGGTCGTGATGGCATCAAATGTTCTTCTGTTAGATGACGGTTCTTCCAGCGGTAGTAATCGGTTCAGTATCAAGTCTGAATACTTACAACAATTACCGGCAGTGCGGCAGGCAGCAGCCCAAAAGGGCGGGCTCTTCGGCTCACTCTTCAACAATGAGGCCCAGATGAACGCCATCGCGCTGCATGTTGCAAGTGTTTTGCCAGATTTGATGAACACACCAGACTCAAACGCACTGGACATTCAGCCGATTTTGGGCCAATTGCAGAGCGGCTTGAACGCCAAATTGACGCCAGCCTTGCAGGCTATTCAGGCCAAATTGAAGAGCCATGACGACGCGCTCAGCGGCGGGGGCTGGGACCGGAAAGGGCTGGATGTTCCTGCTCCTCGGGTGTCCATTGAAGAGCGGGTCGGCGCTCAAGGCTTGATCCCGATTGGCCTCGGTCTTGGCGTAATTACAGGTGTTGCGATTGTGTTTACCGCCAACGGTTTTCAGGGGGTTTCTGAATTCAAGCGCTGCCGGATTTCGTTCAACGATCCTGCAGGGGCCATGCTGTATATCACCAAGTTTTCAATCGGAACCAATAACCGATTTGCACTTGCAAACAGCACCTTCCCTCTCGGATTTGTGTCAAGCGTTGGGCGTTTTCGCGAGCAGCATCCTGCATTTCAACCTGGAGATGGTTTTTTTTGCGGAAACCTGAAGCTGGACAACAGCACCAGCCTCACCGTAGAGGGGGCTGTGCAGACAGGTACGCCTGGGGCAACTCAGGTACTCTGCACCATTTGGGGCATTCCCAAGGGTGACCTTCCCAGCGGCTACGCTGGCGACGATTGTAGCTGCACGACCTGAGCGTGACTGGGATCAAGCGATGCGATGCCTTCATCTACATCGATGGGGCGACTATTACCGGGCCGGGTGTGGCGAACAGCATACCCTGCCCGTCCTGGGGTCGATTCCTGCAAGTACAGGTCAATTCAACGATGATAGTAAAGGTCTGTTTTGCCAAGGACCTAGGCACCATCGGCCCCGTAATCAATGCAGCGGCATGGGAGGCTGCAATGGTCATAGGGCCGGCCTCCTCAGAGTTTTTAGCGATTCCTTCAACTGGCCAAATTCAACTCTTGAATTATGGTTCAGGGCGGGGAAATGTTCACTATGTAATTTTAGCCTCGTTGGGAGGGTTTGATGGCTAATAATAATAAGCACAACATTGATAATTTCTTTGCGTTTTTGGATGATGTGCTCACTCCGGACACTGCTAATGTTGAGGCACGGCAGCAGACCAAGCAGTCGAAAGAAGTAACAAAACAGGTAGAGTCTGTTAATCAAAATAATGCCGGAGCAGTGCTAAATAAGGCACTTGATACAACCGGGCATGCGTTTGAGGCTACGGTAGGGGCTGCTGCGGGCCTCGGCGGCAAAGCCTTGGATACTGCAGGTGCTCTTGGTGGTAAAGCAATCGATTTTGCTGGCAGCCCTACCGGCGCTGCGGCAATTGGCGGTATTGCTACTGCCGTCGGTGGGCCTACCGGCGGCCTGATAGGCTCCATTGTGAGCGGGCTTGGAAAGCCTGCGACAGCGACGCCTTCCCCTCTCCCCCCTCCTCCTGCTCCCGCCCCGCCAAGCGAGGATAAGACCGGAATGTACATTTTGGGTAGCCTAGGATTGCTTGGCCTGGGCTACGCAATCACGAGTAAAAAATAAATGGACCCCATCCAAATGTTTCCGGACGGCTGGCAGACCCAGCTAGGCCCCGCTCGGGAGAGCGCCGGCGCGGTGGGGGCCCGTGTAGCTGGTTTGAAATACTGGCCTGATGAGGATGTGCGGCTCTACCAGGGCATGGTCGATTCTGCCTATCAGACCTGCGGTGGTACAGCGTCCAAGTTTTTCAAAATTTTAGGCGATGATTTGCGCCAATATGCGCCGAATCCGGTACCGCCTGGATGGGGAGATCTATACCGTTATGCAGTGTCTGCACAGGGGACCACTCTTAGCGCTGAGGATCAGGCTTGGCTCAATTCCTTGCCCGCTCAGCTTCTTGGTGCGGGGGCCAAAACTGCAGCCGACGTCAAAGCAGGCTTAACTGCAGCGGGTGACGCGGCCGTAAATTTGGTTAATGCTGGTGCCAATGTGGCAAATACCGTAGCGAAAGCTCCGGGAGGAGGATTGATGATTGGAGGAATCGCAATTGCTGGCCTTTTGTGGGCTATGTCATGATCCCGCTCGTTGTGATGATGGGCCTAGGCCTGGCTATTGCGGCTGGCAAGAAAAATGCTGGGTCGATAGCTCCGAATAGCAATAGCGCGCGGGAGGACTCGCAACCGGATTTATTGGGCCTGCCAATTGATCCGAGGCTCGCTCCTTATGTGCTTGAAACATTAATTTCATGGTTTTATTCCTGGGGAGCGCTTAAGTTGCCCGTACCAGGATTGACTGCAGGAGCCAATCTCAAGGGTCTGCTTGGGGATTGCGGCGAGCTGTTATATTGTTTATTCCGCGAAGCTGGCGTTTTTCCGGCCGATTTGCCGATGTTTACGTCAGCAGACTACTGGAATTTGGGAGATGGCCGGTTCGTCCGGGTTGCCAATGCTGATATACAACCGGGAGATGTGATCTGTTACCCTGGACACGTAGCAGGGTGCGTAGGAGGAAGCGGGCTGACGTGTACCGTCTGGAGCAATTCAGGCGGTACACAGGCTACCCATGGTGACAATCCTAACGCTCGGCCCAAATTGTTCAAGGGGCCGAACGTATATCGTAAAGACTTTTTGGGCGCAGTGAGGTTAGTAAAATGAAATGTACTCTCTGTGGGCATGGAACCTTGAAGTCGCATTTTTTGGCAGGCATGCTGCTCTGTGTCTCCTGCCACCACATTCAACCGGGAGCGCTGGAAGCTCCAGTAGTGAAAGTGGCTCCGGAATCGGCTCCAACCGAATCCATTCCGGCGGTGTCAACAGAAACCTTACCGGCCTCGGCTCCAATTCCGGCGGTAGACGTTGGCTCTCTGATGGTCCTTGATGCGGGACTCAAAGAATTGCAGCAGATCAGCACGGAAGCAGTGCACGAGGTTTTGAAGGAGTTGCGGAGCATCAAGCAATTGCTTGAGCTCCAAGTGCAGTTCCAGATTTTGGCGGCTAAGCATGCTGGGATTGATCTGCTGAACCCTCCGGCTGAGAACCAGGCTGCGTCGGGCGTGACCGATGCTCCGGAACCTGCTCCGGTTGCCAGCGCTGGGGACCAGGCTGCGTCGGGCGTGACCGATGCTCCGGAACCTGCTCCGGTTGCCAGCGCTGGGGACCAG